>NZ_JBHYXN010000016.1:92979-159734 GCF_042752335.1 Streptomyces sp. NPDC059355 | reverse complement strand
CCGGGCCCGACACTCAGCAAGCTCACCCGCCCTCATACAAGCAGCGAACTACCGAACACCGACCGTGACAAGACCAGCTAACAAAGCACTACTAGTCGTCGTCCTCGCCCTCGCGGACCACGACCACCGTGCCGGCCGCGTACTGCACCACCTGCTGGCTCACCGAGCCGAGCAGGGCGGCCTTGAAGCCGCCGTAGCCCCGGGTGCCGACGACCGTCAGGTCCGCCTCCTTGGAGGCGTCCACGAGCACCTGGGCCGGCGAGCCCTGTTCGACCCTGCGGAAGACGGGCACGCCGGGTGAGGTGCCGACGGCCGAGGCCACGGCGTCCGCGAGGCGCCGGCGGGCCGTCTCCTCGGCGTCCACCAGCTCGTCGGGGGTGCCGGTGCCCACGGCGAACGGGTTGGTGTTCCACTGCCAGCTCATGACGGCGTGCACCCGGCCGCCGATGGCCTTGGCCTGGGCGACGGCCCAGCGCAGGGCTTCCTTCGAGTGGTTCGAACCGTCCACGCCGACGACGATCAGAGGCTCGATGGTCTCACTCATGGTGGGTTCCTCTCGTTTCGTCCGTATCGTCCTTGCTTCGTCTCTTGTATACACGGATGAGGGGGGCCGACCTCGAACGGCGACGATCGTTGCGGGCGCCGAAGACTTTGGAGGACAGCGCGCGGTGCCGCCGGCTTGCGAAGGTCTGGGTGTCAGTGAGATCGGCAAGGTACGGAGGAACGGACGTGGCACAGCGCAAGGGCTGTCTCATCGGCTGCGGGGTGGCGTTGGTGCTCGGCATCGCGGCGGTCGGGGCGCTCGTCTTCGGGGTCGGGAAGGTCGTGGACGCCGCGGGGAAGACGATGCTCGAACCCGGTGTCTACCGGTCCGTGAACGTCGGCGACCCGGAGGACGCGGTCCGCGCCAAGATGCCGTCCGGGGAGAGCTTCATCAAGGCTGCCCTGAAGTCGGGCGGCCCGGCCGAACCCGAGGGCAGCGTCTGCTCCTGGTACATGTCCGCCGAGGACAGTGAGGGGGAGACGGTCTACCGCTTCTGCTTCAAGGACGGAAAGCTCGCCGAAAAGGTCGAGTACCGGATGAAGTAGGGGGATCGACGGCCGACCGGAGCCGCGCGAAGGCGGGGGAGAGCCGGGCCGCGACGGGCCGGGGGAGGCGGGTGAACTCCGCTTCGATCCAAGCGAGTACGGCCGCCTGCCGGCCCGGGTCGCACAGCGACAGGTGGAACACCAACTGCCGCCAGGCGCGGGCGCCGCTCCCGGGCGTGGCCGAACGCCGCCGAGCGGCGGTGAACGCCCCGCGCGCCAGGCCGTCCCACCCGGAGGGCGGGTCCATGCCGACCACGCGGACCAGGGTGGCCATGTTGAACGTGGTGAGGACGCGGGCCTGTTCGTCGACGGTGGCCTCGCGGGCGAGAGCGACGGCCTGAGGGCCGTCCGGCCCGGTGCACCGCTGCGGCGCCAAGCCGGCCCGCCGGGCGCACAGCCCGGCGAACTCGGCCGGGTCGCGCGACTCGGCCAGGTCCCGCACCGCGGCGAAGTCGATCCCGTGGTAGCGCTCGTACGGCGTGCCCTTGAGCAGATCGGCGGCCGTCCACGCGGCGGGGAACAGGTCGGCGTTCACCGCGTACGTCCTGCCCGAGGCGAACGGCTCCGTGAGGATCGGCACCGGCAGTTCGGCCGCCTCGGCGAGCCGGGACAGCTTCCCCGCCAGCCGGTTCGGGATCCCGGCGCCGGGGAAGGCCTCCACGGCGAGTTCGCCGATGGCCCGCAGTTCCGCCCGCGCCTGCGCCGCGGTGCGGGCGGTGGACGGTCGCGGGATCAGCTCGGCCAGCACCTCCGCGGAGGGGATCGCCCCCTGCGCCAACAGGTCGGACACGGAAGCCTGGAGGGCGCCGGGGCGCGGCGCGCGGTGCTCGTGGAGCCGCGGCCGGGCGGCCTGCGCTGCCTGGACCGCGCGCAGCCGCGTGTGCTCGGCGGAACCGGGCAGGCCGCGCTTGGCGGCCATCGACGCGACGGCGTGCCGCAGCAGACCGGCCGACCGGGGGTCCGGGGCGCGCCCCGCGACGGCATCCTCCAGCGCGCGCCGCAGG
Organism: Streptomyces sp. NPDC059355; assembly: GCF_042752335.1. Lineage (NCBI taxonomy): Bacteria > Bacillati > Actinomycetota > Actinomycetes > Kitasatosporales > Streptomycetaceae > Streptomyces > Streptomyces sp. NPDC059355. The sequence goes on along the minus strand of NZ_JBHYXN010000016.1, from coordinate 157,641 downwards.
ATGGCGGCGTTGGACTTGGGGTCGTGGTGCCGGGTGCACCGGGTGTGCACGGCGGCCAGCGCGCGGTAGCGCTCCAGGAGGGCGGCGCCCTCGGCACGCCACCGCGCGCCGTGGGCCTCGGCGTCGGCGCGCAGCCGGTGGGCGAGCAGATCGTCCTCGAACGGCCGCCAGACGGCGAGCGCTTCGCGCTGCGCCTCGACCGCGGGTTTCGGCTTCGGGGGCTGCTGGTCAGCGTCGGGTTCCATGGCCGGCGTGGCAGGTTCTGCCCCTGCGCCCTCCGACTGTGCAAGTCGGTGCTCTGGCTGCTGAGCTACACGCCGTGTGGGACGCACCCAACCATCCCGAGGCCGCATGCGCAACAGGCTTTTGGGCGGGTGTCAGGTAAAGCGCATTAGTGCGGGGGCTGTTGCAGCGCCGGTAAACAGTCAACATCCGGTGCCGGGCGGGCTTTGTTATGGAATCGATATCGCGTCGGGGCGGGCCGGAACTAAAGCGCATTAGTGCAGGTTGTCGCGGTGTTGACTCAGGCCGTTTCCTCTGCCTGTACGGCCGCCGCCGCCATTCGGGACCCACCGGTACCCGCCCATCCGGACTTCGGCCGCATTGACGCGATCTGGATTTGGGGTCAGCGTGGGCTGCGCGCTCCGGCAGTGAGGCCGGAACTCCCCCCGAAGGTGGCGACGATGACCCGTTCGAACGCGACCCGTAGAGCCGTCGCCACGCTCGTGGCCGGCACGTTCCTCTCGGTCTCCGCCTGCGGTGTGAGCGGTGGCGCCGCGGATGTGCGGCAGCGTGAGAAGACCGGCGAAGTCGCCGGCGAGATCACCTTCCGCACCCTCCAGCTCAAGCCCAAGTTCACGGCGTACGTGCAGGGCGTCATCGACGCCTTCGAGAAGAAGTACCCCGGGGCGAAGGTCAGATGGGAGGACGTCCCGGGCGACGGCTACAACGAGAAGCTCGTCGCAGACGCCCAGGCCGGCGCCCTCCCCGACGTGGTCAACCTCTCCACCGACTCCTTCCAGCTCCTCGGCGACCGCGGCCTGCTGGCCGACGTCGCGGGGCTCGACCCCGAGGTCGCCAAGGAGTATGTCCCCGGGGCCTGGGAGCAGTTCAAGCTCCCCGGTATGGGCGACGGCGTGTACGCGTATCCCTGGTACGTGACCCCGGAGATCCTCACGTACAACAAGGAGCTCTTCGAGAAGTCCGGCCTCGACCCGGCGCAGCCGCCGACCAGCGTCGAGCAGTTCTTCGACTACGCCGACAAGATCGCCACCTCGGCCGGCGGCCGGTACTCCGCCTTCATGGCCGACCCCAAGGGCCGCCTGCCCGGGGACTGGCAGAAGATGGGCGTACCGATCCTGAATGACGCGCAGGATCGTTTCGTCTTCGACACCCCCAAGGCCGTCGAGTGGGTCCGGCGGATGAAGGACCTGTACGCCAAGGGCGCCATGCCCAAGGAATCCCTCCTCAAGTCCGACGACATCAACCAGCTGTACGGCGGCGGCAAGCTCGTCTTCGGTCCCGGCTCCCCGGGCTTCGTCAAGGACATCAAGCAGAACGCCCCGCAGATCTACGCCGGCACCCAGGTCGCCGGCGCCGTCACCGGAAAACTCGGCCACATCGGCATCTACGCCCAGTCGCTCGGCATCAAGAAGGACACCAAGCACCTCGACGCGGCCACCGAGTTCGCCAAGTGGGTCACCAACGGCCCCAACCAGGTGGAGTTCTCGAAGAACGCGACCATCTACCCGTCCAACGCCCAGGGCCTGGCCGATCCGCGCTTCGCGGATCGGGGCGACGGCAAGGACGCCGAGACGGTCGCCCGAGCGGTCGGCGCCGAGCAGCTGAGGAGCGCGGCGCTCGACGCCAACACCCCGGTCCAGTGGACCAACCAGGTCGGCGACGCGGTCGTCCGCGAGATGCAGAAGGCGATCCAGGGCGAGCAGGACCCGCAGACGGCCGTACGCAAGGCCCAGGAGGAGGCGAACCAGCTGCTCGCCAAGTCGGCACGGCAATGACCGCCGACGCCAGACGCCGCCGCAAGGCCCTCGCGGCCATGGAAGCCGAGACCGGGCTGGTCCACCGCCGGTGGTGGACCCCCTACCTCTTCCTCGCCCCCGGCCTGGTGATGGTGGCCCTCTTCAGCCTCTGGCCGTTCGTCAACACCGTCATCCTGTCCCTCACCGACGCCCAGATCCTGCGCGGCGGCACCTTCGTGGGCTTCGACAACTACACCCGGGCCTTCGCCGACCCCGACTTCTGGACCGCCACCGGCAACAGCGTGCTGTACCTCGTCGTCGTCGTGCCCTGCCTGGTCCTGCTGCCGCTCGCGCTCGCCGTGCTCGTCCAGGCCAAGGTCCCCGGCATCGGGTTCTTCCGCTCGGCCTTCTACACCCCGGTGATCGCCTCCGCCGTGGTCGTCGGCCTGATCTGGCAGTGGGTGCTGCGCAGCGACGGGCTCGTCAACACCGTGTTCCGGAAGCTGAGCATCGTCTCGGAGCCGGTCCCGTTCCTGACCGACAGCACCATGCTGCTGGTCTCCGCCATGATCGTGACCGTGTGGAAGGGTCTCGGCTACTACATGGTGTTCTACCTCGCCGCGCTCGGGAACGTGTCCCCGTCGCTCCACGAAGCCGCCGCGCTCGACGGCGCCGGCCCCGTACGCCGCTTCTTCAGCATCACCGTCCCCCAGGTGAAGCCGATGATGCTGCTGGTGGGCACCCTGTCGGCCATCTCCGCGCTGCGCGTCTTCACCGAGATCTACATCCTGGGCGGCGAGAGCGGCGGCCCCGGCGGCGGCGCCCGCACCCTGCCCTTCCTCATCCGGCAGGTCGGCCTCGGCTTCTCCGGCGAGACCGGCTACGCCTCCGCCATCTCCATCCTGCTGTTCCTGCTGACCCTGGTCTTCAGCCTGCTGGGCCGCCGGCTGTCGAAGGGGGACGAGAGGTGACCGCCACGCCCCGCGGGAGGCTCGGGCTCGTCGTCCGGTACGCCACGCTGGTCCTGATGCTCGTCGTGATGCTCGGGCCGATCGTCTGGCAGTTCCTGACCTCGATCCGCGGCCGCACCGAGAACGTGTACGACGGCGTGCTGCCCGCGCGCCCCACGCTCGACAACTACGTGCTCGTCGCCGACTCGTTCCCGCTGCTCCAGTACGTCGGCAACACGCTGATCGTGGCCGCCCTCGCGATCACCTCGAACATGCTGTTCGCGGCGATGGGCGGGTACGCCCTCTCCCGGGCCGGGTGGAAGGGCCGCAAGTCCGTCTTCACGGTGCTGGTGGCCACCCTCATGTTCCCCTTCGAGTCCGTGATGATCTCGATGTTCCTGACCGTCCGCGAGATGGGCCTGGTCGACACCCTCATCGGGGTCTGGCTGCCCGGCGCGGTCTCCGTCCTCAACATCATGATCATGCGCTCGGCCTTCCTCGCCGTGCCCAAGGAGGTGGAGGAGTCGGCGGTCCTGGACGGTGCCGGTGAATGGACCCGGTTCACCCGGCTCTTCCTCCCCGCCGCCAAGGGGGCCCTGGCCGTCGTCTGCATCACCAGCTTCATGGGCGCCTGGGACGATTTCCTCTGGCCGCTCCTGGTCCTCACCGACAGCGACCACTACACCCTCCAGCTCGGCCTGAAGTCCCTGGCCGGCGCCACCACCACGAACGACCAGCGGATCATCGCCGCCGGCGCGATGGCGGCGCTCCTGCCGATCATGCTGCTCTTCTTCGCCCTCCAGCGTTTCTTCTTCAAGGGAGTGGGCGAGGGAGCCGTCAAGATCTGAGCCCCGCCTCCCTCTCCTGCCGTCATACGAACCCTCCCTCCCTTGGAGCAGCCGTCATGCACGACGACCGCAGCATCACCGAACACCGCCTGCGCAGGGTCCTCAAGGAGCGCATCAAGCCCGCCGTCCACTCCCGTGCGGTCCCGCTGGAGATCGGCCGCTGGGAGGCACCGGGCGAGCCCGTGCCGGTCGCCGACGGGCTGGCGGCCCCGTACGGACCCTGCGCGATCGGCGAGACGTGGGGCCCGGCCTGGGGCACCACCTGGTTCAAGGTCACGGGCACCGTCCCGGCCGACTGGGCAGGCCGTACGGTCGAGGCCGTCCTCGACCTCGGCTTCGACCGCATGATGCCCGGCTTCCAGTGCGAGGGACTGGTCCACCGGGCCGACGGCGGCGAGGTCAAGGCGCTGAACCCGTACAACGACTGGGTGCGCGTGGCCGACTCGGCAGCCGGCGGCGAACAGGTCGAGTGGTACGTGGAGGCCGCCTCGAACCCGGTCCTGGTCGACCACTCGGCGACGTACGAGGGGGACCGGCAGACCAGCGGCGACCAGCCCCTCTACCGGCTCGCCCGGATGGACCTGGCCGTCTTCGAGACCGAGGTCTGGGAACTCGTACAGGACCTGGAGGTCCTCTACGACCTGATGACGCAGCTCGGCGAGGCCGATGCGCGGCGGTACGAGATCCTGCGCGCGGTCGACGCGGCCCTCGACGCGGTGGACCTCGGCGACGTCCCCGGGACGGCGGCCGCCGCCCGCGCGCGCCTGACCGGCGTGCTCGCCGCGCCCGCCCGCGCCTCCGCCCACCGGATCAGCGCGGTAGGCCACGCCCACATCGACTCCGCCTGGCTGTGGCCGCTGCGCGAGACGGTCCGCAAGGTCTCCCGGACCACGTCCAACATGGTCAACCTGATGGACGCGCACCCCGAGTTCGTCTTCGCCATGTCGCAGGCGCAGCAGCTGGACTGGATCAAGACCCACCGGCCCGAGCTCTTCGAGCGGATCAAGAAGAAGATCGCGGACGGGCAGTTCGTGCCGGTCGGCGGCATGTGGGTGGAGTCCGACACCAACATGGTGGGCGGCGAGGCCATGGCCCGCCAGTTCCTGTACGGGAAGAAGTTCTTCCTGGACGAGTTCGGCATCGAGACCCACAACGTCTGGCTTCCCGACTCCTTCGGCTACACCGCCGCGATGCCGCAGATCGTGAAGCTGTCCGGCTCGAAGTGGTTCCTGACGCAGAAGATCTGCTGGTCGCAGGTGAACGCGTTCCCGCACCACACCTTCTGGTGGGAGGGCATCGACGGCACCCGTGTCTTCACCCACTTCCCGCCCGTCGACACCTACAACAGCAATCTCGGCGGTGCGCAGTTGGCGCACGCGGCAGCCAACTACCGTGAGAAGGGCCGGGGTTCGCGCTCCCTCGTGCCCTTCGGCTGGGGCGACGGCGGTGGCGGCCCCACCCGCGAGCACCTGGCCCGGGCCCGGCGCCAGCGGGACCTCGAAGGCTCCCCGCGCGTGGAGATCGAGCGGCCCGACGCGTTCTTCGAGAAGGCGCACGCCGAGTACGCGGACGCGCCCGTCTGGGCCGGCGAGCTGTACCTGGAGCTGCACCGCGGCACGTACACCTCGCAGGCCAAGACCAAGCAGGGCAACCGGCACAGCGAATCGCTGCTGCGCGAGGCCGAGTCGTGGGCGGCGAGCGCCGCGGTCCGGGTGCCGGGGTACGGGTATCCGTACGAGGACCTGGAGCGGATCTGGAAGACCGTGCTGCTCCACCAGTTCCACGACATCCTCCCCGGATCGTCCATCGCCTGGGTGCACCGCGAGGCGCGCGCGACCTACGCGCGGGTACGGGAAGAGCTGCGCGGCATCACGTCGGCCGCGCAGTCGGCGCTGGCGGGGGAGGGCGCCGAGGAGCTGGTCTTCAACTGCGCCCCGCACGCCCGGCGAGGCATCCCGGCGGGCGGCGCGGGAGTGCCTCAGGCGGCTGCCGGGCAGCAGCCGGTCACCGTGGAGGAGCGGCACGGCGGCGGGCACGTCATCGCCAACGGGCGGCTGCTGGTGGAGATCGACGGCCGCGGGCTGCTCGTGTCGGCGTACGACCTGGAGGCGCGCCGGGAGGCGCTGGCCCCCGGGCGGGCCGCGAACCTGCTCCAGATCCACCCCGACTTCCCCAACATGTGGGACGCGTGGGACATCGACGCGTTCTACCGCAACAGCGTGACCGACCTGGTCGATCTGGACGCGCTGGAGGTGGCGCAGGCCGGCCCGGACGCGGTGACGGTCCGGGTCTCCCGCTCCTTCGGCCGCTCGGCGGCAGTCCAGTCGATCACGCTGCGGGCGGGTGCCAAGACGGTGGACATGGTCACGGAGGTGGACTGGCACGAGACGGAGAAATTCCTGAAGGCCGCCTTCCCGCTGGACGTGAAGGCCGAACGGTCCGCCTCCGAGACCCAGTTCGGGCACGTGTACCGGGCGACCCACACGAACACCTCGTGGGAGGCCGCCAAGTTCGAGATCTGCGCGCACCGCTGGATCCACGTGGAGGAGCCGGGGTGGGGGACGGCGATCCTCAACGATTCCACGTACGGCCACGACGTGACCCGCGACGTGCGGCCGGACGGGGGCCAGACCACCACGGTCCGCCTCTCCCTCCTGCGGGCCCCGCGCTATCCGGACCCGGAGACCGACCAGGGCGGCCACACCCTGCGGTTCTCCCTCGCGCCGGGGGCGGAGATCGCGGACGCGGTACGCGAGGGCCACGCGCTGAACCTTCCGGAGCGGGTGGTCCGGGGGGCGGCACCGGTGGCCCCGCTGCTGGCCGTGGACAACGACGCGGTCGTGGTCGAGGCGGTCAAACTGGCCGAGGACCGCGGCGGCGACGTGATCGTCCGCCTCTACGAATCCCGCGGCGGCCGCGCGACGGCCTCCCTGACAGCGGATTTCCGCATCGCGGAGGCATACGAAACCGACCTCCTGGAACGGCCTCTGCCGGGACCTGCGGTCGCTGCTCCCGCGGCGGACGGCGCGGTCGCCCTCACCCTGCGCCCCTTCCAGATCGTCACGGTCCGGCTGCGCCGGGCCTGACGGATCGCGGCGGCGGAATCCGGCCTACGCGGGCCCGGGTTCCGCCGTCCGGTCCTCCGCGAGGAAGTCCGTCACCGTCCGCGTGAACTCCTCGGGCGCCGCGGCGTGGATCAGGTGGCCGTACGGGAGGGTGATCAGGCGGGCGTCCGGGATGCGGGCGGCGATCTCGTCGAAGGAGGCCGCCGCGAGGTGGCTCGCGGGGCCGCCGTGGATGATGAGGGTGCGGGCGGTGATCCGTCCCAGGGAGCTCAGCCATGCCGGATCCGGGCGGTCCAGCTCCGGCCTGACGGCGAGCACCATCGCCCAGTCGAAGTCCGTCTCCCCCTCGGGTCGTACGGGGGCGGCGGACGCGCGGGGAAGCGGCGCGGGGGCGTCCTCCAGGACGAGCCGCCCGATCCGGTGCGGCTGCTCCGCCGCGACCAGGTACGCGACCACGCCGCCCAGCGAATGCCCGACCAGGTCGGTGCGGTGCAGCCCCAGGGCGTCGAGGAAGCCGAGGACGTCGTCCCGCATCAGCTCCACCGAGTACCGCGCCGGCCGCTCGCTCAGACCGTGCCCGCGCAGGTCGAGGGCGTACACCCGCCGATCGCGCGCGAGTGCGTCCCGTACGAGGGCCCAGTCCTCGGCGCGCTCGCCCAGTGCGTGCAGCAGCACCACCGGCGGGGCGTCGCCCGATGTGCCCGCCGCCTGGTACGCCAGCCGGATTCCGTCCACGGTCAGGGTGAGGTGTTCTGCCACCCGGACGAGCGTACGTGCCGGCGCGCGGGGCGACGTGGACGGGGTTGCGCCGGTGGCGTATGTGCCTCGCTGCCCGCCCGCGTCGGCGGGCCTTTTCATGCCACCGTGCACCCGTGGGGGGTCCCTCGTCATGTCCTTCGGCACCAGATCGCTGCCTCCGCTCGGCGCGCCCCCGGCGCGCTCGCTGCTCCGCTCGCCCCGGGGGCCGGCCACCGCGCTGACCGTGCTGCTGGGGGTGTGCGCGGCGACCCGGCTGCTCCTGTTCGCCGCCGACGCAGGCTGGTACCTGGCCCTCGACGGCGCCCGGGTGGCTGTTCGCGGTGGCCACCAGCCTGTCGCTGCTGGCGATGCTCCCCACGGCCGTGGTCTTCGCCGTCTGGTTCCACCGGGTCCGGGTGAACGCGGGGGAGTGTTCGCCCCCGAGCTGTTCCGCCGGGGCCCGGGCTGGGCGATCGGGATCTGGTTCATCCCCTTCGTGGGCTGCACCTTCCTCGCGTACGGGATCGCCACCGGCGTGTGGGCGGCCGGCGCGCCGAAGTCCTCCCGCGCCGCCGCGCCCGTTTCCGCGGCCCCCGTCACCGCCTGGTCCGTCTCCTTCGGCGCGGCGATGCTCGCCTCGCTGGTCTCCGGCCGGATGGGCGCCGCCGCCGAGGCGCAGGCCGGGCTGCGCGCCGCCGCGCTGGTCGCCATGGCCTCCGACCTGCTCTTCGTCGTGGCGGCCGGCTTCGCCGTCGTCTTCGTACGGAAGGTCTCGGCCATGCAGGCGCGGGCGTGAACTCCGCCACTTGGTTATGCACCTAGTTGCACAATCGGGCCCTCCTCGCCTAGAACAGGTGCATCACCCCCGTGCGAGGAGGCACACCCCAATGAGCACGCAGAGTTCCCAGAGCCGGTACCCGCACCTGCTGAGCCCCTTGGACCTCGGCTTCACCACGTTGCCGAACCGCGTGATCATGGGGTCGATGCACACCGGCCTCGAAGAGCACCAGGGCGGCTTCGAGCGGCTCGCCGCCTTCTACGCCGAGCGCGCCCGCGGTGGCGCCGGCCTGATCGTCACCGGCGGCATCGCCCCGAACGACGCCGGCCGCCCCTTCGAGGGGGGATCGCGCCTCACCACCGAGGACGAGGCCGCCGAGCACCGGGTGATCACCGAGGCCGTGCACGCCGAGGGCGGGAAGATCGCGATGCAGATCCTCCACTTCGGCCGCTACGCCTACCACAAGGACCTGGTCGCCCCCACTGCCCTCCAGGCCCCCATCAGCCCCTTCGTTCCCAACGAGCTCAGCGACATCGAGGTCGAGCGCACCGTCGAGGACTTCGTCCGCGCCGCCCGCCTGGCCAAGCTCGCCGGCTACGACGGCGTCGAGATCATGGGCTCCGAGGGCTACCTGATCAACGAGTTCATCGCCGCCGCGACCAACAAGCGCACCGACCGCTGGGGCGGCGCGTACGAGAACCGCATGCGCTTCCCGCTGGAGATCGTCCGGCGCACCCGCGCGGCCGTGGGCGAGGACTTCATCCTCATCTACCGCCTCTCCATGCTCGACCTGATCCCCGGCGGCTCCACCCTCGACGAGGTCGTCCGCCTCGCCAAGGAGATCGAGACGGCCGGCGCCACCATCATCAACACCGGCATCGGCTGGCACGAGGCCCGCATCCCCACCATCGCCACCTCCGTCCCGCGCGGCGCCTACACCTGGGTCACCAAGCGGCTGATGGGCGCGGTCTCCGTCCCCCTCGTCACCAGCAACCGCATCAACACCCCCGAGATCGCCGAGGAACTGCTCGCCGACGGCCGCGCCGACCTGGTCTCGCTGGCCCGCCCCTTCCTCGCCGACGCCGACTTCGTGGCCAAGGCCGCGGCCGGCCGCTCCGAGACCATCAACACCTGCATCGGCTGCAACCAGGCCTGCCTCGACCACACCTTCAGCGGCAAGATCACCAGCTGCCTGGTCAACCCGCGCGCCTGCCACGAGACCGAACTCGTGCTCTCGCCCACGCGGTCGAAGAAGCGCGTCGCCGTCGTCGGCGCCGGTCCGGCCGGACTCGCCTGCGCCGTCTCCGCCGCCGAACGCGGCCACTCCGTCACCCTCTTCGAGGCCTCCGGCCACATCGGCGGACAGCTCGACATCGCCCGCCGCATCCCGGGCAAGGAGGAGTTCGAGGAGACCATCCGCTACTTCGGCACCCAGCTCGCCGCCCGCGCGATCAACGTCCGGCTGAACACCCGCGCCGACGTCGAGACCCTCCAGGGCTACGACGAGGTCGTCGTCGCCACCGGCGTCACCCCCCGCACCCCCGACATCGAAGGCGTGGAGCGCGCCAACGTCGTCAACTACCTCGACGTGCTGCGCGACGGCGCCCCCGTCGGCGAGCGCGTGGCCGTCGTCGGCGCCGGCGGCATCGGCTTCGACGTCGCCGAGTTCCTCACCGACGGCGGCGAGGGCGCCTCCCAGGACCCCGAGACGTACTTCCGCCACTGGGGCGTCGACACCGCCTACGCCGGCCCCGGCGGGCTCACCGCCCCCGAGCGGCCCGCGCCCCCGCGCCAGGTCCACCTCCTCCAGCGCAAGACCACCAAGGTCGGCGCGGGCCTCGGCACCACCACCGGCTGGATCCACCGCGCGGAGCTCAAGCACCGCGGTGTCGTCTCGGTCGCGGGTGCCACGTACGACCGCATCGACGACGAGGGCCTGCACATCACCGTCGGCGGCGAACAGCGGCTCGTCCCCGCCGACACGGTGGTGCTCTGCACCGGCCAGGAGCCGCGCCGCGATCTGTACGAGGCCCTGCTCGCGGCCGGCGGCCGGCCGCACCTGATCGGTGGCGCGGACGTGGCCGCCGAACTGGACGCCAAGCGCGCGATCCGCCAGGGTACGGAACTGGCAGCCACCCTCTGACCGGTCCGGGAGTCACGATGTTCACGTTCGACAGCAGCGACGGCACCACCGTGACCGTGCACACGTGGCTCCCCGGTCCCCGCCCCGGCGGCGGGCCGGCCGGGCCCCCGCCGCGGGCGGTCGTCCTGATCGCCCACGGGATGGGGGAACACGCCCTGCGCTACGCCCCGCTGGCCGGCGAACTGGCCGCGCGCGGCTACGCCGTCTACGCACCCGACCACCGGGGTCACGGCCTGACGATGAACGCCGGGCCCGGCGTGCTCGGCGAGAACGGCTGGCAGCTGCTGGTCGACGACCTCGCCGCGCTCTCCGAGACGGTCCGCGGACTGCACCCCGGCACACCGCTGGTGCTGCTCGGCCACAGTCTCGGCTCCTTCGCCGCCCAGCACTACCTGCTCGACTGGCCGGAGCACGCCGACGCCGTCGCGCTGTACGGCACGACCGCCGTGGACCGGATGTTCCTGCGGGTCGCGGAGGCCGGCGCGGATCCGCTCGTCGCCTTCAACGCGCCGTTCGAGCCCGCCCGTACACCGGCGGACTGGCTCAGCCGGGACGAGGCCCAGGTCGACGCCTACCTCGCCGATCCGCTCTGCGGCTTCGCGATCGACGACCGGGCGATGGGGGAGCTGTACGAGGCCGCCTCGACCCGGTTCCACGACCCGGCGGGCGCGCCGCCCGCCGTTCCCCTGTACGTGGCCGTCGGCTCGGCGGATCCGCTCAACTACGGGCTGGAGCTGAGCGATCTGGTGGTCGAGCGCTACCGCGCGGCCGGCCATCCAGACGTCGAGTACCGCACCTACGAGGACGCCCGCCACGAGCTCTTCAACGAGACGGACCGGGACCAGGTCGTCGCCGACCTGCTCGGCTGGCTGGAACGTGTGGTGAGCTGAAAGGTGTTGTGGCGGCCGGGCCCGGCCGCCACAATCTGCGGGTGACCTTGACACCCGCAGACGCAGAAAAGATCCTCGCCGACAACTTCGCCCCCTGGGTGCTCGCCCTCGGGCTCACCGTCCAGGAGACGGGCGAGCGGCACGCCGTGCTGCGGCTGCCCTGGTCCGAGGAGCTGGCCCGGGACGGCGGCGGCATGTCCGGCCAGGCCCTGATGGCGGCCGCCGACACCGCCACCGTCATCGCCATCTCCGCGGCGCGCGGGGCGTACGGGCCGATGACCACGGTCCAGCAGTCGACCAGCTTCCAGCGGCCGGTGGTCGCCGCGGACGTGCTGATCGGGGTCCGGGTGACCAAGCTCGGCAAGCGCATGGCCTTCGCCGACGTCACGATGACCCCCGAGGGCGCCGAGGAGCCGTCCGCGACGACGTCGACGGTCTACGCCCTGCTGGGCTGAGCCGGGGTGCCGGCGCCGGTCCACCACCCCTCGCTCTGGCGGAACCGCGATTTCAACGTCTTCTGGCTCGGCCAGGCACTGTCCGTGCTCGGCGGGTCGATCTCGCTGCTCGCGCTGCCCCTGCTGGTCCTCGAGGCCACGGGGTCCGTGGTCCAGATGGGCCTGATCACGGTCATCTCGGGGGTCGGCACCATCGCGACCGGCCTGTTCGCCGGGTACGTGGTGGACCGGACGGACCGGCGCCGCCTGATGATCGCCTGCGATCTCGTACGGGCGCTGCTGCTGGGCGCGGTGCCGTTCGTCTGGCTGGCCGGGCCGCGGATCTGGGTGCTGTACGTGCTGACGGCGCTGGTCGCCGTCTTGAAGACGCTGTTCGACGTGGCGTACGTGACGGCGGTGCCGAACCTGGTCCGCGCCGAGCACCTGATCACCGCCAACGGGCGGCTGACGGCGACCTTCGCCTTCGGGACCCTGTGCGGGCCGGCCGCGGCCGGGTTCATCGCCGCCGGGGTCGGAGCGGACTGGGCCCTGGGGGTGGACGGGGCGACCTTCCTCGTCTCGGCCGTGAGCCTGCGGTGGGTGGCCTTCGGGCGGGAGGGCACCGCCGGGCCGGTGGCCGCTGAGCCGGGCGCCCCCCAGACCGGGAAGCTGCGCGAGATGTTCCTCGAGGGGTTCCGCTTCCTGTGGGCCCATCCCGTTCTGCGGGCGCTGACCGTTCTGCTCACGCTGCTGACCTTCGTCACCATGGGCGCCACCGACCTGCTGGTCTTCCGGATCCGGCACGACCTCGGGCTGGGCGCGGCCACCGTCGGCTACGTCATCGCCGTCAGCGGGCTCGGTGTGGTCGGCGCGGCCTTCGCCGCCGCGCCGCTGCGCCGGACGTTCGGGTTCGGCGCCTGCTGGCTGGGCTCGGTGGCCCTGATCGGCGTGGCAATGGCGGTGACGGGCGTCAGCCGCAGCCTGCCGGTGATCGCCGTGGCGGCCGCCGTGTTCATGTTCGGGCTGGCCCTCGGCGCGGTCTGCTCCCTGACCCTGCGCCAGGAGGTGACCCCGGATCCGCTGCTCGGGCGGGTCACCTCCGCCTTCTGGACGGTGCACGGGGCCTCCGGGCCGGTGGGCGCGGCCGCCCTCACCCTGCTGGCAGGCCGCCACGGGGTACCGGCGGTCAGCGTGGGCGCCGGGGCCTTCTGCCTGGCCATCGTCGGGGCGGGGCTGCTGACGCCGCTGCGGGGGAGCCGCGCCGGGCGCGCCCGGGTGCCGGACGCCGCGCGCATGGAGTGCGGGTCTGCGATCGTGGATCGTGGGGGGAGCGTACGGAGGAGCAGTCATGTCCGGACAGTTCGAGTCGACCGTCGAGATCGACCGGCCCGTCGGGGAGGTCTTCGCCTATCTGGCGGACGGCCGCAACGACCCGCAGTTCAGTCCGAGGGTCCAGGAGATCACCAGGACGCCCGACGGCCCGACGGGTGTGGGGACTGTCTTCCGCAGCACGGTGAAGGACGCGGGGATGAAGACCGGCCGTGAGTTCCGCATCACCGGATTCGAGCCGCAGAAGCTGATCCGCTGGACGGAGCAGAGCAAGAACCTGGTCACCGCCGAGGGCGGGTACGACTTCGAAGCCCTCTCCGGCGACCGCACCCGGGTCCGCATCTTCAACACCCTCGAAGGGCACGGACTGGGAAAGCTGCTGGTGGGCCTCGCGCTGAGCGCGGCCCGCAAGGACGCACCCGACTTCGGCCGCCGGATCAAGGCCGCCGCGGAGGCGGCCTGACCGGCGGCCGAAGCCCGCGGGATCAGAACCTCCCGTCGCCGAGGACCGGGAAGCGCTGCGGAGACTGCGGGGCGATCTCGGAGCGGCGCTCCTGCGCGCCCGGCGCCGTCCGGCAGGTCACGTCCTGGGCGGGCAGCTTGCCCGTCGTCAGGTAGGAGTTGACCGTGGCGTTGGCGCAGGAGTTCGGGTCGGCGAGGTACACGCCGTGGCCCTCACCGCCCATCGCGAGCACCATCCGCGAGCCCTTGAGCGCCTTGTGCAGGCCCTGGCCGCTGACCAGCGGGGTCTGGGAGTCCCACTCGTTCTGCACGGTCAGCACGTTGGTCTTCGTCTTCATGGCCGTCGGCGGCTCGATGGGCCGCTGCCAGTAGGCGCACGGCTTGATGTTGGACGCGAAGTCCCCGTACAGCGGGTACTTGGCCTTGTCCTTCGCGGCCTCCCGCTGGTACTGCTCCGGGTAGCGGGGCCATTCCGTGTCCCCGCACACCACGGACCAGAACACGGCCGTGCCGTTGTCCGACGCCGGTTCGGCGGCCGGCTTCAGCAGCCTCCGCTGGGGCTCGGTCAGCCGGACGGGCTTGCCGTCGGCCGCGTCCTTCAGCGACTTGACCAGGGGGGCCGCCTGCGAGGGGTAGAAGAACAGGGCGCGCGCGGTGCGGATGTCATCGCCCGTGAGCTTCGTGCCCTCGAACTCGATCGGCTCCTTGTCCGCCCGGGCCACGAGGTCCCAGAAGGTCTTGGAGACCGCGTCCGGGGTGTCGCCCAGCCCGTAGTCGGCCGAGCGCTCGGCCGTCCACTGAGTCCACCGCTTGAACGCGGGCTCCGCCTCGGTCGCCCACACCTGGATCATGCCCCGCCAGATGCGCTGCGGGTCCACGCCGCTGTCCAGCACGAAGCGGTCGCTGCGGTCGGGGAACATCTGCGTGTACACCGCGCCCAGGTACGTGCCGTACGAGTAGCCGACGTACGAGATCTTCTTCTCGCCCAGCGCGGTGCGGATCGCGTCCATGTCGCGCGCGGTGTTCCGCGTGGTGACGAAGGGCAGGAGCGAGCCGGACTTCTCGCGGCACTTGTCCGCGACCGTACTCGCCCAGGCCACGTCCGCCGGGAACGTCTCCTCCTTGTACGGCCGGTCGATGTTCTGCTCGGCGTCGGTCAGCCCGCAGGTGATGGGCGTGGACGCGCCGACCCCGCGCGGGTCGAAGCCGATCAGGTCGTACTGGTCGCGTACGTCCTTCGGCATCAGCTCGTTCATCATCAGCGGCAGATCGAGCCCTCCGCCGCCCGGCCCGCCCGGGTTGAGCAGCATGGCGCCGTGCCGCTTGGCCGGGTTCTCGCTCTTGATCCGCGATATCGCGAGGTCGATCGTGCGGCCCTGCGGGCGCCGGTAGTCGAGCGGGACCTTGATCGTCGCGCACTCGTACGAGGCGGGCTGATCGGCGTTGCAGCGCTGCCACGCCGGCTTCTGCGGGGTGTACTCCGCGGCCGGGGCGGCCGAGGCCTGCGTCGCGGAGAGCAGCGGGACACCGGTCGTGACGAGACCGGCGGCGGCGAGCATGGGTGCGAGGCGTTTCATGTTCACGAAGAGCCGTTTCCTTCCGTGAATGCGATGGCCTCACCACCTTGTTGTACGAAGACCCCCGGGCGAATCATCCCGAAGGGCCGGTGTGCATGCGTCTCACGAACGAGCTCAAATCCGGACAACTGGCCGACATGCCAAAGGAACTGACGTCACGGCGGATACCGGATCAGCCGGTTCAGGCGCCGCCGCCGATGCGCTCGATGGCCACCATCGCCGCGTCGTCGCCCAGGCGCCCGCCGGGGGAGTGCGCCAGCAGGTCCGCGCACAGGTGGCGCAGCAGTGCGTCCGGACCGTCCCCCGGCCAGTCGGCGGCGCGCTCCGGCAGGGGGTAGAAGGTGCCTTCGGCGTCCCGGGCCTCGATGACGCCGTCGGTGTAGAGCAGGATCACGTCGCCCGGCTCGAAGGGGAAGGACTGCGGGGCGAAGCCGGTGTCCACGTACTGCGTCAGGCCCAGCGGCGGCGCCGGGTGGTCCACCTCCAGGGGGATGGCACGTCCTCCTCGCAGCAGCAGGGGCGGCGGGTGCCCGCAGCTGATGAGCCGCAGGGTCATGTCCTGATCGGGGACGTCCAGTACCGCCGCCGTGGTGAACGCCTCGCCGGGTTCGCCGGCCGGCTCGCCCGTGCCGTCCGGATCGGCGGCCACGGCGGCCTCCAGGTGGGCGACCAGGGCCGGCAGGTCCGCCTCCTGGTGGGCGGCGGCCCGGAAGGCGCCGAGCACCAGGGCGGCGTCCCCCACCGCCTCCAGGCCCTTGCCGCGGACATCGCCGATGATCAGCCGGGTGCCGTGCGGGGTGCGGGTGGCGGCGTACAGGTCCCCGCCGATCTGGGCCTCGGCCTCCGCGGCCAGGTAGACGGAGGCCAGGCGCAGCGGGCCCATCCGGTCGCGGAGCGGCCGCAGGACCACTTCCTGGGCGGCCTCGGCGACCGAGCGCAGCTGCGTCAGCTGTTTCTCGTGGACCTCGCGCAGGTGTGCGAAGAGGGTGACGAAGATCGAGATCAGGACCAGCGCGATGATCTGGAAGGTGTGGTTCAGGTCGGTGGCGGTGGTCCGCACCACGGCGACCGCCACCTGGGCGGCGACGGCCACCGCGCCGACGAACCCCGTCATCCAGGGCCCGGCGAAGGAGGCGGTGACGGCCGGGGCCGCGACCAGGAACGGACCCAGGTGGACATCGGGCGGAGCCAGGACGTCCACCACCGTGACGACCGCGATCAGCGCGAAGGGAACCGCCAGCAGGGGCAGGCGCGGTTCGCCGACGTGGCGATGGCTCGGATGCGGCGGCCGGTGGTCCATGACTCCTGAATACACCGCACGTATTGTTCCCGCGCACCGGCCGCGCTCCGTCGTACGGCCGTATCGGGGGGCGGCTGCGCTGCCGGTCCGGGGGAGTGGGGGCAGGATGGGAGCACCCCGGGCGCGGACCCGGGGCGCGGAGACCGAGCGGGCCGATGCGCCGCCCCTGCGGCAGTGGACGGGAAGGAGCGCCCGGCATGAGTACGGCGGACGCCTCCCCGGACCACCCGGACCCGGACCACGCGGACCTCGCGGCCCCGGACCACCCGGCCCCGGACCACCCGGAGCCGGAATCCTCCGGTTCCCTCACCGTCGACCCCGCCACCGGGCCCGGCCTCCTCGACGTGCTCGGCGTCGCGGGTGTGGTCCTCGACGCGGAGGGGCGGATCGCACTGTGGAGCCCCCAGGCCGAGGAACTGTTCGGCTACACCCCGAGCGACGCCCTCGGCCACTTCGCGGCGAAGCTGCTGGTCGACGAAGAGAACCTGGCCACGGTCCTCGCCCTCTTCGAGGAGGTGATGGCCGGCACGGGCTCCTGGGCCGGGGCCTTCCCCGTGCGGAACAAAGACGGCACCACCCGCCTGGCGGAGTTCCGCAACATGCGGCTGGAGGACGGCGAGGGGCGGCGCTACGCCCTCGGCATCATCTCCGACCAGGCCACCCTGCGGCGCATGGAACGCGACCTGGCCCTCTCGATGCGGCTGGTCGCGCAGTCCCCGATCGGTCTGGCCGTCCTGGACACCGAGCTGCGCTACGTCCTCGTCAACCCGGCCCTGGAACGGATCAACGGGCTGCCCGCCGCCGAACACATGGGCCTCCGCGTCCACGAGGCCCTGCCGCACGTGGACGCCGCGTCCATCGAGTCGGCCATGCGCGACGTCCTGTCCACCGGCCGGCCGCAGCTGAACCGGTTCACCACCGGCCGTACGCCCGCGGACCCCGATCAGGACCACGCCTGGTCACTCTCGCTCTACCGGCTGGAGGACCCGGCCGGGCGGCCGCTCGGAGTCGCCGCCTCCATCGTCGACGTCACCGAACAGCACAAGACCTCGATGGCCGTGGCCCTGGCCCGCCAGCGGCTCTCCCTGATCGCCGACGCCTCCGTACGCATCGGCACCACCCTCGACCTGTGGGTCACCGCGCGCGAGCTCGGCGACATCGCCGTGCCGCAGCTCGCCGACCTCGCCACGGTCGACATCCTCGACGCCGTCCTGACGGGCGAGCACCCACCCGGGGCCCCGACGGACGAGACCGTGCGGTTCCGCGCCCTCGCCGTCAAGGCGGCCCGCCCGACCCCCGCCACCCTCGCGGCCGACCCGGTCGGCACGATCGCCCGCTACGACACCACCCGCGTGGTCACCCAGTGCGTACGGGCCGCCCGCCCCGTGCTCGTGGCGCGGGTCACGGAGGCGGAGCTGCCCAGCGTCGCCCGGGACGCGGAGGCCGCCACCCTCCTCGCCGCGGCCGGGCTCCACTCGTACCTGGCGGTGCCGCTGATCGCCCGCGGCGAGGTCATCGGCGCCCTCGGCCTCCAACGCACCGACAATCCGCTGCCGTTCGACCAGGACGACGTCCTGCTCGCCAGCGAGCTCGCGGCCCGCGCCGCCGTCTGCATCGACAACGCCCGCTGGTACCAGAAGCAGCGGCACGCGGCCCTCGCCCTCCAGCGCCACCTGCTGCCCCACAACCCCACGCCCACCCCGGGTCTGGAGATCGCCTACCGCTACCAGCCCGCCGAGGCGGCCGGCGAGGTAGGAGGGGACTGGTTCGACGTCATCCCGCTGCCCGACGACAAGACGGCCCTGGTCGTCGGGGACGTCATGGGCAGCGGTATCAACGCCGCCGCCACCATGGGCCAACTGCGCACCGCCGCCCGTACCCTGGCGGAGCTCGACCTCGACCCGGCCACCGTACTGACCCGGCTCGACCACACGGCCACCGGGCTGGGGCACACCATGGCCACCTGTGTGATCGCCGTCTACGACCCGCACCGCAACCGGTGCCGCATCGCGACCGCCGGCCACCTGCCGCCCGTACGGACGAGCCTCGGGCGGCCGCCCGAGCTGCTCGACCTGCCGACCGGCGCGCCCCTGGGGGTCGGCGGTGTGCCCTTCGAGGCCACTGCCCTGGACCTGGACGTCGGCGACCAGCTCGTCCTCTACACCGACGGACTCGTCGAAACCCGCGACGAGGACATTGACATCCGCCTGCAGGCGCTCACGGCCCTGCTCCACGACCCCGCCCGTCCCCTCGAGGAGACCTGCGACCTGCTGCTGGCCGAACTGCGCCAGCCGGACGGCCGTGACGACGTGGCCCTGCTCGTGGCCCGCACCCGCCCGGTGCCCACGACACCCGACAGCTAGCGCCCGCGAACGGTACCAGCCTTTCGGGGCGTTGACCGGATGTTTGTCCATTCGTGATGGTCCTTCCGAACAGGCACCACAACTGGCACTAGCGTCCCGTGGCACCCGGGGAGCGCGGGTGCATTGGACACGGGCAACTGCCGGAGACCGAGCCGGCGCACCCCCTCCCGGTCCACGCAGCAAGGAGGCGCAGTGCTGTCTTTCCGTCGGTCGGCCATCGGTGGCATGTCGGTGGCATCGAGACACGTGATGGCAACCGGCGTCGTCATCGGCGCCCTCGCCTTCACCCTGATCGCGTTGCTGATCCCCGTGCAGAAGTTCGGCGGGAGAAACGCCGCGGCCGCCACGGCTCCGGCGGCCGAGGACGATGGTGCCGGTATCCAGAGCACGGCCTTCGGGCCGCTCACCCCCCAGGACCGGGACTTCGTCCGCAAGGTACGGCTCGCCGGCCTGTGGGAGCTGCCCGCAGGGCGGCAGGCCATGCAGCGCAGCACACGGCCCGCGATCCGCACCGCGGGGGAGCACCTCGTCGAAGGCCACACCGAACTGGACCGCAGGGTCATGGAGGTGAGTCAGGCCCTCGGCATGGAGATCCCCAACCAGCCCAGCGTGCTGCAACAGGGCTGGCTCGACCAGATGGACAGGGCCCAAGGACCCCAATACGAGCAGCTGTTCATCCAGCTGCTGCGCAGGGCCCACGGCAAGGTGTTCGCACTCGTGGCCCAGATCCGGGCGCAGACCCGCAATTCGATGGTCCGGGCCCTCGCCACGGACGCCAACAGCACGGTCCTGGACCACATCACGGTCCTTGAGGCCAGTGGGCTCGTCGACTTCGACGGCCTCGCGGACGCCCCGTCGGGCACCCCCTCCGCACCCGCCCCCGCCTCCTCCCCCTATTCCCGACCGACGAAGTGAAGTGATCGCATGAGTCAAAAGGGCCACAAACGCCGTCTGCGGCCGAAGCACAAGATCCTCGCCGTGATGTCCGCCCTGGTCCTGGGCGGCGGCGGGGTCGTGATCGTCTCGCAGGGCGCCTTCGCGGGACAGAACTCCCGCAGCGCGCCCGTGACCGCCACCATCGACTGCCCGGACGTGGGCGACAAGCTCGACAACGTCCCCGACCAGGCCCGCAAGGAGGTGGACGCGAACCTCGCGCAGCTCGACACCCAGGTCGCCGACGCCTACAAGCAGCTCTCCTCCGGCCAGGCCAAGAGCAAGACGCTGCTCGGCGGACTGAAGCAGCAGCGTGACAAGACCATCACCAACCTGTCCGACACGCTCGGGAAGGCGGGCCAGAAGCCCGCCGGACTGCAAGGGCTCAGCGGATGCGTGATGAAGGAGGCGGCGGCCGCCGACCCGGCGGACGAGCCGGCCGCCGCCGCCGCTGCCCAGGGCGCCGCCGCCGCTGCCCAGGGCGCCGCGAAGCAGGGCGCACCGCAGCAGCAACAACAGCAGCAACAGCAGCAGCAACAGCAGGCCAAGGGCGGACCGGCCCGCAGCGACTTCGTCAACATCGGCACCGTGAAGCCCAACGTGCGCAAGCCCGCGGCCCGCGCCGGCGCCTCCACCGGATCGTTCGCCGTGCAGTGCGGGCGCAACGAGGACGGCCACTTCAACCCCGACAACGTCATCGTCGCGCCCGGTGTGAGCAACGGCGCCCACCACATGCACGACTACGTCGGCAACAAGACCACCGACGCCTTCTCCACCAACAACAGCCTCGCCCAGTCCGGGACCACCTGCACCAACGGCGACCAGTCGGCGTACTACTGGCCCGTGCTGCGCCTGCGCGACGGCAAGGCGGAGAAGGACGCGCAGGCACCCGGCGGCGGCCAGGACGCCAACGTCGGCACGATCCTGAAGCCGAAGCAGGTGACCATCGACTTCAAGGGCAGCCCCGTCAGCAAGGTCGCGGCCATGCCCCGCTTCATGCGGATCATCACCGGTGACGCCAAGGCCCTCACCAACGGCAACGCCAACGCCAACGCGTCGTGGAGCTGCACCGGCTTCGAGAACCGCCAGCTGAAGGACAAGTACCCGGTGTGCCCCAAGGGCAGTGACGTCGTACGGACGTTCAATTTCCAGAGCTGCTGGGACGGCAAGAACATCGACAGCGCCAACCACCGCACCCACGTGGCCTTCGCCGACAACAACGGCAACTGCAAGCAGGGCTTCAAGGCCATCCCGCAGCTGGTCCAGCGGATCGTCTACAGCGTGCCGCCCGGCTCCCGGTTCGCCGTGGACAGCTTCCCCGAGCAGCTCCACAAGCCGGTGACCGACCACGGAGACTTCATCAACGTCATGTCGAACGGCCTCATGGCCGGCGCGGTGCGCTGCATCAACGACGGGCGCGCCTGCCGCTGAGAACCCTCGGGACGGCGCCCCCCTCCCACCTCCCCCGCGTCGCCCCGAGAGCGGTGCCGGTCCGAAGCCGACTTCGGACCGGCACCGCACAGGCGTTTGTGCCACCGCCCGAAGGGGTCCGTGTCCGGGCCCTGAGACCCATACGAGGAGTGCCATGTCCGGCTCTCGTCACACCACCCCTCCCGAAACCCGTTCCGCACCCCGTTCCGCACCCCGTCCGGAACCGCGTCCGGAACCCGACCCCGGTTCCGAGCCCTCGGACGGGGAACTCATACGGCGGCTCAGGGCGGCCTACGCCGCCGGCGACGCCGATCCGGCCGCCTGCGAGCGCCTGTACCGGCGGCACAGTGCCGCCGCTTTCGCATGTGCGCGCCGCTGTTCCAGGGCTCCGCAGGATGCCGAGGACCTCGTCTCCGAGGCGTTCATCCGCACCCTCCAGGCCGTCCGCTCCGGGGCCGGGCCGCGGGAGGTCTGGCGTCCGTACCTCCTGTCGGTGGTCCGCCGCACGGCGGTCGAGTGGCGGGACTGCGCCGGCCGGACCGTCCTGACGCCCGACATCGAGGCCTGGTGCAGGCCCGGTCCCGACGGGGACGACCCGCAGCGCCGGCTGCTGGACAGCGAGGACCGCCGGCTCGTAGCCCGCTCGTTCCAGGCCCTGCCCGAGCGCTGGAAGGCCGTCCTGTGGCACACCCTCGTCGAGGACGACTGCCCGCACCCCGTTCCCCAACTGCTCGGCATCACCCCGAGCGCGGTGACCTCGTTGGCCTTCCGGGCCCGCGAGGGGCTGCGCGAGGCGTACCTGCGGGCCCACCTGGACACGGCCGCCGACGCCCGGTGCCGCCATTACGGCAGCCTGCTCGGGGCGGTGATCCGGCGCCGCGGCACCAGCCCGCGCGGTCGCGGTCTCACCCGGCACCTGGCGGCCTGCCGGTCCTGTTCCCGTGCGTACGCCGAACTGCTGGACCTCAATGCCGCGCTGCGGGCCGGGGCCGCGTCCGCGGTCCTCGTCGGCCTGTAGGTCTGCCGACCCGTAGATCCGCAGGTCTGCAGGTGCGTGGATCTGTCGGCCGGTGGACCTGAGGCACACGGCGGCCCCGGTCCCTCTGCTCCGCGGGGGCGGGGAGGGGGCCGGGGCCGAATCCGTGTGCACGGGGGAGGGTTGGGGGGTTCGAGGGTTCGGGGGCCG
The DNA here is from genome assembly GCF_042752335.1 of Streptomyces sp. NPDC059355. Lineage (NCBI taxonomy): Bacteria > Bacillati > Actinomycetota > Actinomycetes > Kitasatosporales > Streptomycetaceae > Streptomyces > Streptomyces sp. NPDC059355. The sequence goes on along the minus strand of NZ_JBHYXN010000016.1, from coordinate 135,235 downwards.
GGGGGCCCAGGGGGTTACAGGGGGTTACAGGCCGTTGACGCGGGCCATGCGCCCGACGCCGCCCAGCGGCCGGAAGTCGGTGGTGGCGACGCGCACCTTGCGGCCGATCCGCGAGTTCTGGCGGCGTACCTGGGCCATCAGGCGGCGGCTGCGCAGGGCCATTTCGAGCTCGAACCGGGTCCGCGGATCGCGCAGGCCGGGTCCGAAGAGCTTTTCCAGCTGCCGCATGCGGTAGCGCACGGTCTGGGGGTGCACGCTCAGCGCCTTCGCGGCCTCCGGGGCACCGCCGCCCTCCAGCCAGGCCAGCAGGGTCACTTCGAGCCGCTCGCTCTGGCGCGGGGTCAGGCTGGCCAGCGGCCGCAGCCAGCGTGCGGCCAGCGCGTGCGCCAAGGGCTCGTCCTGGAGCAGCAGGAGGGTCGAGAGGTGGTCGTCGACGAAGAGGGCCCTTGCCTCCAGACCGGGGCGGTTGGGGGTGAGGGACAGCAGTCGAAGGGCCCACCGCAGGGAGGAAGCGGTGTCGCGGGGGGCGACGGGGTGTCCGACGGCGGCGAACCGGCCGCGCAGCAGGGCCTCCAGCGAGGCCCGGGTCTCCGGGTCCGGGCTCGGGACCAGCAGGCAGGGCTGGCCGCCGACCATGCCGGCGAGTCCGTCGTCCAGGACGGCCGCCAGCTGCTGGGTCTCGCCCGGGGTGGCGAGGGCGATGGCGCGTATCTCGGCCGGGAGCGGCCAGTTGGCCGCGGCAGCCAGCTCGGAGAGGGCGATTTCAGCCATGGGCATGTCACTCGTGAGCGCGGAGAACAGCTCACGCCTGGCCCGTTCGGTGCGGGTGCCGAGTCCCTCGCGGGGGACGACCGTCAGGGGGGACAGCTGCCCCCGCTGGCGGGGGACCCGGATGCCGGCCGGCGGAGCGCGGTGTGCTTCATCCTCTTCCTCCTCCTCTTCTCCCTGGTCCGGGTGGTCGTGTTCGGCCGCGTAGTCCTCCTCTTCCTCATCCTCGTCGGGGTGGGCGTGTTCCGCGGCCTTGTTCTTTTGCTGCGGCGCGGGTTCGCGGTACCCGAGGGCGGTGAGCAGGGCCACTTCGAGCCGCTGTCTGACCACCTCCTCGTCGAGCTCGTCGACGAGGGCGGAGAACCCGGGGAGCTCCTCCCTCAGCTCCTCCACCATCCCCGCGGTCAGCGCGGGGAGTTCCCTTCGCAGGACCCGGGTCCATTCGCCTCGGGGACGGGCCCAGATGCGGTTCAGAAGTTCGCACATTGTTACCTCGTTCATGCCGGGGTACGGCCTGCCCCGTGGGAGGGTGGCAAGCCTGTCGAGGTCGCCTCCTCCCCCCTCTGCGCCAGTGCGGACGGGGGAGTTGAGCACCTCGTACACCCTCCAGGAGAGTGCCATCCACTTGCAGTCCCGCGGCTTTGCCTGAGCTTTGCCGACGGGGAGGTGTGATGGCGGACAAGGCGTAACTCTTCTTGCCACCGCACCGTTGGAAGGGAATCTTCCGGGGCTGTCCGGTGTGACGATGCCACGCGCGCCAGAACTTGTCACGATTAGATAAATACTGTGGAGGCGTTGCGAAGGTCCACGATGCTTCTGCACTCCGGCCCCCGCTCCTGGCCGGCGGGACCTCATCTCCCGCCCGCCGCGGAGCAGTTCCGTCGACTACCCCGGGCGCCGAGTGCGCGGTCGAGTGCCTCGGGCCTGGGCGTATGGGAGAACTACATGCCCCTGTCCCCAGCCCGTACGCCCCGCTCACACCGGGCCCGCCGCACCAGACGCCATGCCGGCGTGGCCGCTGCGGCGGCCGCAGGCCGGCGGGCCGCCCGTAGGCCGCCCCTGCTGTCCCCCGCCGGAGGCGTGCGTCCCGCCACACTCGTCGTCGCCGCCCTCACGGGCCTGCTCGCCCTGTCCGTGGCGGCCCGCGCAGGCGCCCTGAGTCATCTCTGGGACTTCCTCGACTTCGGCGCGGGCGTCCTCGCGCTCGTCTCGCTCACCTCCGCCGTCCTGTGGGGCCTCGCGGCCACCGACCGTGCGGTGCTCACCTCCGGGCACCGGCTCGTCGCCCAGGCGGCGCACCGCGGCCTCGCTGTCGCGGGGCTGGGCTTCCTGCTCCTGCACATCTGGGTCAAGGTCGCCGAGGCGCAGACGGGATTGGCCTCCGCCTTCCTCCCGTTCGCGGACCAGGACCAGCCGATCCTCATCGGCCTCGGCACCCTGGCCGGATACATATTCGTCTCCACGGCGGTTTCCGGCGCTGTCCGCAGTGCCTTCGCCACCAAGGGCCGCTCCCTGTGGTGGCGGGCCCTGCACTTCGGCGCGTACCCGGCGTGGGGCGCGGCCCTGGTGCACGGGCTCAAGGCCGGCCGCCCCGCGAGCGGCTGGGTGACCGTGTCGTACGCGCTCTGCCTGACCGGGGTCGCCGGCGTGCTCGCCATACGGCTCCGGGCCAGGCTGCGCGCCGCGCCGGTGCGCCCGGTGGCCGCGTCGGCGGCAACCCCCCAAGGCGCGCCGCCCCGGCCCAAGAAGCCGCCGCAGCGGTTCGTTCGGCAGCCCGCGGAATGGGCCGCCGAACGGCTGACGGCGCGGCTGGCCCGGCAGTCGGACCGGCGTTCCGTCCCGCAGCAGCCGGATCCGGCCACCGCACCGTTGGGGGGCGCCTTCGTGCCCTCGCCCCGGCAGGCCCTGGAGCCCACGACCGAGATCCTCCCGCCGTACGGGGCGGCGCCGTACGCGCCGTCGTACGGCGCCGATGCGTACGACACGGTGGTCGTCCCGAGCGGCATCGGGGCCGGGCCGGGAACGGACCGGTCCGGCGGGTCGTACGACGGGATGAGGGGCCGTCAGTGACCTCGATCGTCGATCCCGCCCTCGGGTGCGTCGGCCAGCCCAGGCTGCTGGCCGGACTCGATGTGCTGCCGCGACTCGACCGTGCCAATCACCTGGTGGTGCACGGTCCGCTGCCGCAGTACACCTCGGGCGATCTCGTGGAGCTCGCCGAGGGCATCGACCTGCGGGGCCGCGGGGGAGCGGGTTTTCCGTTCGCCCGCAAGCTCAAAGCGGTCATCCGGTCCGCCCGGACCAAGGAGGGGCGGACCGCCGTCGTGGTGAACGGCACCGAGGGGGAACCGAGCTGCCTCAAGGACGCCGCGATGCTGCTGCACTCCCCGCACCTGGTGCTCGACGGAGCCCTGTTGGCAGCCGACGCGATCGGCGCCGAGGAGATTGCCATCGGGGTGACCAGGGACGACGTGGAGCAGTCCCTGCGGGCCGCCGTTGCCGAGCGCGGCGTGCCCGACAACCGCCTGCGCGTCGGCAGGCTTCCCGAGCGCTTCGTCTCGGGAGAGGGGACCTCCCTCGTGAACGGCCTCAACGGGGGGGACGCCGTCCCCAACGGGCAGAAGGTCCGGACCAGTGAGCGGGGTCTGAGCGGACTGCCGACCCTGCTGTCCAACACCGAGACGTACGCCCAGCTCGCCGTCGCGGCCAGGATCGGGGTGCCGGCATTCCGCTCGGTCGGCCTGGAGTCCGAGCCGGGCACCGTCATGTTGACGATCAGCGGTTCGACGGTCGTCGAGGCGCCTCTCGGGACCTCCCTGGCGTACGTCCTGGAGCTGTGCGGCTCGTCCCCGGGCCAGGGAGTCCTGGTCGGCGGGTACCACGGCAAATGGCTGACGCCGGCGGCGGCGCGGACCGCCTTGCTCTCCCGGGAGTCGCTGTCCTCGCTCAAGGCCACGCTGGGGGCGGGTGCGGTCCTGCCGCTGCCCGAGGACACCTGCCCGGCCGGCGAGGTGGCCCGCGTGATGCGCTGGATGGCGGACGAGACCGCCGGCCAGTGCGGCCCGTGCGTCAGGGGCCTGCCCTCGCTCGCCGATGCCGTGGAGGCCCTGGTGGCCGGCGGAGGCCGGCCCGCCCTGGAGGCGGTCGAGGTGCGGATGCGGGGAGTGCTGCGACGCGGTGCGTGCAGCCATCCCGACGGCACCTCGGCCTTCATGGCCTCCGCGCTCGCCGTCTTCCCCGACGAGATGCGCGACCACGCCCTGGGCAGCGGCTGCGGACGCCGCGTGCTCGGGGCGCTGCCCCTGCCCGAGGACGAGAACCCCGAACGGCTCGTCGTGGACTGGACATTGTGCAAGGGGCACGGGCTCTGCATGGACGTGCTGCCCGACGTGGTGCGGCTGGACCGGGACGGCTACCCGGCAGAGGCCGTCATGTCGGTCCCCGGAAGGCTGCGGCCGATGGCCCTCCGCGCGGTGCGGCGCTGCCCCGCGCTCGCCCTGCGCATTCAGGAATGAGCCGGCGGTAAACGGCCGCCGGCGAGGGGAGTTCAAGGGTTAGCGCGATCTGATAAATTCCCGCTCATTCGAATTCGGTGAACCCGTCAGGCCTTATGAATGAGGCAGTAGACGAACCCCCCGGGTTCAACCCGAAGGAGAGATCGTGAACAAGATGCGTCGTATCTCAACGGTCGGATCGGTGGCCGCGGTTCTGCTGCTCGCGGCAGGATGCGGAAGCAGCGACAACGGCGCCGCACGCAACGCGAATTCCGTACAGCCGGCGGGTGCCGGCAAGGCCCTCGGAGGCGCATACGACACGGGCTACGGAGCGGGCGCCGCCGGCTCCGGGTCGGGCTCGGACGTCGGATCGGGCTCCGGCAAGGCCGGTTCGGCCGGGCAGCTGTCCGTACGGGACATCGCGAGCGTGGGCAGCGTGGTGACCGACAGCGCCGGGATGGCCCTCTACCGCTTCGACAAGGACACGCCCCAGCCCCCGAAGTCCAACTGCGACGGGGACTGCGCCACGACCTGGCCCGCGGTCCCGTCGGACGACGCCTCGGCCGCCGCGGGCATCGACGCCGCCCTCCTGGGCTCGGTGGACCGGACCGACGGCAGCAAGCAACTGACCCTCGGCGGCTGGCCGGTGTACCGCTACGCGAAGGACACGAAGGCGGGCGAGGCGAAGGGCGAGGGCGTCGGCGGCATCTGGCACGCGCTGGCACCGGACGGCAAGAAGGCGGTCGACAAGAAACAGAAGGCGGGCGGCGACAGTGGAACGGGAATGGAAATGGGGGCGGGAACGGGAGGAATGGAGATGAAGAAGGGCGCGGAGCTTTCCGTGGCCGACAACGAGAAACTCGGCAAGATTCTGGTGGACGGGCAGTGGCGCACGCTCTACCGATTCGACAAGGACAGTGCGTGGCCGATGAAGTTCGGCTGCCTGGGGGCTTGCCTGGATACGTGGAAGCCCGCCGCGGCGATCGACAAGGCGAAGGCCGAGGGAATTGCCGGCAAGCTGGTCGGATCCGTGAAGCGGCCCGACGGCAGCGAGCAGCTGACGATCGACTGCTGGCCGGTCTACACGTTCACCGGGGACACCGAGCCGGGCCAGGCGAACGGGCACAACAAGCAGGGGCTCTGGTTCGCGGTCACGGCCGAGGGCAAGAAGGTCCCGCCGACGGCGTAGCGCGCCTGCCGCCCCCCTCCGATCCAGCCCGGCCCCGACCCCTGTGAGGCAGTCAGCCATGCCCCGTTCACCCCGTACCGCCGCTTCCACCGCCGCCGCTGCCGCGCTGCTCGCGACGCTGCTGTGCGGCGGCTGCGCCGCCCGGGTGGCGGCCGGTGCGCAGGCTCCGCCCGACCCGAGTTCGTCCGCCGCCCCGGCCCCGGGCGCCCGCCCCGCCCCGCTCCAGACGATCGCCGACGCCCTCGGCTGTACGCCCGAGACGACGGTCGACGCGGAGGAGCTCCGGGAAGGGGCGTGCGGATCGGGCCAGGAGGGCTTCCGGATGGCCACCTTCACCAGCGAGCAGGGCCGGCAGTCCTGGCTGACCGAGGCGCAGATGTACGGCGGCACGTACCTCGTCGGCCCCACCTGGGTCATCACGGCGGCCTCCGCCGAGGCACTGGCCGGCGCCCACACCCGCCTCGGCGGAACGATCCAGACCGTCTCCGGGCACGGCTCCTCCGCCCACGACATGTCCCAGGACCCCTCGCCCGGCTCCTCGCCCGACCCCTCGCAGCACCCCGCGCACGACGCCTCTCCCGGCACCTCCCACCCCGGCGGGCACGACTCCCCGAGTCCCGCCGCGTCCTGAGGGGGCGTCCGGCCCGGCCCGCGAGAAATTGCGGTGCCGGGCCGCTGCCGTGTGCCTACACTCGCTCCCATGCCGCCACGGGACGTGGCGCGCACTTCGTCGACGAGAGGGGAGCCGGGCCGTGTGTCACCGCATCGCCGTCTTCGTTCCCCGGTCCCGGTACGACGTGATCCTGGTGTCTCCGTCCTCCCGATGACGGCTGCGCGGCCGCCATCGGATGTCCGCGACGACTGACACGACCCCCTCCCCGGTGCGTCCCCGCACGCCCGGGCAGGCGCGGGTTCGCCCTCGGGCTCCTTCGTGTTCCTCCGTGCCCCCCGGCACGTCCTTCGTCCGCCGGAGATCGCGCCGCCCTCTTCACCAACTTCCGGAAAGACCCCGGGCCATGCGCACCCACCTGAACACCTCGAACACCGTCCGCAATCTCGGCATCCTCGCGCACGTCGACGCCGGCAAGACCACTGTCACCGAGCGCATCCTCTACGCCACCGGGACCACCCACAAACGCGGCGAGGTCCACAACGGCACGACCGTCACCGACTACGACCCCCAGGAGCGCGACCGCGGCATCACCATCTTCGCCGCCGCCGTCAGCTGTACGTGGGACGGCCACCACGTCAACCTGATCGACACACCGGGACACGTCGACTTCTCCGACGAAGTGGAGCGCTCCCTGCGCGTACTCGACGGGGCGGTCGCGGTGTTCGACGCCGTCGCGGGCGTCGAACCGCAGAGCGAGTCGGTATGGCGTCAGGCGGACCGCCACGGCGTACCGCGCCTCGTGTTCGTCAACAAGATGGACCGCGTCGGCGCCGACCTCGACCGGGTGGTGGCGTCCGTACAGGAGCGGCTCCACGTGACTGCGCTGGTCGTCCAGCTGCCCATCGGGCAGGAGGAGGGATTCCGCGGCACCGTGGACCTCGTACACATGCGCGCGCTGGTCTGGGGTGACGAGCCGGACTCGTTCGCGGCGGGTCCCGTACCCGATGCCCTGTACGAGGAGGCACGCGCCCGCAGGCGGCTGCTGGAGGAGCGGGTGGCGGAACTCCACCCGGCCGCCCTGGAGGAGTACTGCGCCACCTCGGCGCTCTGCGCCGCCACGCTGACCGCCGCGCTGCGCGACCTGACGCACAGCGGCGAAGGCGTCGTCGTGCTCTGCGGCTCGGCCTACCGCAACCGCGGTGTCGAGCCGCTGCTGGACGCCGTCGTGTCGTACCTCCCCTCGCCGGTGGACATGCCGCCGGTACGGGGAACCCGCGGCGCGGTGGTGGAGGAACGGGCCGCCGACCCGGCGGCGCCCTTCGCCGCGCTCGCCTTCAAGGTGAACGCGACGGCGACCGGACGGATGACCTGCCTGCGGGTCTATTCGGGAACGATGAGGAAGGGGGACACCGTGCTGGACGCGGGCACCGGCCGGACCGAGCGGATCGGACGGATCCTGCGCGTGCAGGCCGACCGCCACGCGGAGGTGGACGAGGCCGTCGCCGGGGACATCGTCGCCGTGGTCGGGCTCAAGGGCACCCGCGCCGGGTCCACGCTGTGCGCCCCGCAGGCACCGCTCGTCCTGGAGCCGCCGAAGTCCGCCGAACCCGTGGTGTCCGTGGCGGTAGAGGCGGTCGGCAGCGCCGAGACGGGCCGGCTGTCCGCGGCACTGGCCGGACTGGTCGAGGAGGACCCGTCGCTGGTGGTGCGGACGGATCCCGAGACGGGCCAGACGGTCCTGTCGGGGATGGGCGAGCTGCACCTGGAGGTCGCGGTGGAGAAGATCCGCCGCAGCCACGGGCTGCGGATCGACGTGGGCCGTCCGCGGGTGGCGTACCGGGAGACCGTCGTGCGCGGGGTGTCGGGGCTGGTGTACCGGCACGTCAAGCAGGAGGGCGGCGCCGGTCAGTTCGCCCACGTGGTCCTCGACGTCGAGCCCCTGGAGGGCCCGGCCGACGGCGCCGGCGGCACGGGCGGCCACGGCGGCGCCGGCACGTTCGAGTTCCGGTCGGCCGTCGTCGGCGGGCGGGTGCCGCAGGAGTACGCCCGCGCCGTGGAGGCGGGCTGCCGGGACGCGCTCGCCGAGGGCCCCCTCGGAGGTCATCCGGTGACCGGCGTCCGCGTCACCCTGACCGACGGGGCCACGCACTCCAAGGACTCCTCGGAGATGGCGTTCCGCGCGGCGGGCAGGTTCGCGCTGCGCGAGGCCCTGCGCGCCGCCGGGATGGAGGTGCTGGAACCGGTGGCCGAGGTCGTGGTGACCGTGCCCGACGACGCCGTCGGCGGGGTGCTGGGCGATCTGGCGGCCCGGCGCGGACGGGTCTCGGGCTCGACCGCGCGGGCCGGGACCACGGCGGTCACCGCCACCGTGCCGCTGGCCGAGCTGTTCGGCTACGCGTCCCGGCTGCGCAGCCGCACCCAGGGCCGGGGCACGTTCACCACCCGGCCCGCGGGCCACGCCCCCGTACCGGAGGCGGCGTACCGGCAGGCGTCGGCCGGCTAGGGCCTGTTTTCCGGGTCGGGCCGCCGCTTCCCGCCACGTGGCGCGGCGCTCAACCCTTCCTGGGGGAGGCTTCGGCCTCCTCCAGGAACCCCTCGGGGAAAGGCTGTTCGGCCCAGATGGTCTTGCCGCGGGCGTGGTAGCGGGTGCCCCACAGCTGGGCCAGCTGCGCCACCATGAACAGCCCGCGCCCTCCCTCGTCGGTCTCCTCCGCGCGCCGTACGTGCGGGGAGGTGCTGCTGCCGTCCGAGACCTCGCAGATCAGCTCGCGGTCGCGGATCATCCGCAGCTGGATCGGCTCGCTGCCGTAGCGGATGGCGTTGGTGACCAGTTCGCTGACCACCAGCTCCGTGGTGGACTCCAGCTCCTCCAGGCCCCACAGGGCCAGCTGCCGCGTCGCGAGCGTCCGGGCGCGCGCCACGATCTCCGGCTCGGCCGGAAGGTCCCACGTGACGTGGTGCTCGGACGGCAGCTCGTGCAGGCGCACCATCAGCACGGCCACGTCGTTCTGCGGGAGCACCGGGAGCAGTCGGCCGATCACCGCGTCGCAGGCCTGGTCGAGCCCGTTCGGCGGGGTGAGCGCGACGCCCGACAGCGCCTCCGGCAGGCGTTCGAGGCCGAGGTCCACGTCCCGGTCGGGCGCCGCGACCAGGCCGTGGCTGTACAGCACCAGTACGTCCCCGTCGGTCAGCCTCATCTCGGCGCTCTCGAACGGCGAACCGCCGTGACCGAGGGGCGGCCCGCCCGGCAGGGCCACGATGGCGGGTTCCCCGCCCACCGGCGCGAGGACGGGCGGCGGATGGCCCGCGCACGCCACCGCCAGCTGCCGCGTGATCGGGTCGAAGACCGCGTACGCGCAGGTGGTCCCGGCCGCGCCGCCCCGGCGCGACCCGCCGGCCCCGTCATCGCCGTGCTCGTCCACGAACCGGTGGATCTGGTCGTCCATGTAGGAGAGCAGCTCGTCGGGGGAGAGGTCGAGGTCCGCGAGGGTCCGTACGGCGGTCCGCAGCCGGCCCATGGTCACCGCGGCGTTCAGGCCGTGCCCCTGCGCGTCGCCCACCACCAGCGCCACCCGTGCGCCCGACAGCGGGATCACGTCGTACCAGGCGCCGCCCAGCTCCGCCTGGCCGTGCGCCGGAAGGTAGCGGGTCACCGCCTCCAACGCACCGAGCACGGGCAGCCGTTGGGGCAGCAGGCTGCGCCGCAGGGCCAGGGCCGCCGTGCGCTCGCGCGTGTAGCGGCTCGCGTTGTCGATGCAGACGGCCGCGCGCGCCGAGATCTCCTCGGCCAGCAGGACGTCGTCCGGCTCGAACCCGTGGGCGCGGGCGTGCCGTACGAAGACGGCGGCGCCGAGCACCGCCCCGCGGGCCGACATCGGTACGAGCAGCCAGGAGTGGACCCCGTACGCGCGGACCCGCGCGGCCTGCCCGGGGTCGACCGGGGCGAGCTCCGCGATCAGCTCCTCGCCCGTCAGCAGCAGCGGTTCGCCGCCGGCCATGGCCCGGGTGAACAGGGAGCCGGGCCCGGTGGTGAAGGGGTCGGGATCGCCCGTCGCGACCGTCGCCTTCACCGGTATCCCGGGTGCGGAGGAAGTCGCCGCGCGCAACAGGGTCACGGTCTCGCCCACCGTCCCCACGAGCGGTTCCTCGCCGCCGAAGACCAGGGCGGGCAGGTCGACGTAGGCGTGGTCGGCGAACTCCGGTACCGCCACGTCGACGAGCTCCTGCGCGGTGCGCAGCACGTCCAGCGTGGTGCCGATGCGCGTGCTCGCGTCGTTGACCAGCGCCAACCGCTCGCGCGCCCGGGCCCGCTCGGTCACGTCCGCCACGGTGTGCGCGAGCGCGATCAGCTCGCCGGAGCTGCTCCGCAGCGGGAGGATGGTCTCGGACCAGACGTGCTGCCGGTCGGGATCGCCGCGCAGCAGTCCCCGCACCTCGGTCTGGACCAGTGCCTCACCGGTCTCCAGGACATGGCGCTGCCGTGCTTCGAGGGCCGCCATGTCCAGCAGGTCGGGCGGGGCCACCTCGGACATCGTGCGCCCCACGAACTCCTCGTTCGAGAAGCCGGCACCGCGCCGCAGGGCGTCGTTCTGGGCGATGAAGCGCAGCTGGGTGTCGAAGACGTCGATGAGCAAAGGGGACTCGGTGAACAACCCCCTGATCAGGGCCTCGCTGAGCTCGCGCCGCTGTGTGGCGTCGGTGTCGGTCGCCTGGATCAGCCACTGCCGCTCCCCGGTCGTGGAGGTCATGGGCCGAGCGTGGAGCGCCACCTCGACCTCACGCCCGCTCCGGTGCCGCAGCACCGCGTGCCCGAGCTCGGAGCGCGCGAGCAGCAGATCGGCCCCGCGCAGTCCGTGAACCTCCAGGGCGGTGTACCCGAGCAGCCGCTCGGCCCCCTGCCCCCACCCGATGACCACCCCGCGCGCATCCAGCAGGGCATACGTCTCGTCGCCCGGTTCCGCAACCACGCCGGAGGCATCGTGGAACACCGGGTCGTGCATCACTGCGCCCCACTTCCCGATCCGCGGAACGACTCTCTGCGTACTGCTTCCGATTATTGCTCTGCGTCACCGCTTGTGCAGCCTGGGTCGAGCCCCGCCGGAGGCCCCTCGACCCCGCCCTTGCGAGGCGGCCCTCGACCTGCACACCGCAGGCGGGGAGCAGGCACACCAGGAGTCGTTCCATGCTGCGCACCATGTTCAGGTCCGACCTCCAGTGTTCGAGCGTGTCCGCAGGTCAGTGCCGTGCAGGCCGAGGTGAGGTCGGCAAACGGCCAGCGTCAGCCCTGATCGGGTGCGGCCGACGGCCAACCGGGTGGCCGTGGCCGGAGGGGCGGAGACCACCGTCCGACTCGTTGGCACTCTGCTCGCATGCCCGATCACACCTGCGTTCCGAGACCTCAGGCCGCCCGGGCGCCATCCGCACCCGTTCTGTCACGGGTGATGCAAGGCGGAACGCGACGCCGGAGGCGGGCAAGGCCGCAGATACGGCGGACGCCGTACGTCCGCTTCACCACGGGCCGGCGCCGACCGGGCGATACCGCTCAGAGTCCGTGCAGGTCGAGCGTCGCCATGAGCTTCCGCTTGCGTTTCTGGTCGGCGCGCAGGGAGGCCAGGTAGGCGGCGAACTCGGCCTCGGTGCCGAGTGCGCGGTGGCAGGCACGGGCGCTGAGCAGCAGCTCCGCCATGCGTTCGTACGTGCTGTCACCGGTCTGCTTGCGCAGCGGCTCGATCCAGCGCAGGTAGACGGTCAGCGCGTCGGCCGGCTTCTTGTCGCGGATCCGGTCGGCCAGGGCCAGCCACTGCCGCTGATCGGCGTACCCTTCGGCGGCGGCTTGCCAGGCGGCTTCGAGGTCGGCGTCGTCCATGAGCGCGTCGACCAGCACGGAGCCGCCGTACCAGCGCCCGTCTTTGGGCTGGGCTGCCGCTTTCAGTACCTCCAGGGCTCCCGCGTGCGCGGAGCCCTCCCAGGCGTTGGCCGCCCGGGCCGCTGCACGCAGATGCCGGTAGGCCGCCAGAGAGGGGCGGGCCTTCAGCAGGTCCCGGCGGATCGGGACCACATCGGCCAGACGGCCGGCCCGCGCGTACCGTTCGCAGACGAAGGTGACCAGCTCGTCGTCCGGCCCCCAGTCGGACTCGGCCTCCCGCAGGCCGCGTTCGGCCCACTCCAGGGCCTCGGCCGTACGGCCCGCCGCTTCCAACTCCTTGGCGATCACCAGGTGGGTGTGGCCGTTCGGGCCGAGGTCCGCCGCGTGGACGGCGACCAGCGCGTCCACGCCGCCGCCGTCCGCTTTCAGGAGGCGCTCCATGAGGTGCTTCTCCGCCCACCCCTTCGGGTTGGCCCGCAAGGCGGCCACCACCAGTTCGCGCGCGCGGACCATGCCCGGCTCACCCAGTACCTCCCGGTAATCGAAGAGATCCATGCCTGTTGCGTCGTTACCGTCGTCCAGCAGGTGCCTCACCAGCCACTCGGCGGTCTCCACCGGGTCGGGCCCGGCAGTTCGGCAGGCCTCCAGATGAGCCTCGGCCAGCCCGGTGGCGACGTCCCCGATCAGGCCGTCCGAGTCGTCGATCTCCCCGTAGGCGCGGCCCAAAGCCCGGAGGGCTTCGCGGGACGCCTCCACGGCGACTGCCGACCGGCCGCTTGAGGTCAGGGCCCGCAGGGCGGTGACCGCCTCTGCCGCCTGCTGCCCGTAGGCGTGGGCGTCGGCGTACTCGACGCAGCCGTAGCGGGCGAAGGGGCGGGTGTCGAGGAGGCTCAGGATGCGCTCCCGGGCGATGTCGGTGTCCTCCCCGGCGGTGGCCGCGCGGAGCTCGAGGCGGCGTCGAAGGTCGCGGTCGTCGGAGAGCTGTTCCCGTACCAGGACGAGCAGGTCCTCGCGGGTGCGGGACTCCAGCCAGGCGTCCAGCAGCCGGGTGCGCGAGGCGGCGGCCGACCGCTGCCATGGCACGGATTCGGCCTGCTGCAGTACGGTCAGGCCCACCGCCACGCAGTGCTTGCAGAAGTTGCCCTCCCGTCCGTACGGGCAGTCGCACCAGCCGGTGAGCCCACCGTCCTCGTGCTCGGCCAGCTCGACCTCGTAGGCGTCGGTGCCGTCCACGGTCGCGGTGATCGCTTCGTCCCCGATCTCCAGCCGGGACACCGCAGACAGGTAGCCGACCCCCCGCTCGAAGGAGCGCGCCCCCGCCAGCCGGCGCAGGTCTTCCTCGGCGAAACGCAGAGCATGTGTCACGCCATTCATTCAACCGGACGGGCACGCCTGTCCGCTGGGCTCCGAGGATGACGCCGACCCGGGCGAAGCGCGGCCGGATGTGGTGCCATCCGTTGAGGGGTTTCGTCGACCACAGCAGCGGCGGCACGGGGGAGCCTGTGGCCGCGCTGCTTCGGCCCGGGAACGCGGGCAGCGACACCGCAGCCGAGGACACCAAGGCCGTCGAGACCCTCGACGGCTCCTTCGCCGCCGAGCCGGACGGCGGACCCGACGAGGGGGGTCCTGGGCCGGCGAACAGGCCCTCTACAGGAGCATGCCCTGCCTTACAATCTGCGGAGACCGCCCTTGACCTGCAATGAGCAGGCAGGGAGCAGATATTTCGGGAGCTTCTTCATGTTTCGGACCATGTTCAAGTCCAAGATCCACCGGGCCACGGTCACCCAGGCCGATCTGCACTACGTCGGCTCCGTGACCATCGACGCCGATCTGCTCGACGCGGCGGATCTGCTGCCCGGAGAGCTCGTCCACATCGTGGACATCACCAACGGGGCGCGGCTGGAGACGTACGTCATCGAGGGCGAGCGCGGTTCCGGGGTCATCGGGATCAATGGCGCCGCCGCACACCTCGTGCACCCCGGGGACCTCGTCATCCTCATCAGCTACGCACAGGTCGAGGACGCCGAGGCAAGGGTGTTGAAGCCGCGCGTCGTGCACGTCGACGCGGACAACCGCATCATCGAGCTGGGTGCGGATCCGTCCGCCCCGGTGCCGGGAACGGACCAGGAGCGCAGCCCCCACGCGGTGGCTGTCTGAGGGGAGTCGGGACCATGTCGCAGACCGGGGCCGGGGCCATCGAGTTCAAGGACGACCGGAAGGCGGGACGGCTGCTCGCCGTCGAGGACGGCGAGGTGGTCGGCCTCGTCGCGTACTTCGTGCTCGACACGGCGCCCCACGCCCTCGTGGCGGTGCACACCGTCGTCGAGCCGGGGCACGAGGGGCGGGGCATCGCGGGGGACCTGGTGAAGACCTTCTACGGGATCGCCGCAGCCGAAGCGGTGCCGGTTGTTCCGCTGTGCCCGTACGCGGCCGGCTGGGCGGCCAGGCACCCCGACCGGGCGCCCGAGGCGCCGGCCGAGGTCGTCGCGGCGGCGAAGGCGCAGCTCGACAGGGACCCCGACCTGTGGTGACGCCCCTGACCCTGCTGCACACGTCGCCGGTCCACGTGCCGGTCTTCGACGCCCTGCGGGACCGGGACCACCCCGGCGCCGTACTGCGCCACCTCGTGGTGCCGGAGCTGCTGGAGCGGGCCCGTGCGGAGGGCCCGGACTCGGTGGTCCCGGCCCTCCGGGACCTGCTGGCCGGCTCCGCGGGCCCCGTTCTCGTGACCTGCTCGAGCATCGGAGCCGTCGCGGAGTCCCTGGCGCCGGAGCTCGGCGTCCAGGTGCTGCGGGTCGACCGCCCGATGGCCGCGCGGGCCGTCCGCGGGGGCCCGCGCATCGCGGTGCTGGCCACCGTGGAGTCGACGCTGGCCCCGACGGTCGCCCTGCTGGAGGAGGAGGCCGAACGGGCCGGCCGCCCGGTGTCGATCACCAAGCACGTGGTCGCGGACGCCTGGCCCCGCTTCGAGGCCGGCGACACCGCCGGCTACCTGGCCCTGGTGGCCCGGGCGGCCGACGCGGTCACGGAGGCGGACGTCATGGTGCTGGCCCAGGCCTCGATGGCGGAAGCCGCTGCGCGGGCGAGGAGCACCCTCCCGATCCTCTCCAGCCCCGCCCCCGGCCTCACGGCGGCCCTCCACACGGCCCGTTGATCCCTCGGCGTACCGGGTTTCGGCGCGCGTGGTGGAGTGGATCCGGGGAAGGTGGGGCTCATGATGCGAAACGTAGAGATGACGGAGCCGCCCGTGCCGGGACCCGCCCCGGTGCCGCCCGTGCCCGTGCCCGGGCCCGATCCGTTCCCGGATCCCGGACCGATTCCGCAGCCGGTGCCGCCCGTTCCCGCGCCGGTGCCCGAGCCCGATCCGATCCCGCCGCCGCCCGGGCCCGCGCCGATCCCGCAGCCCGGGCCCCTGAGCGGCACGCGGAGCCGGTCCGTACGGAGCCGGTCCGTAAAGACCTAGGCCGTACGGACCTCGGAGCGGTCGCCGCTCCAGAGGGTGTGGAAGGAGCCCTCGCGGTCGGTGCGCCGGTAGGTGTGCGCGCCGAAGAAGTCCCGCTGGCCCTGGGTGAGGGCCGCCGGGAGCCGCTCCGAGCGCAGCGCGTCGTAGTACGCCAGGGAGGCGGCGAAGGCGGGTACCGGGATGCCGTGTGACACGGCAGCCACCAGGACGGCCCGCCAGTCGTCCTGGGCCTCGCCGATCTCCTGCGCGAAGCCCGGGTCCGCCAGCAGGCTCGGCAGGTCCGGCTTCGCGTCGTACGCCGTGCGGATCCGGTCCAGGAACGCCGCCCGGATGATGCAGCCGCCCCGCCACAGCGAGGACACGGCACCCAGGTCCACGCCCCAGTCGTACTCCTCGCTGCCCGCCTGGATCTGGTGGAAGCCCTGCGTGTACGAGACGATCTTCGAGGCGTACAGGGCCTGCTCCACCTGGGCGGCGAAGGCGTCCGCCGCCTCCGCCGACAGCGGCGCCGCCGTCGGGCCCGCGAGCCCGCGGGAGGCCGTACGCAGGTCCGCGTGGCCCGAAACCGCACGGGCGAAGACCGCCTCCGCGATGCCCGACACCGGCACGCCCAGGTCCAGCGCGATCTGCACGGTCCAGCGGCCGGTGCCCTTCTGCTCGGCGGCGTCGGCCACGACGTCGACGAACGCCTGCCCGGTCTCGGCGTCCGTGTGGGCGAGCACCTCCGCCGTGATCTCGATCAGGTACGAGTCCAGCCGGCCCCGGTTCCAGCCGCGGAAGGTCTCCGCGATCCGCGCGGGGGAGTAGCCGGCGACCTCGCGCAGCAGGTGGTAGGCCTCGGCGATGAGCTGCATGTCGGCGTACTCGATGCCGTTGTGCACCATCTTGACGAAGTGTCCGGCGCCGTCGGGGCCGACGTGCGAGACGCACGGCGTACCGTCCTTCGCCTTCGCGGAGATCTTCTCCAGCATCGGACCGAGCGAGGCGTACGACTCGGCGGAGCCGCCCGGCATGATGCTGGGGCCGAGCAGCGCACCCTCCTCGCCGCCCGAGATGCCCGCGCCCACGAAGTGGATGCCCTGCCCGCGCAGCTCCTTCTCGCGCCGCCGGGTGTCCTCGAAGTGGGCGTTGCCGCCGTCGATGATGACGTCCCCCGGCTCCAGCAGCGGGGCGAACTCGCGGATCACGGCATCGGTCGGCTCACCGGCCTTCACCATGATGATCAGACGGCGCGGCCGCTCCAGCGCGTCCACGAACTCCTTGGCGGACTCGGCGGCGACGAAGGACCCCTCGTGCCCGAACTCCTCCACCAGGGCGGTGGTCTTCGCGGCCGTGCGGTTGTGGACCGCGACCGTGTAGCCGTTGCGGGCGAAGTTCCGGGCGAGGTTGCTCCCCATCACCGCGAGCCCGGTGACGCCGATCTGGGCGGTGCTGCTCATGCATGCGCTCCTGAGTGCTTCGATGTGCGGGTGGGAGCGACGCTACATGGGCAAAGAAGCCGCGAGCCGTCCCGCCATGCGAATCAATGTCAACTTCCCCGGGTGTGCGCCCTGTTGCGCCCCTTGTCATGCTCTGATCGCGCCGTTAAGTTGTGCGGTTCCTGATGTCTTCAATGGGGGCTCCCATGGGTGTACGGGGTCGGCACCGCCGGTACCAGCCGAGCAGCATCAACCGCGCCTCGCTCGCCGTCACCGCCGGTGGCGCAGGACTCGCACTCCCTCTGATCGGCGCCGGAACCGTCCACGCCGCCTCGGTGGACACGTGGAACAAGGTCGCGGACTGCGAGTCCACCGACAACTGGCACATCAACACCGGCAACGGCTACTACGGCGGGCTGCAGTTCAGCCAGAGCACGTGGCGCGCCTTCGGCGGCACCGCGTACGCCGCCCGCGCCGACCTGGCCACCAAGGACCAGCAGATCGCCGTCGCCGAGAAGGTCCTGGGCGGACAGGGCCCGCAGGCCTGGCCGGTGTGCGGGAAGCAGGCCGGGCTCTCGCGCAGCGGCCCCGCGCCCGCCGTCTCCCCGCAGGGCCAGGGCCAGGGCGTGAAGGTCCAGGTCCAGGTCAAGGAGGCGAAGCCCGCCGCCCCGCCGGCCACCACGCCCCGCCCGACCGGCACCTCCGTCCTGCCCAACCCGTACGTGGTCGCGCCCGGCGACTCCCTCTCGGCGATCGCCACCCGCCAGCACGTCGAGGGCGGCTGGCAGGCGCTGTACGAGACCAACCGGGCCACCGTGGGCAGCGATCCGAACCTGATCCTCCCCGGTCAGCGGCTCACCCTGCGCGTCACCGCCGCACCCGCCCCGCCGGCGGCGCCGCCCGCGCAGAACCCCGAGAAGCCGCCGCGGACCGCGGAGCCGGTGGAGCCGAACGCGCAGAAGCCGGCTCCCAAGCCCGCGGAGAAGCCGGCCGAGAAGCCCGCCCCCGCTCCCGCCTCAGCGCAGCAGCAGCCGGCCTCGGGCGGCTTCGTCGCCCCCGTGGACGCCGCCATCGGCACCGCGTACCACGTGGCCGGATCGTCCTGGTCCAGCGGCTACCACACGGGCGTCGACTTCCCCGTCTCCACCGGAACCTCCGTGAAGGCCGTCGGCCCCGGATCCGTCGTCTCCGCCGGCTGGGCCGGTGCGTACGGCTACCAGGTCGTCATCCTGCACACCGACGGCCGGTACTCCCAGTACGCCCACCTCTCGGCCCTCGGGGTCAAGGCCGGGCAGCAGGTCTCCGGCGGGCAGCGGATCGGCCGCTCCGGCTCCACCGGCAACACCAGCGGACCCCACCTGCACTTCGAGATGCGCACGTCCCCCGGCTACGGCTCCGACATCGACCCCCTGAAGTACCTCCGCGGCCGCGGCGTCAGCATCTGACCCCCGTACGTGCGGCGGCACGACCGCGAGCAGGATCAGGCCGGCCGCCGCCAGTACGCCGCTGGCCAGGGCGGCCGCCGTGCCCGCCGCCCCGAACCGGAAGCCCTCGTCGAACAGCGAGATGCCGACCGCCGCCGCGACCACCGGATTGACC
Organism: Streptomyces sp. NPDC059355; assembly: GCF_042752335.1. NCBI lineage: Bacteria > Bacillati > Actinomycetota > Actinomycetes > Kitasatosporales > Streptomycetaceae > Streptomyces > Streptomyces sp. NPDC059355. The sequence goes on along the minus strand of NZ_JBHYXN010000016.1, from coordinate 116,825 downwards.
ACGGTCAGCGTGGCCAGCGGCGCGGCCAGCCCCGCTCCCCGGTAGGCGGCCTGGGAGAGCAGCAGCCCGCCCGAGGCCAGGACGGCTATCGCCGCCAGGTCGGGCCACGCGGAGCCGAGCGCGTCCGGGGCGAAGGCGAACTCCTCGGCGTTCTCGGCCACCGACTTCGTGAACACGGAGGCCATGCCGAAGGCCGAACCGGCCGCGACCGCCAGCAGCACACTGCGCAGCACCGGCCGGTGCATCCGGTGCGCGGCCAGGACCAGCGCGGCCACCCCGGCCCCGGTGGCGATCAGCAGCAGGCTCCGCTCCCCGCCCGCCAGCGGCCGGTCCGCGTTCCCGTCCCCGCCCGTCAGCGCCAGCAGCCCGGCCAGCCCCACCGTGGCCAGCACCGCACCGCGCCAGGCCGCCGCACCCGCCCGGCGGTGTACGAAGAGGGCCGCCATCGGCAGCGCGAACACGATGGTCAGCGCACCGAGCGGCTGGACCAGGCTCAGCGGCCCGTACGCGAGGGCCACCACGTGCAGCAGGGCGCCCAGGCCGTTCAGACCGACCGCACACCACCAGCCGGCCCGGCGCAGCGGCGCGTACGGGCGGTCGGGGGTGCTCGCCGCGACCTGTTCCTGGACGATCGCGCCGCCCGCGTACGCGAGGGCGGAAACCAGGCAGAGCAGGACCGACAGCGCAAGGGCACTCATGATTTCCACAATGCCCGACCTCAGCGGCCTATTCCTCCCCCTACAGGTGGTCACCAGTCATACCCGAGGCATACTCCGGAAGGAGTGCATGGCCCCGGCGGGGCCGGCCGGGCCCTGCCCATGGTGACGGCCCCGTCGCGGTGCGTGAGGCGCCGGGTGACGGGTTTGGTTCCGGGCGCGTCGGATCCGTACAGTGGCGGTTTTGGGACTTCCGCAGAAGGCGGACGCGTACGAGTGAGCAAGGAACGGCAGCGGCCATGACGGTGACCGAAGACAACCACGTGAGCGCGGACGACCACGCCTACGGGCCGGGCATCGACCCCGAGCGGCTGGCGCTCTGCCTCAGCGTCCTCGGGGAACTCGACAAGATCGACGTCGACCACCCCGACGCCATCACCGTACGCCGCGCCACCGCCGGCCTCTACCGCACGGTCAAGCAGCGCCGCCGCCAGGAGCGCCGCGCCTCCAAGACCGCCAACGACAAGGCCGTCACCGAGGCGACCGCGACCGGCTCCGCCGAGCGCATCGACGACGAGACCGAGGGCATCCTGCCCTCCTCGGTCACGGAGGCCGGCCGGATCGCCGGGATACTCCAGCGCCCGCGCTCCTGCTACATCTGCAAGGCGCGGTACGTCGAGGTCGACTACTTCTACCACCAGCTCTGCCAGGAGTGCGCCGGCCACAACCGTGCCAAGCGCGAGGCCCGCGCCGACCTCGCCGGCAAGCGCGCGCTGCTCACCGGCGGCCGGGCCAAGATCGGCATGTACATCGCGCTGCGGCTGCTGCGCGACGGCGCCCACACGACGATCACCACCCGCTTCCCCAAGGACGCGATCCGCCGCTTCAAGGCGATGGACGACTCGGCGGACTGGATGCACCGCCTGGAGGTCGTCGGACTCGACCTGCGCGACCCGGCCCAGGCCGTGGCCCTCGCCGACCAGGTGGCCGAGGCCGGCCCGCTCGACATCCTGATCAACAACGCGACGCAGACCGTGCGCCGCCTGCCCAGCGCGTACGCCGCGCTGGTCGAGGGGGAGGGCGCCCCGCTGCCGGCCGGCGAGCTCCCCGCCCACCACGTCATCGGCGCGTTCAACTCCGGCGCGGTCGACGGTCTGGCGGCGCTGCCCGTCGGCGTCAGCGGGATCGACGCGCAGAAGGTCGCCGACCTCGCCCTGGTCGCGGGCAACGCCAGCATCGAACGGCACCTCGACGGCACCGCCATCGACGCGGGCGGCCTGCTGCCCGACGTCGTCGAGACCAACACCTGGGTGCAGACCATCGACCAGATCTCCCCGGTGGAGCTGCTGGAAACCCAGCTGTGCAACTACACGTCGCCGTTCATCCTGATCAGCGCTCTGCGGCCGGCGATGGCCGAGGCCGCCCGCCGGGCGGCCAGCGGGCGTGCCTACGTGGTCAACGTCTCCGCGATGGAGGGCGTCTTCAGCCGTGGCTACAAGGGCGCCGGGCACCCGAACACCAATGCCGCCAAGGCCGCGATGAACATGGTGACGCGCACCAGCGGCCAGGAGATGTTCCAGACCGACCGGATCCTCATGACCTCGGTGGACACCGGCTGGATCACCGACGAGCGCCCGCACTTCGACAAGCTCCGCCTGGCCGAGGAGGGCTTCCACGCCCCGCTCGACCTGGTCGACGGCGCGGCCCGGGTCTACGACCCCGTCGTCCGCGGCGAGGTCGGCGAGGACCTGTACGGCGTCTTCCTCAAGGACTACGCGCCCGCCAACTGGTAGGCCCTCCGCCCGGCGGCCCCTCGCCGGTCGGCCCACGTCCCGGTCCCGTGCCCCGGTCCCCCTCGAAGGGGCCGGGGCGCGGCCGTTTCAGGGTGTGCGCTCGTACGCCCGCGCCGCCACCAGCTCCAGGACCGGACGCCAGTCCTCCATCACGCCCGCGTCGAGCCCGACGACCTTGCCCGCGTCATCCGCTTGGCGCAATGTCACCGCCGCTTCCGCGTCCGGATCGGCCTCGAAGGCCCGGACCTCCGCCGCGTCCATGAGCCCGCCCTGGGCGCGCAGCGTCAGCGCGCTCTGCGGGGACAGCGCCCGGTCGGGCTCCACGGCCCCCAGGTAGCGCTTGGCCGGCACGTGCAGCCGTACGAGCCGGGCCACCCGGCCGCCGAGCAGCGGACGGATCGCTTGCGCCGCGTGGTCGGCGTGGCGCGCGTCGTCCCCGGGGAAGAGCAGATGGCCCAGGTCGTGCACCAGGCCGGCGACTTGGAGCTCCTTGTCGAACGGATGCGAACGGCGCAGCAGTGCCGCAGTCTGTAGCCCATGATCGTGCAGATCGACCGGGTCTCCGCTGCGGTCGGGCGTGTCCCACGCCCCGCGGCACGCGAGCAGCAGTTCCATCAGCTCCTCGATGCTGTCGACCCTCGGCACCCCCGGCACTCCGGACCTCGCCGCCACCGTCGCTCCCTCCGCCGCCCGTACTCCGGTCGTGTCACCGGCGTCGAGCAGACCACCCGACTCGGTCACATCGGCGTACGACTTCCTGAATTCCGGGCGAAATCAAGCCGTCGAGGGGATTTTGCCAATCCATCGAGCGGGGGCGCGCTCATATGTGTACTCTGAGTGCCACAGATCGGCCGTATCCAGGCCACGCTCCACGAAGGCGCCACCGCGTCCGGAAACCCTTGATCCCTTGTGCCCGGCGCGCGGCTCGCCCGCCGGGTTGCGCGACACAAAGGAGTGCGCGGTGACAGACACGACGACGAAGTCCGAGGAGAAGCCGAGGACGTACCAGGGGGCGCGGTTCCGTCCTCACGTCGACGAACTCGGAAGCCTCGAAGTCTGGGCCCGGTCCGCCCCGATCCGACTGGCCGGCTACGAGGACGACCTGGCGGAGCCCCACATCCTGCCCGGCATCGACTAGCACGACCGTCACACAGCGCCCCCGAGCCGCCCGGCGACGGGGGCGCGGTGCTGAGCCGGGCGTGCGCGCCCGCCGACCGTTCGGGACCGGCGGGAGGTTCCCGTAGGCCCTACGCCGTGAGCGTCATCGCTGTGGGCGATCAAGGCTTCCGGCCGGCCCCCGGCCCCGGCACGCTGGAGCGCATGAAGCTACTCATGCTGGGCGGTACCGAATTCGTCGGACGCGCGATCACCGAAGACGCCCTGGCCCGGGGCTGGGAGGTCACCGTCTTCCACCGCGGGCACCACGCGCCGCCGCCGGGCACCCGGGCCCTGCACGGCGACCGCACCGCGCCCGGGGGCCTCGACGCCCTCGCCGCGGGGGAGTGGGACCTCGTCGTCGACACCTGGAGCGGCGCCCCGACCGCCGTGCGCGACAGTGCCCGGCTGCTGGCCGGCCGCGCCGGGCGGTACGTGTACATCTCCAGCCGCTCGGTGTACGCCTACCCCGCCCCCGCCGGCCTGACCGAGGACGGCCCGGTCGTCGACGGCTCGGCCGACGCCGGATCCACGGCCTACGCCGAGGACAAGCGGGGCGGTGAGATCGCCGCCGTCGACGCCTTCGGGGACCGGGCCCTGCTGGTACGCGCCGGGCTGATCCTCGGGCCCTACGAGAACGTGGGCCGCCTGCCCTGGTGGCTGGACCGGACCGCCCGCGGCGGTCCCACACCGGCCCCCGGCCGCCCCGGACTCCCGATCCAGTACATCGACGTGCGCGACCTCGCGCACTGGACGCTCGACGCGGCCGAGGCCGGACACGGCGGCCCGTACGACGTGGTCGCCCCGTCCGGGCACGCCACGATGGGCGCGCTCCTCGAGGCCTGCGCGGCCGTGACCGGTGGCGGCGCCGAGCTCCGCTGGATCGACCAGGACCGGATCGCGGAGGCCGGAGTGGAGCCCTGGACCGAACTGCCGATCTGGCTCCCCGAGGGCGAACTGCACGACTACATGTTCGGCGGGGACGTCTCCAAGGCGCTGGCGGCGGGCCTGAAGTGCCGCCCGGTCGAGGAGACCGTGGCCGACACCTGGGCCTGGCTCCGGTCCCTCGACGGCCCCCTCCCCCTCCGCCACGACCGCTCGGCCAAGGGCATTTCGGCGGAGCGCGAGGCGGTGCTACTCGGGCTCTGACCAGGAGGCCTCGGCGAGGCGGGTCGGGGGGAGGTACTCGCGCAGCAGCGTGCGGTGCCACCACGCGCCCGTCTCGCGCAGCTCCCGCCAGGTGGTGAACCGGTAGCGGTACAGCCTGGCCCGTACGTAGAGCGGCGGGGCGTCCGGGAAGGGGTTGTGGCGGAGCAGCCGCAGGGTGTCGCGGTCGCCCGCCAGCAACCGCTCCACGAACGGCCCGAACCAGTCCCGCGCATAGCCGGGGGAGAGCGCGGCGAACCACATCAGCCAGTCCAGCCGCAGATGGTACGGGGCGAACTGGCGCGGAATCCTGCGCGGATCACCCGGTTTCCCCTTGAACCCGTACTCCCGCCACGCCCCGTCCTCCCGCGGCACGCGGTCGGCGGTCCCCTCGACCACCACCTCGTCCCGGATCCGGCCCACCGTGCCGAAGGCCCCGTACGTGTTGACCAGGTGCAGGGAGTCGAAGGAGCGGTTCATCACCTGGCGCCGCGAGATCATGTTCAGCACCGGATGCCGGCTCAGCACCAGCACCAGCACGGTCACCGCGCACACCAGGGCCGCGAACCAGACGGGCGCGCCGCGCGAGGCAGCGGCCGGCGGCGGCCCCGCGAGCCCCGTGAAGTCGACCGCCGACAGGACCACCGTGATGGTGATCCAGTTCAGCCAGGCGAAGTTGCCCGAAAGCACCAGCCACAGCTGCGTCGCCACGATGATCCCGGCGGCGTAGGAGGCCACCGGCTGCGGAGTGAACAGCAGCACTGGGACCACCAGTTGGGTCACGTGGTTGGCCGCGCACTCCACCCGGTGCAGCGGCTTCGGCAGGTGGTGGAAGAACCAGCTCAGCGGCCCCGGCATCGGCTGCGTCTCGTGGTGGTGGTAGAGGCAGGTCAGCTTGCGCCAGCAGGAGTCCCCGCGCATCTTGATCAGCCCCGCGCCGAACTCCACCCGGAAGGCCACCCAGCGCAGCAGCCACAGCACCAGCACCGGCGGCCCCACCCGCCCGTTGCCGAGGAAGACGGCGAGGAAGCCCACCTCCAGCAGCAGCGACTCCCAGCCGAAGGAGTACCAGGTCTGCCCGACGTTCACGATCGACAGGTACAGCAGCCACAGCAGTGCCCACATCCCCATGGCCGCGCCCAGCGGGACGAGGTCCCCCGCCCCGGCGGCGAGGGCCGCCGCCCCCGCCGCCCCCGCCCAGGCGCAGCAGGCGAAGAGCCGGTCCGAGTAGCGCAGTTGGAACAGGCTCGGGGCGCGGCGGAAGGGCACGTACCGCACGTAGCGCGGCACGGGCAGCATGCCGTGCGCGCCGATCAGGGCCCGGAACTGAAGGGCGGCCGCGACGAAGGCGAAGAGGTAGACGCCGGCGAGGGCCCGCTGGAAGACCAGCCGGCCGAGCCAGTAGCCGGGCGCCGTGAACCAGTCCATCCCCTCCAGTATCGGGCTGATCAGGCCGCGACGGCCAGCTTGCGCACGGTGCGGCCCAGCCATCGGGCGTAGCGCAGCTGCAGGAAGGGGACCACCGGGCCGGCGAGCCGGGTGTACCAGACGTCCGGGCGGCTGAAGGCGGTCACCTCGAACCACACGGCGCCGTCCCGGTCCAGGGACACCATGAAGGACTCCTCCCCGCACTCCGGGTGGCCGGCCAGCGTCCCGTACGCGAAACCGATGCGCGCGGGCTCGTACGCCGTCCAGATCACCTCGCACGGGGCGCTGATCCGCAGCGGCCCCCAGCCGATCCCGACCACCACCCGGCTCCCGGGGCGGACCGCGCCGTGGCCGGCCCGGACCAGCATGCCCGAGGCCCGGTGGGCGCCGAAGGTGGTGACGGCGGTGCCGGCGGCCTCGAAGGCGGCCCGTCCTCGGCCGATCCGGGTGCGGTGGTGCAGGTGGTGGTATCCGGTGGGCAGCGGCCGCCGCCGCGTCGCGCCCCGGTCGGGGTAGTTGACGGTGTCACGGCCGGCGCTGATGAGGCGGGTCATGGCGTGATCTCCATTCGGTCGACGGTCAGCCGGCGCCAGGCCAGCAGCGAGCACAGGGCGAAGCCGAGGGCGTTGCCGAGACCATGGGTCGCGGCCATCCAGGTCAGCGTGGGGTGTACGAGGTCGGTGGCCTCGCCGAGCGCCCACCACAGGGCGAGCAGCATGGTGGCCACCAGCACCGCGGCCGAGGTCGCCAGGAGCATCCCGGTGGTGCGGTCGCGGGCGCCGGGCCGGATCTCCCGCCAGGTCAGCAGTGCCACCGCCCACATCCCGCCGGTCAGCACCACCGCGCCCGCGAGCTCCGCCCAGTCGTCCACGAAGTAGCCGAGGAGGACGAGCAGGGTCCCGCCGGGGACGCTGTACGCGGCCCAGCGCGCCAGGGCCGTACTGCCGGGCGCGGTCGCGGTGGCCCGGCAGACCAGCCCGGCGACCAGGGCGGCGGTGAACCCGGCGAAGTGGAAGTGCGGCACGGTCAGCGCCAGGATGTCCAGGTCGAAGCCGAACAGCCGGTACCCGGCGCGCTCGGCGACGAGGGCGGTCCCCGCGACCGACGGCGAGATCAGCGCGGTGAGCACGGCGATCTCGGCCGGTGCCGGGGGGCCGCTTGCGGCGGTCGGCGTCCGCAGGGTCCGCAGCAGCCGGGCCGGGGCCCGGGCCGCGAGCGCCAGGGTGGCGGCGGCGTACAGCGTGGCGAGCACCGTGGCGGTCGCGCCGCGCGGCAGCCAGAGGCAGACGGCCCCGGGGACGGCGAGCAGCGGCCAGACGCGGGCCGCTGTGCGCAGCCCGGCCGGGTCGATCAGGCGGAGGCCGGCGGGGATCACGTAGAGCATGCCCAGGGTGACGATCAGATGCACCAGTACCGTCACCGTGGGCTCCCCTCCGCGCGCGGCCGAACGCTTTGAACGCGTTCAACTCACGGTCGTGACCTTACGAGGTTCCTTGAACATGTTCAAGACGCGATCCGGATTTTGCCCCGGTCCGCCCTCGCGCCGACCCCGCTCCCTCGCGCCGCTCCGGTTGCGACCCTCCCGCGGATACGGCAGACAGGAGGGAGCAACCGGGGCGAAAGGGAGATTCACGTGCACGTACCGACACCTCGTCAGGCTCCACGCCGTCACACTCCGGTCCGCGCCGCCCTCTTCACGCTCCTCGGTCTGCTCGCCGCGGCCTGCGGCGCCCCCGAGGAACCGAAGAGCGCGGCCGGCCCGGAGAGCCAGGAGGTCCTGCTCCAGCCCGTGGGGTCGGCCGGACCCGACCCCTTCACCACCACCTCGGCCACCGGCGAGTCCGCCCCGGCGCAGCCTCCGCTGCCCAACGCGACCGGTCAGGGCATCCGGACCGTCAACGCGGCCACGCCCGGGCTCTACGCCGGCACCAAGCGGCTCGGCAGCTGCGACGTGGAACAGCAGCTGCGCGCCGTCACCGAGGACGAAGCCAAGGCCAAGGCCTTCGCCCAGGCGGTCTCCGTCGACCGGGCGAAGCTCCCCGAGTTCCTGCGCGGCCTGACGCCGGTCGTGCTCCGCGCCGACACCCGCGTCACCAACCACGCCTTCCGCGGTGGCCGCGGGGACGCCTTCCAGTCCGTCCTGCAGGCCGGCACCGCCGTCCTCGTCGACGACCACGGCATGCCCCGGGTCCGCTGCGCCTGCGGAAACCCGCTCCAGGCGCCGCGTGCCCCGAAGGGCTCCCCGGCGCTCAAGGGCGACCAGTGGAGCGGCTACCAGCCCCACCAGGTCATCGTCATCGAACCGACCCCGCACCCGATCAAGAGCCTGGTCATCGTCAACATCGCCGACAACACCTGGCTGGAGCGCAAGACCGGCGACGACGGCGCCCAGGACGGCACCCCGCAGGCCGTCCCCGCGTTCGACCCGGCGGACGGCATCCCGACCGGCCCCGTGACCCCGCCCGCGGCGGCCCCGGCCGAGCCGTGCGCTCCGCCCGAGACCGGCCACGACGCCGGCGCCGGGACGAACGGCCTGGCCAGGACCGCTCCGCCGGCCCCGCCGAAGCCGCCGGCCGGTCCCTCGGGAGTCCCGGCCCCCGAGGCCACGGACTGCGTGCCTGCCCAGGGCGAGCAGGCCGGTCCGGACCAGCAGGCACGCCCCGACCAGCAGGTCCGGCCGGACCGCCCCGGCCAGGCGCCGCCGCAGACCCCGCAGAAGCAGCAGCGGCCCGGGCAGCCCCCGGCCGCGCCGCGGTCCGACGCGCCCCCGAACCAGCCGGGCGACGTACCCGCGGACGGCTTCGCCGACCCGGGTCTCCCGCAGGAGGCCGACGGCTCGATGCCGCGCCGGCCCGACTCCGGTGACCCGTTCGCCCAGGGAGACCCGTTCACGCAGACAGACCCGTTCGGCCGGGGCGACGACCCCTTCGCCCCGTCCGGTCAGGACGGCCGGGACGCCCCGTACGACCCCTTCGGCGGCCCGGACCGGCAACAACCGCTCGCGAACCCGGCGAGCTCCTTGGAGCGCGCCTGACCGGCCCGTGTGTCATGGTGGATCGGTGCCGACCACCGTATCGCTGCCGGACGACTGGCCCGCACACCCGGACCGGTCGCTCTCGCTGAACCGCATGGGCAGTTTCGACTGGGACCTGGAGACCGGTCTCCTGCACATGGACGCAGCGGCCCTCGAGGTGTACGACATGACGCCCGGGGAATACGACGGCCGGCCCGAATCCCTCGGCCCGCGCGTGCCGCCCGACGAGGCGACGCGGCTCGACGCGCTCGTCTCCAGCGTCCTCAAGAGCGGCGACGACAGCTACGGCGCGTACTTCCGGATCCGCACCCAGGACGGGCGGCTGCGCTGGACCCACACCCAGGGCCGCGTCGTGCGCGGCTCCGACGGCCGCCCGTTCCGGATCATCGGCATCGTCCGCGACGCCACCGAGGAGCTCAGCCACTCGGCCGAGCGCCTCGGCCTCGACGAGGAGCGGCGCCGCCAGACCTCGGTGGTCGAGAGCACCACCGCCGCCCTCGCGCACGCCCGGACCGTACGGGACGTGATCGACGTCATCGGCGACGCCCACGGCCTGGAGCGGCTCGGCTCGATGGGCATGGTGATGGGGCTGGTCGAGGCCGGGCGGATCCACCTCGTGGCCGAGGGTCCCGCCGACAGTTTCGTACCCGGCACCCGGTACACCCGGATCGACGAGCAGTACCCGATGAGCGAGGTCGTCCGCTCGCTGCAACCGCGCTTCCTCGACTCGGCGAAGGAGTTCGCCGAGGGCTATCCCGATCTCTGGTCGAAGATCTCGTCCATGGACATCTCGGCGGCCGCGTACCTGCCGCTGATCGCCCAGGCCCGCCCGATCGGCGCGATCGGACTGCTCTACCAGGACAAGGACGGCTTCACCCAGGACGAGCGGAACCTGCTGATCGCACTGGGCAGCAGCATCGCGCAGAGCCTCCAGCGGGCGATGCTGCTGGAGCAGGAGCACGATCTGGCGGAGGGCCTGCAGCAGGCGATGCTCCCGCGCCGGATCCCCTCGGTGCCGGGTGCGGAGATCGCCGTACGGTACCGCTCCGCCCGGATGGGCCAGGACATCGGCGGCGACTGGTACGACGTCATCCCGCTGCCCGGCGGCCGGGTCGGAGCCGTCATCGGAGACGTCCAGGGCCACGACACGCACGCGGCGGCGGTCATGGGCCAGCTGCGGATCGTGCTGCGCGCGTACGCCGCCGAAGGGCACGCGCCGGGCACGGTCATGGCGCGGGCCTCCGTCTTCCTGCACGAGCTGGACACCGACCGCTTCGCCACCTGCACGTACGTCGAGGCCGACCTCGCCACGGGTGTCCTGCAAGTGGTCCGCGCCGGGCACATCGACCCGCTCCTGCGCACCCGGGACGGGGACTGTCGGCGCCTGCCGGTGGAGGGCGGGATGCCGCTGAGCCTGTCGGCGGAGTTCGGCCGGCTGGAGTACCCCGTGACCACCGTGGAGCTGGACCCGGGGGAAACGCTCGTCCTGTGCACGGACGGCCTCGTGGAGCACCCGGGCGCGGACCTCGACGACGGGATCCAGCTGCTCACCGAGCTCGTCCGGAGCGGGCCGGCGGACCTCGCGCGGCTGGCGGACCGGCTGTGCGGGGTGATCGACGAGCGCGGCGGCGACGACGACATGGCGCTGCTCCTGCTGCGCCGCCAGGTGGAGGACGTCCCGCAGGGCGGCGGCCGTCTCCAGCAGCACGTGGCCCCGGGAGACCCGGAGGCCCTGGTCGCGGCCCGCCACATGATCGGCGCGGCGGTACGGGCGTGGGGTGCGCGGGAACGGTCCGACGAGATCGAACTCGTCGCGGACGAGCTCATCGTGAACGCCCTGATGCACACGGACGGCCCGGCCATCGTGACCCTCCGGGTCCTGACGAGCCCGCAGCGGCGCCTGCGCGTCGAGGTCGCGGACCGTTCCAGCGCCCTCCCGCGCCGCCGCGAAGCGGGTGAGTCCGGCGTCTCGGGCCGCGGCCTGATGCTGGTGGACCGGCTGGCGGACGTCTGGGGAGTGGAACCCCGGGGCAGCGGCAAATGCGTCTGGTGCGAGTTCGTGATGTCCTGACCCCGCGCCCGGGTCGCCGGGGCGGGAGTTGCGGGGGAGGGTGGGGGTATGCCCGAGCTGCCCGAGGTCGAGGCCCTGCGGGAGTTCCTCGACGAGCACCTCGCCGGGCGGGTGGTGGAGCGAGTCCTCCCGCTCGCCGTCAGCGTGCTCAAGACGTACGACCCGCCGCTCGGCGCCCTCGAAGGGCAGCGGGCGGGGGCCACCGACCGCCACGGGAAGTTCCTGGCGATCCGGATCGGCGAGCTCCACCTCGTCACCCACCTGGCCCGGGCCGGCTGGCTCCGCTGGCAGGACGCCCTGCCCGACGAACCGCCGCGTCCCGGCAAGGGGCCGCTCGCGCTCCGCGTCGCCCTGGACGGGGGCGGCGGCTTCGACCTCACCGAGGCCGGGACGCAGAAGCGCTTGGCCGTGTACGTCGTGCGCGACCCGCAGGAGGTGCCCGGCATCGCCCGCCTCGGACCGGACCCGCTCGCCGACGGGTTCGACCGGGACGCGTTCGCCGCGCTCCTCGCGGGGGAGCGGCGGCAGATCAAGGGGGTGCTGCGCGACCAGGGCGTCATCGCGGGCATCGGGAACGCGTACAGCGACGAGATCCTGCACGCCGCGAAGGTCTCGCCCTTCAAACTGGCCGCCTCATTCGACGAGGAGCAGGTCACCCACCTGTACGAGGCCGTCCGGCGGACCCTGCGCGAGGCCGTCGGGCGCGCGCACGGCGTGGCCGCCGGGAACCTGAAGGCCGAGAAGAAGAGCGGGCTGCGGGTGCACGGCCGGGACGGGGAGCCCTGCCCGGTGTGCGGGGACACCGTGCGCTCGGTGTCGTTCGCCGACTCCTCGCTCCAGTACTGCCCGACCTGCCAGACGGGCGGCAGGCCGCTCGCCGACCGCAGGCTCTCCCGTCTCCTCAAATGACCTCCGCCTGCGTAGACTCCGGCCCCATGGCCGACCAGCAGCAGCCGCGCCCGCAGCAGCCCCGCGCGCGCCCGCAGCAGCCCCGCGCGCGCCCGCAGCAGCCGCCGCCGCCCCGGCGCGAGGTCGTCACGGGCGTGCCGCGGGGCACCCGGAGCCGCCCGCCCGCGCACACCCCGGCCCGCTCGGAGATCTCCGAGCAGACCACCCTGGGCGCCACGTACGTCCGGGCCCTGATGCGCAGTCAGCTGCGGGCCGGACTCGGCGCGCTGGGCGCCCTCGCGCTGCTCGTCGGGACGCTGCCGGTGCTGTTCACACTGTCGCGCGCGGAGTCGGGGCCGCTGGTCTGGGTGGCGCTCGGTCTGGCGGCCTACCCGGTGATGTGGCTGATCGCCCGGTGGTACGTCACCCGGGCCGAGCGCAACGAGGCCGATTTCACCGGCCTGGTGATGGATCCGGCCGAGGCGCCGGGCATCCACCGACAGCCCGGCTGACCCCCGGCCCGCAGCCCGCGGTCCGCAGCCCGGCCCGCGGCCCCCGGCCCGGCGTCCGCCTCAGAACAGGTGCATCGCCAAGTGCCCCAGCGGCAGGCCGAGCTGCCACGCCGGGGTCCACACCCGCGCGTTCTCGTCCAGCCCGGCCGGGGTGTCGGCGTGGCCGATCCGGCCCGGGTCGAGGTTGGTGGCGAACAGTTCGGTGCGGTCCAGCCAGCGCCAGGCCGCCCGGGCCAGCTCCAGGTCCGGGTCCTCGCCGCCGCCGCGCTCCCGGGCCTCCTCGCCCAGCGCGAGGAAGCGGGTGTCCACCCAGTCGCGCCAGGGGTGCCCGTACGCCGTGAGCGACATCCACTCGTCGAGCTGCGAGACCACCCGGATCCCGGAGAGCTCGCCGGCCGCGTCGGAGAGGTAGATCGTCAGCGCGAGCGTGTCCCGCCCGGCACGGAACTCCAGGGTACTGACCGGGATCAGCCGGCCCGTGCGCAGCAGTTCGTCGGCGATGTACTCCGCGTAGAGCCATGCCATGGGCACCGCGAGCCCGCCGTCACTGGTGCCGTTCGTACCCTCGGGCTGCACCGTTCCACCTTCTCCCGCGCGTCGAGCTTCCCGTCGTCAGTCATGAGCCTTCACCGAGCGACTCGCGGAACGTGGCATGTTTACCCAACTTGAACGCTCTGAGGCTGATTTCGATGCGTTTTGTGTCCGATCCGCGTGCATTCGGTTCGTTCAGGCTCCGAGGCCGTACCCGTATCCCTGGAGGCCCTTCCTCAGGGCGCGCAGGGCGTAGTACGTACGGGACTTGACCGTTCCGGCCGGAATCCCGAGCTCCGCCGCCGCCTCGGCCACCGAGCGGTCCTGGAAGTAGACCTGCATCAGCACCTCGCGGTGCTCCGGCCCGAGGGAGCCCACGGCCCGGCGGACGTCGATCGCCGTGACCGAGCCGGCCACCGCGTCCTCGGGCGCGGGCGCCTGCTCCAGCCCTTCCGGGTCCACCTCCTGCGGGCGGGACAGCCGTGCCCGCCGGGCGTCGATCGCGAGCCGCCGCGCCACCGTGAACAGCCAGGGCCGCATGGAGTCGTGAGCGCTCTCCAGCACCTCGGGGTGCTGCCACGCCCGCACCAGAGTCTCCTGCACGAGGTCCTCGGCGCGTTGCGAGTCCCCGGCCGTGAGTCCGAGCAGGAAGCCGAACAGGGCCCGCCCGTGGTCGCGCTGGAGCTCGGCCAGCGCCTCGGGGTCCGTGCGCAGGAGGGTGGGGGAGAGGGGCACGAGTGGCTCCTTCCTGGGTCCGTTCGGCTCCGACGCACCCACCCTCACCTGCGCGGAGCGCCCCGGGAACCGTCCGGGGGCGCCGTTGCGCCCAAGCGTCCGGGTCGTCCGGTGGGCGGCCGTGCCCGGCGGTGAACGGTCGAACGGCGCGGCGAACGGCCACCCGGGGTGCGCGGGCACCCCGGAGATCCCCCGGAGCCGCCGGCCGACTGGTGACGCCTCTCCCCATGGATTACAGATGGTCAGATAGTCCTACTAATGAGAGCTGGCTCAGATGACCAAGCGCACCCGGCAGGCCCTCGCGCTCCTGTCGGCTGTCCTGCTGGCCGCGGCCGCCGCCGGCTGTTCCTCCGGCAAGGAGCCCGCGCGGGCCCGCCTCGGCGAGCCCCGCGCCCCGTCGCCGCCCACCGGCTCCGCGGCGAACTCGGCGCCGGCCGAAGGCTCCGCGAAGGGCTTCACCCTGGTCGCGTCCGGCGACGTACTGCCGCACGACTCGGTCATCAAGCGGGCGGCGGCGGACGCGGACGGCGACGGCCACGACTTCAGGCCGATGTTCTCCCTGGTCAAGCCGGTGGTCTCGGCGGCCGACCTGGCCCTGTGCCACATGGAGACCGTGTACGGGGAGGACGGCGGGCCGTTCACCGGCTACCCGGCCTTCCAGTCCCCGCCGGAAGTGGCCGACGGTCTCAAGGACGCCGGGTACGACGGCTGCTCCACGGCCTCGAACCACACCCTGGACGCCGGAGCCGAGGGGCTGAAGCGCACCCTCGACAAGTTCGACCGGGCCGGGCTGAAGCACGCCGGTTCGGCCCGTACCGCGGCCGAGGCGGCCACGCCCACCCTGTACACGGCGGGTTCCGCGAAGGTCGCGCACCTCGCGTACACCTACGACACGAACGGCTACCCGATGCCGGAGGGGCAGCCCTGGGCGGTCAACCTGATGGAGAAGGACAGGATCATCGCGGACGCGCGGGCCGCCCGGAAGGCCGGGGCGGACGTGGTCCTGGTCAGCGTCCACTGGGGCACCGAATGGCAGACCGAGCCGGACGGGAAGCAGCTGTCGCTCGGCAAGGAGCTGACGGCCTCGCAGAGCAGCGGGCGCCCCGACATCGACATGATCCTGGGCACGCACGCGCACATCCCGCAGGCCTACGAGAAGGTCAACGGGACGTGGATCGTCTACGGCATGGGCGACCAGGTCGCAGGTGAGATGTTCGACTACTCCGGCGCGCGGGACATGCGCGGCAACTACGGCTCGATCGGCCGCTTCACCTTCGCCCCGCCGGCCGCCGCCGGGCAGCGATGGCAGGTCACCCAGGCCGAGTTCATCCCGCAGATGATGGACCTGTCCGCCGGGAAGGTCGTCAACCTGCCCGCCGCCCTCGCCCAGGACCCCGGCGACGACGAGTACGAGGCCGCGCGGGACGCCGTCAGCGAGGCCGTCCTCAGCCGCGGCGCGGCCAAGGACGGACTGACGACGGCGAAGTAGCCGCCCCCCGTCAGGGCACGCCGGTCACGGAACCACCGTGACCGGCCAGCGGCCCGCCTTGACCAGGCGGACCGCCACCGAGCCGACGATCCTGTGCCCGGCCTGCTCCGAGGCGCCGACCACCACCGCGTCCGCCTTCAGCTCGTCCGCCGCGCTCACCAGTCCCGCGTACGGGTCGCCGCGGAAGGTGTGGAACTGCCAGCGCACGTCGTAGACGCCCTTGACCCGCTCCGCCGCCTCCCGGATCTCGGCGACCAGACCCTCCGCGATCTCCCCGGTGGTGTCGGCCACCGGCGCGCCCAGCGAGGCCCCGGCCGGCATCACCGGCTGGACGTACACCAGCGCCAGCAGCGCGTGCTGGCGCCGGGCCAGACCCGCCGCGTACGCCGCCGCCCGCAGCGAGGACTCCGAGCCGTCCACCCCGGCGAGGATCACCTTGGGGCCGTCGGTACCGCGTTCGAATCCCGTGTTCACGTGCTCAGTCACCTCCCCACGGTATGTCCTTCGCCGCGCGCGGCGGCGCGGGCCTCCCTACAGTGCGAACCATGAGTGCCACCGTGGAGGAGACCCGGGGCACCCGGAACCGCTTCCTGAACCGGGTGCCCGACGCGTTCGCGGCGTTCTTCGGAACGCTCGGACTCCTGTGCGCCGTACTGGCGCTCTCCCCGACGCTGCGGCACCTGCTCCGGCACATCGTGCGCTTCCTCGACGAGATCGTGGTGCCGGTCAGCGCCAACCTGGCCTACGCGGTCTTCCTCTTCCTGCTCGCCGCCGCGCTCGGCACCCGCAAGAAGGTCGCCTGGTGGATCGTCGTCACCTATCTGGCCCTGCTCGTCCTGGTCGACGTCCTGATCATCGCCGACGAGTACTACTGGATCGGCGGGCCCTCCATGGCCCTCGCCGTGGCCGCCCTCGGAATCCTGATCGCCGCCCGCCAGGAGTTCTACGCCGCCGCCCGGCCCGGCGCCTTCTGGCGCGCGATGCTCGTCCTCGGTCTCGGGCTGCTCGTGGCGGTGCTCGTCGGCTGGGGGCTGGTCGCCCTGTTCCCCGGCACCCTGCCCAAGGGGCAGTGGCTGGACTGGGCCGCCCGGCAGGTCTTCGGCGGTCTCGTCTCGCCCCGCCAGTTCGACGGCCACCCGCCCCGCCCGCTGTACTTCTTCCTCGGCCTGTTCGGCGCCCTCGCCCTGCTGAACGCCGCCTCGACCCTGTTCCGCTCGCAGCGGCTGACCGCCGCCCTGCACGGGGACGAGGAGCCCCGCATCCGGGCCCTGCTCGGCGCCTACGGTCGGGGCGACTCCCTCGGCTACTTCGCCACCCGCCGCGACAAGGCCGTCGTGTTCGCCCCCAACGGCAGGGCCGGTGTCACCTACCGCGTCGAGGCCGGGGTCTGCCTCGCCAGCGGCGACCCGGTCGGCGACCCCGCCGCCTGGTCCGCCGCCGTCGACGCCTGGCTCACCGTCGCCCGCCGCCACGGCTGGCAGCCGGCCGTCATGGGCGCCTCCGAGGAGGGGGCCACCGCGTACGCCCGCTCCGGGCTCGGCGCCCTCCAGCTCGGCGACGAGGCCATCCTGCAGGTCGCCCACTTCGACCTCGACGGCCGCGACATGCGGGTCACCCGCCAGGCCGTCAACCGCGTCAAGCGCACCGGAGCCACCACCCTCATCCGCCGCCACTCCGCCCTCAGCGACGAGGAGATGCAGCGGATCATCGAGCGTGCCGACACCTGGCGCGACACCGAGACCGAGCGCGGGTTCTCCATGGCGCTGGACCGGCTCGGCGACCCCGCAGACGGGGACTGCCTGCTCGTCGAGGCCTTCGACGCACAGGGCGAGCTGATCGCGCTGCTGTCCTTCGTCCCTTGGGGCAAGGACGGCATCTCCCTGGACCTGATGCGCCGCGACCGCACCGCCCCCAACGGGGTCATGGAGTTCATGGTCGCCGAGCTGTGCGCCGCCGCGCCCGGCCTGGGCGTACGGCGGATCTCCCTGAACTTCGCCGTCTTCCGCTCCGCCTTCGAGGAAGGCGGCCGGATCGGCGCCGGACCGGTGCTCAAGCTGTGGCGCAAGCTGCTGCTGTTCTTCTCCCGCTGGTGGCAGCTGGAGGCCCTGTACCGCTCGAACGTCAAGTACGGGCCCGAGTGGTACCCGCGGTTCCTCTGCTACCAGGACGCCGGTTCGCTCGCCCGGGTCAGCCTCGCCTCCGGCATCGCCGAGGGCTTCGTCTCCGTACCGAGCCTGCGCAAACTGTGGGGCAACGGGCACGCCAAGGGGCTCATCGCCCCCACCAGCACCGAGGGGCTGCCCTCGATCGACTCCCTCGCCCTCGACCTCGTCGGTGTGGGGGACGGCACGGCCGCGCGGGGCGAGCGCCTGCCCGACCAGGTGCGCGTCCGCCACGCCAAGATGGAGCGGATCCGGGCGGCCGGGACCGACCCGTACCCCGTGGGCATCCGGCAGCGCACCCACACCGTGGCCGAGCTGAAGGCCGCCCTCCCCGGGCACGCGCCCGGCGCCCGCTCCGGGGAACAGGCCACGCTCGCCGGCCGGGTGATGCTCGTACGCGACCTCGGCGGCGTGGTCTTCGCCGTCCTGCGCGACTGGTCGGGGGACATGCAGCTGATGCTCACCCGCGACGAGAGCGGCGCCGGTGCACTGGACTCCTTCACCTCCCAGGTCGACTTCGGCGACCACGTGGTCGCGAGCGGAGAGATCGGCGCCAGCCGCAGCGGCGAGCCCTCCCTCGTGGTCTCCTCCTGGCAGCTCACCGGCAAATGCCTGCGCCCGCTGCCGGACAAGCGCAAGGGTCTCGCCGACCCCGAGGCGCGCGTCCGGCGCCGCTACCTCGACCTGGTCGCGAGCCCCGAGGCGCGGGACGTCGTACGGGCCCGCTCCGCGGCCGTCCAGGCACTGCGCCAGGGACTGCTGGACCGCGGCTACCTGGAGGTCGAGACCCCGATGCTCCAGCAGATCCACGGCGGGGCCAACGCCCGGCCCTTCCGGACCCACATCAACGCCTACGACCTCGACCTGTACCTGCGCATCGCGCCCGAGCTGTACCTGAAGCGGCTGTGCGTCGGCGGCCTGGAGAAGGTCTTCGAGATGGGCCGCACCTTCCGCAACGAGGGCGTCTCCTACAAGCACAACCCCGAGTTCACGATGCTGGAGGCCTACCAGGCCTTCGCCGACTACGACGTGATGCTCGACCTGACGCGCGAGCTCATCCAGGGCGCCGCGACCGCCGCCTTCGGTTCTCCGATCGCCCACAAGGCGGGCCCGGACGGAAAGCTCGTCGTCCACGACATCTCCGGGGTCTGGCCGGTCAAGACGATGTACGGGGCGATCGGCGAGGCGCTCGGCGAAGAGGTCGACGCCGACACCGAGGAGCACGTGCTCAGGCGGCTCTGCGACCGGGCGTCCGTCCCGCACACACCCGAGAACACCCGCGGAGACGTGGTGCTGGAGATGTACGAGCGGCTGGTGGAGGAGAAGACCAAGCTGCCCACCTTCTACAAGGACTTCCCCACCGACGTCTCCCCGCTGACCCGGCAGCACCGCAAGGACCCGCGCCTCGCCGAGCGCTGGGACCTGGTCGCCTTCGGGACCGAACTGGGCACCGCCTACTCGGAGCTGACCGACCCGGTGGAGCAGCGGCGCCGGCTCACCGTCCAGTCGCTGCTCGCGGCGGGCGGCGACCCGGAGGCGATGGAGCTCGACAACGACTTCCTGGAGGCGCTGGAGTACGCGATGCCGCCGACCGGCGGCCTGGGCATCGGCGTGGACCGGCTGGTCATGTTCCTCACGGGCCTCACGATCCGCGAGACGCTGCCGTTCCCGCTGGTGCGGCGCGGCTGATCGGGTGAGGGGGAGTGCGCGCGTTCGCGCCTCTCGACATCTGCGGGGATGTCGTTGATACGTAGTAATAATGAAAAATGACGAGCCGACAGTAGGGCGACGCGTGCTCCTGCGTACCGCCGTCTTCCTCGGAGTCGCCGCGGCCTCCGGACTGCTCACCGGCGGCGAGACCGGAGCGCCCGGCCGGAACGCGGCGGGCGGTGCACCCGGCGCCGGTCTCGGCGCCGCCCCCGGCAGCGGCCCGGCGGCCGGGCAGCCCGGACCGGGCGGAGCCGCCGGACCGGGCGGAGTCCGCGCCCTGCGACCGCAGGCACCCGGGCAGGCGGCGTACCGGCTGAGCCCCATGACCGCCGAGACCCCGCTGAGGCCGCCCGCCGCACGGCCCGCCGTACGGACCCGGCCCATCCTCGAACTGCCGGCCGACGCGAGCACGGCGAGCGCCATGGTGCTCACCTTCGACGACGGGCCCGACCCGCGCTACACGCCCGCCATCCTCGACACCCTCGCCCGGTACGGGGTGCGCGCCATGTTCTTCGTGTGCGGGGAGATGGCCACCGACAACCGGGACCTGCTGCGCCGGATGGCCGCCGAGGGCCACGTCATCGGCAACCACACCTGGACCCATCCGCTCATCCCCACGCTGAGCCGGCCCGCCCTCGCCTCGGAGATCGCCCGGACGAGCGAGGTCGTACAGCAGGCGGTGGGGGAGGCGCCGCAGTGGTTCCGGGCACCGTACGGGGCGTGGAACCGGGCGGCGTTCGAGATCGGGGCCGAGCTGGGCATGGAGCCGCTCGCCTGGACGGTGGACACCCTGGACTGGAAGGAGCCGGGCACCACCACGATCGTCTCGAACGTCCTCAAGGGCGCGGCGCCCGGCGTCATCGTGCTCAACCACGACGCGGGCGGCGACCGCTCACAGAGCGTGCAGGCGGTGAGTACCTACCTGCCCCAACTGCTGGCCCGGGGCTACCGGATGACGCTGCCCGCCCTGCCGCCCCGCTGAGGAGCCTCCTCCTCGGCGGGGCGGGGCGGGGCGGTGTTCGGGCGGGTCCGCGCGGCCGGGCGGCGGCGGGCCCGCCCCTCAGCGGGCCTCCACCATCCGGGCGAAGACGACGACGTTGCCGTCGTAGCCCCGGGCCTTGGAGTAGCCGCCGCCACAGGTGATCACCCGCAGCTCCGCGTGCCCGTTGTCCCCGTACACCCGGGCCCCGGGGAACGTCTCCTTCGAGAAGACCTCCACCCCGTACACCTCGAACACCGCCGTGCGTCCGTCGTAGCGCTCCACCTCGATGTGGTTGCCCTTGCGCAGCGAACCCAGGCCGTAGAAGACCGCCGGGCCGCTCGCGTTGTCCACGTGGCCCACGATCACCGCCGATCCGCGCTGGCCCGGCGAGATGCCGTTGAGGTACCAGCCGGCCAGATTCGGGTCCTGCGGCGGCGGGGCCTCGATCCAGCCCTGCGCGTCCAGCCCGACCGTCATCACCGGCGCGTCCACCTTGATGTTGGGGATGCGGATGCGCTGCACCGACGAGTGCTCCAGCGGTGCCATCTCCGCGCGCGGCTGGGCCTGCTGCATCGGCTGCTCACCCTGCGCCGGCGGATTCGCCGGCAGCTGCTCGGCCGGTACCCCGACCGCCGCCGCTGCGGTCGGCTGCGGCGGCCCGTCGCCGATGTCCGCTCCGTTGCGCATCAGGGCGAGGCCGCTGAGCATGACCAGTGCGAGCACGCCCCAGGGGGATCGTCTTCTCGGTGGCTGCTCGCTCTCGTCCTCGGTCATGGCTCTCCCTTCCCGACGCGGGGGTCCCGACCCGCGTTCTTGTCCCACCCCTGTACGCCCTTCCTCACGCACGCTAAGGCTGCGTGCGCAAGACGGCGATCGCTGAAGGGCGAACGGGTGGCGGGACGGCCGGAAGGGGTGCGCCCATCCAGGTATTCGTCACATAAATGCCTGACGGGTCGTGACCTGCGGATCCGTCAGCCGAGCCGCGCGCGCCTCGGCGTGTCGCTCAACCTTGCGGCCCAAAGCCGGAAATGCGCTGGTTGCGAGCCGCCCTGAGGGTTCGTCGTGGGAGGCGTTCTCGTCGATCTTCCCGGGCGACCGCTCCGGGGCGCTTCCCGCTGGAGGTTCCACCATGCGTGTTCTCCGCGCCCTCACCGTGGCCGCGGCGGCTGTCGTCGCCGTCGGGCTCAGTACCCCGTTTGCCGCAGCGAACCCGTCGGACCCACTGGGCGGAGCCCCGTTGGGCGGATCCCCGTCGGGCCAGGGCGGCAACGGCGGCAACAACGGCAACGGGCCCAGCAACGTCACCGTCAACCCGTACTCCGTGCACCAGGGCTCGACGATGCAGGTCAGCGCGGCCGGCTGCCGCCACGGCGGCACGGTCTGGTCGGCCGGCAACTTTCCCCAGACGAACCTGTCGGCCGGCTCCATCGGATTCGCCAGCGTCCGGATCTTCAACCACGCCTCGCCCGGCAACCACACGCTGTCGGTCAAGTGCCACGACAACAGCCTGGTCGCCACGCACCGGTTCACCATCCTCCGGGGCAACGGCGCACAGGGCGGTATCGGCGGCTCGTTCGGCCCGTCCACCGCCGAGACCGCCATCGGGTCGAGCCTGGTCGGCGCCGCGGCCCTGGGTGCGGGCGTGCACGTGATGCGTCGGCGCCGTCCGCTGCGCGGGCGGGCCTGACGGCCGGGCCTGCCCGGTCGAGCCCTTCGCAGCCCGCAGTGGCCCGGGAAACGCCGGTCGCCCCGAATCCTCATCAGGATTCGGGGCGACCGGCGGTCGGTGCTCTGGGGTGTGGGTGTGGTTCCGGGTGTGTGCGGCGTGCTGCCGTACGTCGTCGGCGGGGCCGGTCAGTGGCCGCGGGTGGAGGCGCGGCGGCGCAGTGCGTACGCCGTACCGCCGGCGGCGGCGAGGAAGAGGGCGGCGCCCGCGCCGAGCTCCCGGGGATCCATCCCGGCCACGCTGCCGCCCAGACCGCCGCGGACACCGAGGGAAGCGCCCCGGGTGGCCGCGGAGGCGGCCGTCGACGTGGAGGTGGAGGTGGAGCTGGTGGTGGGCTTGGTGGTGCCACCGGTGATGGTGAGGTCCGCCGAACCGGTCTCCCCGTTGCAGGTGAAGGAGACGGAGTACACGGCTCCGCGCCGGGCGTCGCGGTCCACGGTCACCCGGGCGGTCTGGCCGCGCGCGACGCTCACGGTGTCGAAGACTCCGGAGGAGACGGTGGCGTAGGCGGCGTTGCAGCCGGTGACGGAGAGCACCGTCTGGCCGCCCGGGGCGACCGTGGACGGGGTCAGGGCGAAGCCGAACGAGGTGATGGGCTGAGCCTCGGCCGCGGACGCGGAGGGCGCGCCGAGGGCGCCGAGCGCGAGTACGGCGCTCATGGCGCCGGCGCTCAGCAGGGCGGTGGCGTTGCTGCGTATCGCACCCATGGTTGATCTCCGGATCTCCGAGGAGCAGCCGCGGAACGGTTTCCGCACGTGGGGGGTCGTGCGCCTCGATGTCCGACACGCTAGGTCCGGGCGCGGTGACCCGCGATCAGGAACGGGCGAATGGGGCACGGGGGTAGGCCGAACCGGGGACGGAGGGCCCGTCCCCGGTTTGCCGGGCGTTCAGCCGCCGAGCGGCAGATGCGGGAACTGTGCGAGGAACGGCTCCGCGGTCGCCGCGACGCCCCGGCCGAACGGCGCGTCGAAGTCCCAGATCAGGAACAGCAGGAACGCGATCAGCGCGCTGAACAGGCCCGCCAGCAGCAGTTCCCGGAACGAGCGGCGGATCTGCAGGGTGAAGATCAGGCCCACCGTCACGAGCGCCCCGGCGATCAGCCCGAACCACACGACCCCCGGCATCGTCGCCCCGGCGCTCTGGCCGCGGGCGCTGCGCGCGTCGTCCACCAGCGCGACCTGGTCCACCAGAGGCTGGTACGCCTGCCCCTCGTGGTCGGTCTGCGGT
Source organism: Streptomyces sp. NPDC059355 (assembly GCF_042752335.1). NCBI lineage: Bacteria > Bacillati > Actinomycetota > Actinomycetes > Kitasatosporales > Streptomycetaceae > Streptomyces > Streptomyces sp. NPDC059355. The sequence continues at coordinate 93,580 of NZ_JBHYXN010000016.1, read as the reverse complement.
TCGTAGTCCGTGACGTCGCGGCGGATGCGCTCCAGCAGTTCCCCGCTGTGGTCGGTGAGATCGCCGTGGTCGGCCATCTCCTTCCATTCGGTGTCCACCACGTACGTCACGTACGCGTCGACATCGGACCGGATCTTCTTGCGCACGTCCGCCGGGTAGACCTCCGAGCGGACGCTGATCTCGTGCAGGGCCTGCGCCTCCTGGCGCACGTACTCCTGGGCGGCCCCGCGGCCCTCCCAGACACCGGCGATCGCCAGGCCCAGCACGATCGCGTAGATCACACCGATCATCATCGTCATGTACTCGATGACGTCCGGTGTCTCGTTGGGATCGTCGTCGTCGCCGATCCGCCGGTGGTTGAAGAAGGTGATGGACAGCACCACGGCGCAGGCCGCGGCCATCGCGAGGGTCAGGACGAGCCATTCCGACAAGATGACTCCCAATCGGGTCACAAAGGTGGTGTGCGGGGCAGCGGGTCCGGGCCCCGCCTCGGCCTGGGTCCTGTCGTCAAAGTCCCGTCCGGGCCCCCCTTGTGGGGGCCCACGCCCACTTTTAGAAACAACCCATGCGGGGGGCCCCGCGGGGGGAGCGAGGACCACCC
>NZ_JBHYXN010000016.1:0-92969 GCF_042752335.1 Streptomyces sp. NPDC059355 | reverse complement strand
GGCCCGCGCGCTCGCGGTTTTGTCGGGGTTCACCGCCGCCCCCCCGCTCCCGGGGGGCGGCGCCCCCACCGCGTCGATTCCCTCCACCGCCTTGCGATCGCACGCACCCGGCCCCGCCGGCCCCGCCCTTTGGGGCGGCCGACGCCACTTTGACGACACTCCCTAGCGCGGGCGCAGCGCGACGATCGCGAGCACCGCGGGAGCCGCGGTCATCAAGGTGAAGGTCACCGGTGAGATGTGGTGCTCGGGCCGCTTCGCGGCAGCCGTGCGGTAGGCCGGCCTCGCCACCGGCTTCTTCGACGGCGGGGGCGGGGGCGGCGTCGTCGCCACGGGGGCGGGCAACTTCACTTGGAGCGGGGGCGGCGGCACCGGCTTCGGCGGGGCCGGCACCGGCGGCCTCGGCTGCGGCTTCGCCTGCGGAGGGGGCGGGGGCGGCGGCGTGGGCTTCGGCGCGGGCGGAGGCGGCGGAGTCGGCTTCGGCGGTGGCGGCTTCGGGGGCGGCGGCGTGGGGGTCGGGGTGGGGGTCGGCTTCGGTGGGCACGGCGGGGGAGGCGGGGGCGGGCAGTGGTGTCCGCCGTGTCCGTGGTGGCCTCCGTGGCCGTTCCCGTGCCCCGGGCCGTGGCCGTTTCCCTGGCCGTTTCCGTGGCCGTCGCCGTGATGTCCGCCACCCCGGCCGCTCGCTGCCGCGCCGCTTCCGGCGGTCGCGACCAGCCCGACGGCGTTCGCGCCGTCTCCGGCGTCGATCGTCGCGTAGGCGCTGCTATCAGCCACGGCCGGTGCGGCGGACAGCGCCGCCCACAGCAGGACCGGGACCACCAGCAGGCGTCTGGTACAGGCTCTGTTCACCCGGGGAGCATGGGCTCACGTGCGCCCGCGCACGCGGAGCTCGGCTGTGGTTCGCCTGAATGGGTGGTGTGGGGACCGTAGAGGTTTGAGCCACGGAATGACGAATTCCGATCATCTGCCTGCGCATTCCCAAAAGCGACTTGTCGGTTTCGGTCATTCGCTGCGGGAGGGGCCTTGGAGGCCTTTGGTGTGTGATGAAGAACGGATCACCAATTTCCGCTTTTGCTCGCTCCGTTGGGCAATGATCAGTACATTCGGCTCGGACAGGCGTCCGATCCCGGACGACCGCGCAGGACTACGGCTTGGAGACCCCGATGGAGCGCCCCGCCTGGGCCCCGCCAGGTATCGACATATCGGTGCCGAGCGTGTCCCGCATCTACGACTACTACCTGGGCGGCTCCCACAACTTCGAGGTCGACCGCCAGGCCGCCCGCCGCGCCATGGAGTTCCTGCCGGGCCTGCCCAAGATCATGCAGGCCAACCGGGCCTTCATGCGCCGCGCCGTCCGCTACGCCGTGGCCCAGGGCGTCACCCAGTTCCTCGACATCGGCTCCGGGATCCCGACCTTCGGCAACGTCCACGAGATCGCCCAGGCCGCCAGCCCCGAGGCCCGCGTGGTCTACGTGGACCACGACCCGGTCGCCGTCGCGCACAGCCGGGCCGTCCTCGGCGGCGACGAGCGCAGCGGCATCGTCGCCGCCGACCTGCGCAAGCCGCAGGACATCCTCGCCGCCCCCGAGGTCTCGCGGCTGCTCGACCTCGAACGCCCGGTCGCCCTGCTGCTCGTCGCCGTCCTGCACTTCCTGGAGGACTCGGACAACCCGTACGCCGCCGTCGCCGAGCTGCGCGACGCGCTGGCCCCCGGCAGTCTCCTGGTGGTCACGCACGCCTCCTACGAGGGGATCCCGCTCTCCCAGGAGGTCGCGAGCGGCACCGTCGGCGTCTACCGGGACATCCGCAACCCGCTCGTCATGCGCAGCGGCGAGCAGATCGGCCGCTTCTTCGACGGCTTCGAGCTCGTCGAACCCGGCGTCGTGTTCATGCCGCTGTGGCACCCCGAGGGCACCGAGGACCCGGAGGACGGCGAGGCGCCCGAGGACCCGTACGCCTTCTCGGGCTTCGGCGGAGTGGGACGCAAGGCGTGAGATCCAAGGCCGCGGTGCCCTCCGGCACACCGACCCCGAAGAACGAGGGGCCCGCGCAGACGGCGGCGCCCACCGCCCCTCCCACAGGCCCGCCGGGGTCGGCGGGCCTGTCGGCGAGCGCGGGCCCGGCCGCGCTGCGGAGCGGGCTGGAGGACCGGATCGGGCGCTTCGCGACCATCTGGGGACGGGCGATCTTCCCCGTCACCGCGACCTCGCTGACCCGAGTCGAATTCGAACAGCACCTCATACCGCTCGCCCGGACCCTCGCCGAGGCCCTGCACGCCCGGCCCTTCGACGCGGGCGTCGCCCAGCGGGTGGGCGCCGAACTCGTCGCCGTGCACTGCACCGACCCGGAGGCCCTGGCCGGCACCCTCGGCGTGGTCGAGTCGTACCTCGTGCTCTACTGCGGCCCCGACGGCGTCGGCGTGGAGGGCACCGAGGAGTACCGCTCCCGCTGTGCCCGGCTCCAGCACGGGATCGCGGCGGGATTCGCCCGCGCCCTGCGCGAGCGCACCCTCAAGGAGCAGGAGGCCATCGCCCGCTCCGCGCTGACCGCCCGCATCGACGCCCAGCAGGCCCTGCACGCCAGCGAGGAGCGCTTCAAAGCGGTCTTCGAGGGCGCGGCCGTCGGCATCGGCATCGCCGACCTCGAAGGCAACATCCTCGAGGTCAACGACGCGCTGCTGCAGATGTTCGGCGGGATGCACGGGCACATGCGGGGCCGCAACGTCAGCGAGTGGGGCCACCCCGACGACGCCCCGCACGTCTGGCGGATGTACGGCGAACTCGTCCGCGGAGAGCGCGAGAGCTACCGCGTGGAGAAGCCGTACTACCGCCACGACGGAACCGTGCTGTGGACCAACCTGACGGTGTCGCTGCTGCGCGACGCCGAGGGTGTGCCCCAGTACCAGCTGGCGCTGATGGAGGACACCACCGAACGCCGCCTGCTGAACCTGCGCCTGCGCTACGAGGCCACCCACGACGCCCTGACCGGGCTGCCGAACCGGACGCTCTTCTTCGAACGCCTGGAGAAGGCCCTGGGCGGGGCCGGCGGCAGCCGCTTCGGCCTCTGCTACCTGGACCTCGACGGGTTCAAGGCCGTCAACGACAGCCTCGGCCACTCGGCGGGGGACCGGCTCCTGGTGGAGGTCGCCGACCGGCTGCAGAGCTGCGCGACGGGCCCCGGCGAGGTCGTCGCACGCCTGGGCGGCGACGAGTTCGTGGCGCTGACCACCGGTTCGGACACCGAGGAGAAGGTGACCGAACTCGCCGTCCGGATCCTGTCCGCCCTGTCGGTGCCCATCCGGATCGAGGGCCGCGAGCTGTCGGTCCGCGGCAGCATCGGCATCGTGGAGGGTCTGGCCCGCGAGCGCACCGCCGCGGAGGTGCTGCGCAGCGCCGACATCACGATGTACCGGGCCAAGGCGGCGGGCGGCAACCGCTTCGAGTTCGCCGACGCCGAGGCCGACGCCCGCGCCATCACCCGGCACGGCCTGACCAACGCCCTCCCGGCCGCCCTGGAACGCGGCGAGTTCTTCATCGAGTACCAGCCGCTGGTCCACCTGCACGACGGGAGCGTCCACGGGGCCGAGGCCCTCGTCCGCTGGTCGCACCCCCAGTACGGGGTACTGGGCCCGGACCGCTTCATCCCGCTCGCCGAACGGACCGGGCTGATCGTGCCGCTCGGCCGCTGGGTCCTGGAGGAGGCCGTCCGCCAGGCCCGCAACTGGCAGCGCCAGCACGGCGGCTCCGCCCTGCGGATCAACGTCAACCTCTCGCCGACCCAGCTGCACCACCCCGGCCTGGTCGCCGACACCGTCGCGGTGCTGGAGAACTCGGGCCTCGCCCCGGGCGCCCTGTGCCTGGAGGTCACCGAATCGGCCCTGATCGGGGCCGACGACGAACTCCTCGAACCGCTGCGCCGGCTCGCGGCCCTCGGCGTGGACATCGCGCTCGACGACTTCGGCACGGGCTACTCGAACCTGGCGAACCTGCGCCGCCTCCCGGTCAGCGTCCTGAAGCTGGACCGCTCCTTCACCAAGGGGATGCAGCAGCAGCCCGCCAACCCGGTCGACGTCAAGATCGTGGAGGGCATCGTGGCCCTGGCCCACAGCCTCGAACTCGCGGTCACGGTCGAGGGGGTGGAGACCGGCGCCCAGGCCGCCCAGCTCCGCGACCTCGGCTGCGACACCGCCCAGGGCTGGTACTACGCCCGCCCCGGCGCCCCCGACCGCATCCACACCCTCTCGCTCTCGGACGCCGTGCCCACGCCTTCCTGACGCCCGTCCGACACCGGCCCGGCGGCCCGGTCAGTCCAGGCCGGCCTCCGTCCCGACGCCGGGGGTGCGGACGGCCGCCACGACCCGGTCGTACCGCCGCGCTGTATCGGCCACGACCTCGACGGCCACCGGCAGGCGCTCCGCCTCGTACAGGTCGAGCACCTCCTCCCCGCCCGGCCCGGTGAGGGCGGCGGCCAGGGTGCGGCCCAGGGCGGCCGCGTCGCCGATGCCGGTGTTCATGCCCAGCCCGCCGGCGATGGGGTGGACGTGGGCGGCGTCCCCGGCGAGGAAGACGCGGCCCTCGCGCATCCGGGTGACCACGCGGACGCTGACCCGCCAGGTGGAGAGCCAGGTGGGATCCGTGAGCCGGATCCCCGGTATCCGGGCGTGCCGGTCGAACAGCCGCTGGAAGGTCTCCAGCGAGGGCGGTACCGGTTCGCCGTGCTCGTCCTGCTCGGGTGAGGCCTGCAGCTGGAAGGCGTCCGTCCCCGGCATCGGGCAGAGCATGATCCCGCTGCCGTCCGAGCTGAACCACTGGTGCCAGAAGTCCCGGCTGAGCCCGGGGGCGCGGACGTCCCCGATGACCATCGCGGGCTCCTGCGCCGAGTTCCCCTCGAAGGGGATGCCGAGCAGCTTGCGGGTGGCGCTGTGCCCTCCGTCGCACCCGGCGAGGTAGCGGGCCCCGATCGCGGTGCCGTCCGCCAGCTCCGCGCGGACCCCGCCCGCGTCCTGGCCGATTCCGGCGAGCCGGGTCCCGTACTCGACCGTCACGCCCAGGCCGCCGAGCCGCTCGCGCAGCGCCTCCTCGATCTGCCACTGACCCAGCAGCAGCCCGTTGCCGCCGACGGGGGTGTCGTTGACGTGCGCTCCGTCGAAGTACTTGCGCAGGACCACCTCGTCCTGGCCGACGGCGGTGAGGGACTCGGCCACGCCGAGCTTCTCGAAGATCTCCACACTGCTCGGCCGGAGCCCCTTGCCGCGGGACTCGCGGTGCGGGCCGGTGCGCTGGTCGATGACGCGGACGGCGGCTCCGCGCAGGGCGAGGTCGCAGGCCAGGGTGAGTCCGGTGGGGCCGGAGCCCACGATCAGTACGTCAGTCATCGGATGTCCTCTCGGGTCGATCTCCGGTCTCGTCGATGTCTCAAGGAAAGCGGCTCCCGACAGAAAAAGCAACCCGGTCAAGAAATTAACCGAGTCATGATTCTGTGCTATCCTCGCGGTATGGAGAAGACGACGGGTCTGCGCGAGAACAAGAAGCTCCGTACGCGTCGCCAGCTGGCGGCCACGGCGCTGGAGCTCTTCCTGGAACGGGGCTTCGATGCGGTGTCGGTGGCCGATGTCGCCGCCGCGGCCGAGGTCTCCAAGCCCACCCTCTTCCGGTACTTCCCGAGCAAGGAGGACCTGGTGCTCGACCGGTTCGCCGACCACCAGGACGAGGCGGCGCGCATCGTGCGGGACCGGCCCGTCGGGGGGACGCCGGTGGCCGCGCTGCACGCGCATTTCCTGGCGGCCCTCGCCGACCGGGACCCGATCACCGGGCTCTGCGACCACCCCGGGGTGGTCGCGTTCCAGCGGCTCCTCTACTCCACCGCCAGCCTGGAGAGCCGGATGTCCCACTACACCGACCGCGAGGTGGAGCTGCTGGCCGCCGTGCTCGAAGCGGAGTCGGTCCGGCCGCTCGCCGCGCGGCTGGCCGCGATGCACCTGGTGGCGGTCCGCCACGAGCTGGGCCGGGAGAACTACCTCCGCATGGCCGCCGGCCAGAGTGCCGACGAGGCCCATCCGGCCGCCGCGGCCGATGCCGACCAGGCCTTCGCGATGCTGGCCGACGGCCTCGACAAGGCCCTTCCCTCAGCCGGAGGCTGACGGGCGGGCGGCCCCCGCCAGCGCCACCCCGTGCCACCCCTGCTCCCGCCCGCGCCACCCCGTGCGGAGTGCCCCGCCCGAGCGGGCCCCGCCCGCGGCGCCCGTGAGGGGCGCGGCCGGGTCAGCCCAGCAGGATGCGCTTCAGCTCGCGGGCCGCGCGCGGGGGAGCGACATCCGTGCGGTGCGCCAGGGCGATGGTGCGGCGCAGCGGAGAGCCCGCCAGCGGGGTGGCGCGCAGCCCCGGGCCGCCGTGGCCGACGACCATCGCCGGGACCACCGCCACGCCGAGCCCCGCGCGCACGAAGCCCAGCACCGCGTCCATCTCCCCGCCCTCCACGGTGAACACCGGCTCGAAGCCCTCCGCCCGGCAGGCGGCCACCGTCAGGTCCCGCAGGTCGTAGCCGTGGCGGAACATCACCATCGGCTCGTCCCGCAGCGCGGACACCGTGAGCGGCCCGCCGCCCCCCGGCGGCGGCAGCTCCGCCGACGAGACCACCACCAGGTCCTCCGTCAGCAGCTCCACCGTGGTCAGCGCCGGGGCCGAGGGTGGCAGCGGAAGCGCGACGAGCGCCAGGTCCAGGGCCCCGCGCGCCAGTTCCCGTACGAGGTCCAGCGAGCCGCTCTCCTCGATCAACAGCTCGATGCCCGGATGCGCGGCGTGGAAGGCGCGCAGCACGCCGGGCAGCAGACCCGTGCACACGCTCGGCGTGGCCCCCAGCCGGACCCGCCCCCGCCGCAGCTGCGCCAGCTCCTGCACCTCCAGCCGCGCCGTGTCCGCGTCCGCCAGGATCCGCCGGGCCAGCGGCAGCAGCGCCTCGCCCGCGTCGGTCAGTGCGATGTTCCCCCGCGCCCGGCTGAACAGCTCTGCCCCCAGCTCCCGTTCCAGCGACTTGATCTGCTGCGAGAGCGACGGCTGGGCGACGTGCACCCGCTCCGCGGCCCGGGTGAAGTGACGGGTTTCGGCGACGGCCACGAAGTACAGGAGCTGCTGGAACTGCATCGCCCCAGGTTACGCCCTACATAGGTACCCCCTATCGAGATCAGCGTCATCATGTCTTGGACCTCTCGGGACCTTGGTCCTTACCGTCGGTGGCATGGCTCTGGCAACGCGGACGGGCCGACGGCCGTCCACCACGCGCACGCTCTGGGACTCCACCGTCGGCAAGAAGTCCGTGATGGCGGTGTCCGGGCTGATCATGCTCGGATACCTGGTGGTCCACATGCTCGGCAACCTCAAGATCTTCTTCGGGGCGGACGAGTTCAACGGCTACGCCCACTGGCTGCGCACCCTCGGCTCGCCCTTCCTCCACCACGAGTGGGCCCTGTGGATCGTGCGCGTGGTGCTCCTCGCCGCGGTCGTCGGCCACGCCGTGTCCGCGTACCAGCTCAGCCGCAGGGACATCAAGGCCCGCCCGGTCAAGTACGCCCACAAGCGCCGCCGCGCGAGCTACGCCACCCGCACCATGCGCTGGGGCGGCATCATCCTCGCCCTGTTCATCGTCTGGCACCTGCTCGACCTCACCACGCTCACCGTCAACGAGCGCGCGTGGGCCGGCCACCCCTACCAGAACGTCCTCGCCACCTTCTCCACCTGGTACGGGAACACGATCTACATCGTGGCGATGGCCGCGGTCGGCCTGCACGTCCGGCACGGCTTCTGGAGCGCCGCCCAGACCCTCGGCGCGGGCAACGCCCGCCGCGACCGGGCCCTGAAGTTCCTCGCCAACGCCCTCGCCCTCGTCCTCTTCGCGGGCTTCGTCTCCGTGCCCGTCGCCGTCATGACCGGAGTGGTGAGCTGACATGAGCAACGCCCACGCCCACACCGACAACGCCCACACCGACCAGGCCCACACCGAATACACCCACTACGGCACCGGTGAGCCCATCGCCGACACCAAGGCCCCCGAAGGCCCCATCGCCGAACGCTGGGACCGCCGCCGCTTCGAGGCCAAGCTCGTCAACCCGGCCAACCGCCGCAAACACACCGTCATCGTCGTGGGCACCGGCCTGGCCGGCGGGGCGGCCGGCGCAACCCTCGCCGAACAGGGCTACCACGTCGTCCAGTTCTGCTTCTCCGACTCCCCGCGCCGGGCCCACTCCATCGCCGCGCAGGGCGGCATCAACGCCGCCAAGAACTACCGCAACGACGGCGACTCGGTGCACCGCCTCTTCTACGACACCGTCAAGGGCGGCGATTTCCGCGCCCGCGAGTCCAACGTCCACCGTCTCGCGCAGATATCCGTCGAGATCATCGACCAGTGCGTGGCCCAGGGCGTCCCCTTCGCCCGCGAGTACGGCGGCCTCCTCGACACCCGCTCCTTCGGCGGCGTCCAGGTCTCCCGCACCTTCTACGCCCGCGGCCAGACGGGCCAGCAGCTCCTCCTGGGCGCCTATCAGGCGCTGTCCCGGCAGATCGCCGCCGGCAACGTCGAGATGCACGCCCGTACCGAGATGCTCGACCTGATCACCGTCGACGGCGTGGCCCGCGGCATCGTCGCCCGCGATCTGATCACCGGCAAGGTCTCCACGTACTACGCCGACGCCGTCGTCCTCGCCTCCGGCGGCTACGGCAACGTCTTCTACCTCTCCACCAACGCCATGAACTCCAACGCGACCGCCGTCTGGCGGGCGCACCGGCGCGGCGCCTACTTCGCCAACCCCTGCTTCACCCAGATCCACCCCACCTGCATCCCGCGCACCGGCGACCACCAGTCCAAGCTCACCCTGATGAGCGAGTCCCTGCGCAACGACGGCCGCATCTGGGTCCCCAGGGCCCAGGGCGACACCCGCCCCGCCGCACAGATCCCCGAGGCCGAGCGCGACTACTACCTGGAGCGGATCTACCCCTCCTTCGGCAACCTGGTGCCCCGCGACATCGCCTCCCGCGCAGCCAAGAACGTCTGCGACGAGGGACGCGGCGTCGGCCCCGGCGGCCAGGGCGTCTACCTCGACTTCGCCGACGCCATCCGCCGCATGGGCCGGGACAAGGTCGCCGAGAAGTACGGGAACCTCTTCGACATGTATGAGCGGATCACCGCGGAGAACCCGTACGAGGTCCCCATGCGGATCTACCCCGCCGTGCACTACACGATGGGCGGCCTGTGGGTCGACTACGACCTCCAGACCACCGTCCCCGGCCTCTTCGCCATCGGCGAGGCCAACTTCTCTGACCACGGGGCCAACCGCCTCGGCGCCTCCGCCCTGATGCAGGGCCTCGGCGACGGCTACTTCGTGCTCCCCTCCACCATCAACGACTACCTGGCCCGCCACCCGCACCAGGAAGCCGTCGACGACACCCACCCCGAGGCCGCCGCCGCCGTCCGGGAGGTCCGCGACTGCCTCGCCAAGCTGCTCGCCGTCGACGGGGACCGCACCCCGGACTCCTTCCACCGCGAGATCGGCGAGCTCATGTGGGAGTACTGCGGCATGTCCCGCACCGAGGAAGGCCTGCGCAAGGCCCTCGCCCGGCTCCCGGAGATCCGCGAGGAGTTCTGGCAGCGGATCAAGGTCCCCGGCAGCGGCGGGGAATTCAACCAGTCGCTGGAGAAGGCCAACCGCATCGTCGACTACCTGGAGCTCGCCGAGCTGATGTGCCTCGACGCCCTCCACCGCGCCGAGTCCTGCGGAGGCCACTTCCGGGAGGAGTCCCAGACCCCGGACGGCGAGGCCGCCCGCCGCGACGAGGAGTTCGCATACGCCGCCGCCTGGGAGTACCAGGGCACCGGCGCGGCCCCCGTCCTGCACAAGGAAGACCTCGTCTTCGAGTACGTCCACCCCACCCAGCGGAGCTACGCATGAGGCTCAACCTGCGCGTCTGGCGCCAGCAGAACCCCGACGCCCCCGGCGCCATGGTCACGTACGAGGTCGACGGCATCTCCCGCGACATGTCGTTCCTGGAGATGCTCGACACCCTCAACGAGGACCTCATCCTGCGCGGCGAGGACCCGGTCGCCTTCGACCACGACTGCCGTGAGGGGATATGCGGCGCGTGCAGCCTCGTCATCAACGGCGACGCCCACGGCCCCGAGCGCACCACCACCTGCCAGCTGCACATGCGGTCCTTCGCCGACGGCGACACCATCGACGTCGAGCCCTGGCGGGCCGCCGCCTTCCCGGTGGTCAAGGACCTCGTCGTGGACCGCGGCGCCTTCGACCGGATCATCCAGGCCGGCGGCTACATCACCGCCCCGACCGGCTCCGCCCCCGAGGCGCACGCCACCGCCGTGCCCAAGGCCGACGCCGACTCCGCCTTCGAGCACGCCGAGTGCATCGGCTGCGGGGCCTGCGTGGCGGCCTGCCCCAACGGCTCGGCGATGCTCTTCACCTCCGCCAAGGTCAACCACCTGAACGTGCTGCCGCAGGGCTCGCCGGAGCGGGAGACCCGCGTCCTCGACATGGTGGCCCGGATGGACGACGAGGGATTCGGCGGCTGCACCCTCACCGGCGAATGCGCCACGGCCTGCCCCAAGGGCATTCCGCTGCCGTCCATCGCCGCCATGAACCGCGAATGGCTGCGGGCGGTCCGCAGGCACGGAGGAAACTGAGAAGTGCCTGTGAGACGGGGATAACGGACTCCCGGCCCTTGCGTGAAAAATGAACGAAGGGAAAGGTGGAGGTGAACGAGGCATCCGCCCCTGCCTGCCGGACGGCACCGCACCCCCGCACGCCGGGTGCCGCCCGCATCCTCGGGTGCCGCACACCGGCGCCGTCTCGCGAGGTCGTATATGCAGGGCCTGTCCCGTCTTCCCCTTCCCGTCGGCCTGCGCCGGATCGTACGGACACTGCGCCGGCCCGGCGGCGTACCGCGGCAGCCGGACGCCGCCCAGCGGGAGCGCACCGGGAGCGGGAGCCGGGTGCCGCCCCCGCCCGGCCGGGCCCGTGAGGACGAGCTGCTGGGGGCGGCGGCGGACCTGGTCCGCCACCGAGGCCGGCTCTCCCGGGTCCGCGACGACCTGCTGCCCGCCGGAGCCCGGGACGCCAACCTGAGCGCGGTCGCCGAGGCGCTCGAGACGGCCGCCGTCCCGTACGGGCTGGTCCCCGACGGGGAACTGCGGCACCGGGTCGCCATCGCCCCGGGCGACCGCGAGGCCGCCCTCAAGGCATGCGCCGCGGCCTTCGCCGGGCTCCCGGTGTACGCCCGGCTCCTCGGCGACGGCGACGGCGACGGCGGCGGCGGCGGCCCGGCCGGGGAAGCCGGGGAAGCCGTCGAGGTCCTCGCCGAAACCCTCCCCGAAGCCGTCGCGGCCCACGAGGGTCCGCCCGTCGGCACCCCCCACCCCAAGATCAAGGGCATCCTGCTCTTCCAGCCGGTCGTCGTCACCTCCGGCCGGACCGTGGCCTACGGCCCCGAAACCGGCTGCGACCTGGAGTTCTGGGAGGCCGCAGAGTCGGGCATCGGCGCGGTCGCCGGACTTCGCGAGACCCCGTACGGCTGGTGGGTACCCACCCTCGAAGCCACGTCCACCACCCGCGTCGGCGACCGCGACCACCCCGTCGTCGACGCCTTCGCCGGCCGCTTCCCCGACGACATCGACTTCCCCGTCGACGCCGTGATCACCTGGGTCGACGCCGCAGACCCCGCCTGGCGCCGCCGCCGGGACCGCGCCGAGGCAGCCGCGTCGGCAGCCGAAGCCGGCGCCGCCGGGCGCGCCCCCGTCGACCACGCGGAGAACCGCTACCGCGACCGCGGGGAGCTCCGCTACTGCCTGCGCTCCATCGCCGCCCACGCGCCCTGGATCCGCCACGTCTTCCTCGTCACCGACGACCAGACCCCGGCCTGGCTGGCCACCGACCACCCCCGGGTCACCGTCGTCGACCACCGGGAGCTGTTCGCCGACCCCGCCGGCCTCCCCGTCTTCAACTCCCACGCCATCGAGAGCCGGCTCCACCGCATCCCCGGCCTCGCCGAGCACTTCCTCTACTTCAACGACGACATCTTCCTCGGCCGCCCGCAGCGCCCCCAGAACTACTTCCTCTCCTCCGGACTGCCCAAGGTCTTCCACGACCGGCGGGCCGTGGCCCCCAGCGCCCCCGGCGTCGACGACGACGTGTTCACCGCCTCCCAGAAGGCCACCCGCCACGCGATCGAACAGGCCGCCGGCCGCACCTACCCGCACATCCTGGCCCACACCCCCTACCCGCTCAGCCGCTCCCTCTTCGCCCACGTCGAGGAGCGGCTGCCCGGCCGGCTGACCACCATCAGCCGCTCGGTCTTCCGCAGCGCCGACGACCTCGCCCCCGTCACCCTCGCCTCCCACCTGGCCCTCGCCGACGGCCGCGCCGTGGAGGGCGAGCTGCACCACGCGTACGTCAGCACCGGCCGGGCCGAGGAGATCGCCCGGCTGCCCGGCCTGGCGGCCGACCGCTGGTCCGACGCGTTCTGCCTCGCCGACGACGACACCGCACCCGGGCTGTCCCCCGAGGAGCAGCAGCGCGCGGTCGCCGCCTTCCTGGAGGCGTACTTCCCGGTGCCCTCGCCCTACGAGAGGTGAGGGCCGTACGAGCCCCCTCGGCCGATCGGCTGACCCGATCGGCCGACCGGGCGCTCGTGGCGGCCGTACGACGCGCCGCGCCGCGGCGGCGTCCGGCCCGTGGGGGACAGTGGGCCCCATGCCAGAAGCCCCCGCCGGGTCCGGACCGCGCCGCCGCACCTTCCTGGCGGCCGCCGCCCTCGCCCCGCTCGCGCTGACCGGCTGCTCGGCGCAGGACCCGTCCGGAAGCGCCGCGCACGGCCCGAAAGCCGCACCGAAGGACGCCCTGGTCATGGTGATCCGGCACGCGGAGAAGCCGTACGCCGGGGACCTGGGCGAGGACGAGGACGGCAACGAGGACCCCGGATCCCTCGCCGGGCGCGGCCGCCGCCGGGCCGAGGAACTGCACCGTCTCTTCCCGCCCGCCGGTGGATCGTCGCTGCCGCGCCCCGCCGTCGTCTTCGCGGCCGGCGGCCCGGCCGGTGCCGGAGGCCGGCCTCCCGCCCGCTGCCGCCAGACGGTCGAGCCGCTGATCGCCGCCCTCCGCACGCCCCTGCGCTCCGAGTTCGGTGTCGGCGCCGAAGAGGCCCTGGCACGGGCCGCACTGGCCGGGCCCATGCCCGTACTCGTCTGCTGGGAGCACACCGGCATCCCCCGCCTGATCCACGCCCTGGGCGCCCACCGGGTCCTCGGCGTCCCCGCCGTCTGGCCCGACCGCCACGACCTGGTGTGGATGTTCACCCGGCAGCAGGGGAAGTGGAGCTTCCGCGAACTCGCGCAGCACCTGCTCCCGGGCGACGCCTAGGGGTGTCCCTACACCTCGCGCAGCGCCCGCGCGAGGTGGCCCGCCGTACGGCCCCCGCCCGTGGCGGCCACCTCCGCCGGCGTGCCGGCCGCCACGATCCGGCCGCCGTCCGCACCGCCGCCCGGACCCAGGTCGATCACCCAGTCCGCGCCCGCCACCACCTCCATGTCGTGTTCCACGACCACCACCGAGTGCCCGGCCTCCACCAGTCCGTGCAACTGCCGCAAGAGCACCCGCACATCCGCCGGATGCAGCCCGGTCGTCGGCTCGTCCAGCACGTACAGGGTGTGGTCGCGGCGCTGCCGCTGCAGCTCCGTCGCCAGCTTGATCCGCTGCGCCTCGCCGCCCGACAGCTCGGTCGCGGGCTGGCCCAGCCGCAGATAGCCCAGCCCGATGTCCTCCAGCGCCCGCAGGCTGCGCGCCGCCGCCGGGACCCCGGCGAAGAAGGCCGCCGCGGACTCCACCGTCAGGCCGAGCACCTCTGCGATGTTCAGCCCCTCGTACCGCACGTCCAGGGTCTCGGTGTTGTACCGGGCTCCGGCGCACTCCGGGCACGGAGCGTAGGTACTGGGCAGGAACAGCAGCTCCACCGAGACGAACCCCTCGCCCTGGCAGGTCTCGCACCGGCCGCCCGGGACGTTGAAGGAGAACCGGCCCGCCTTCCAGCCGCGCTCCCGAGCCTGCGGAGCCGCCGTGAACAGCTTGCGCACCACGTCGAACAGCCCCGTGTACGTGGCCAGGTTGGACCGCGGGGTCCGGCCGATGGGCTTCTGGTCCACCTCCACCAGACGCCGCACAGGGAACCCCGGATCGGCGATCCGCTCCCCGACCTCCCGGGCGAGCACCTGGCCCACCAGCGTGGACTTCCCCGACCCCGACACACCGGTGACCGCCGTGAACACCCCGAGCGGGAACTCCGCGTCCACACCCCGCAGGTTGTGCCGCTCCACTCCGGTGAGCCGCACCGCTCCGCTCGCCGTCCGCACCGGCCGCCGCCCCGGCCCCGCCCCGCGCTCCGCGAACAGGTGGCGCGCCGTCGCGGACCCGGCCACCCCGGCCAGCCCCCGGGGCGGCCCGCTGTACAGCACCCGGCCGCCGTGCTCCCCGGCCAGCGGACCCACCTCCACCAGCCAGTCCGCGTGCCGCACCACGTCCAGGTGGTGCTCGACCACGAACACCGTGTTCCCCGCCGCCTTGAGCCGGTCCAGTACGCCGAGCAGCGCCTCGGTGTCGGCCGGGTGCAGCCCCGCCGACGGCTCGTCCAGTACGTACACCACCCCGAACAGCCCGGACCGCAGCTGTGTCGCCAGCCTCAGCCGCTGCAGCTCGCCCGCCGACAGGGTCGGTGCGGTGCGGTCCAGGCTCAGATAGCCGAGCCCCAGCTCCACGACCGGCCCGATCCGGCCCCGCAGGTCCTCGGCGAGCACCCGCGCCGCCTCCCCGTCCAGGGGTGCGCAGGCCAGTACGGCGTCCAGGGCGGTCAGCGGCAGGGCCGCCAGCTCGGCGATCGTACGGCCCGCGAACGTCACGGCCAGGGCCTGCGGCCGCAGCCGCCGCCCCTCGCACACCGGGCACGGGGAATCGGTCAGGAACCGCTCCGCACGGGCCCGCAGCGTGGCGCTCTTGCTGTCGGAGAAGGTCCGCATCACATGACGGTGGGCGCTCATGTACGTGCCCTGGTAGGGCCGTTGGATCCGGTCCGCGTCGCGCACCGGGTGCACCGTGACCACCGGCTGCTCCTCGGTGAACAGGATCCACTCGCGGTCCTTCGCCGCCAACTCCCCCCAGGGCGCGTCCACGTCGTACCCGAGCACCTCCAGGATGTCCCTCAGGTTCTTGCCCTGCCAGGCCCCGGGCCAGGCGGCGATGGCTCCCTGACGGATCGACAGCCCGGGATCCGGCACCAAGAGTTTTTCGCTGGTGCGGTGGATGCTGCCGAGTCCGTGGCAGGAAGGGCAGGCGCCGGCCGCGGTGTTGGGGGAGAAGGCGTCGGAGTCGAGCCGCTCGGCGCCCGTCGGATAGGTGCCGGCGCGCGAGTACAGCATCCGCAGGGAGGGTCACCGTGCCGACCGAGGAGCGCGAGCCGGGGGAGGAGCGCCGCTGCTCCAGGGAGACGGCGGGCGGCAGCCCGGTGACGGAGTCCACCTTCGGGGCGCCGATCTGGTGGATGAGGCGGCGCGCGTACGGGGCCACCGACTCGAAGTACCGGCGCTGGGCCTCGGCGTAGAGCGTGCCGAAGGCCAGGGAGCTCTTCCCGGAGCCGGAGACCCCGGTGAACACGGTCAGGACGTCGCGCGGGATGTCCACGTCGACGCCGCGCAGGTTGTGCTCCCGGGCTCCCCTCACCCGTACGAAGGAGTCGCGGTGGGCCTCGGGCGCGGTGGAGTGGTGCATTCGCCCCAGTTTACGGGCCGCCCGCGGTCAGGGCCCGGCCGGCCCCGCCACCCGGGCCAGCCGCTCGAAGGAGTCCAGCAGCGCCGTGCGGTCGTACGTGGAGGTGGTGACCAGCAGCTCGTCCGCGCCCGTCTGCCCGGCCACCTCGGCCAGCTGCTCCGCGACCTGCTCCTCCGTACCGTGGATGTGTCCCGTGAGCCCGCCCTCGTACAGCTCCCGCTCCTTCGGGGTCATGGCCAGCGCCTCGACCTCCTCCGCCGGGCGCAGGGGCGGGAAGCTGCCCCGGGTGCGGGAGTACGCGAGGGACCAGGCCTCCGGGACCAGGATGCGCCGGGCGGCCCCGGGGGTGTCCGCCACGGCCACCGTCCCGGAGACCACCACGTACGGCCGCGAGCCCGCGGCCGAGGGGCGGAACTCCGCGCGGTAGCGCTCGATGACCTCCGTGACCCGGCCCCGCGCCCGCAGGTCGCCCACCACCAGCGGCAGCCCGGCCCGGGCCGCGATCCCGGCGCCCTCGCCGGTGGCCAGCACGTACGCCGGAATCCGCAGCCCCTCCGCCGGGTGGGCGTGCACCTCGGGATGCGCCCGCTGGGTGCCGTCGAGCCAGCCCAGCAGCTCCGTCAGCTGCTCCTCGAAGCGGTCGGCGTCCCCGGTGTCGCGGCCCAGCGCCCGCCGGATCCCGCCGGTGAAGCCGACCGAGCGGCCGAGCCCCATGTCGATCCGGCCGGGGAACAGCGACTCCAGCACCCCGAACTGCTCCGCGACCACCAGCGGTTGGTGGTTGGGCAGCATCACCCCGCCGGTGCCGACCCGGATCCGCCGGGTGGCCCCGGCGACGGCCGCGGCGAGTACGGCGGGCGCGGAGCCCGCGACTCCGGGGACGCTGTGGTGCTCGGACACCCAGAAGCGGTGGTAGCCGAGCCGCTCCGCCGCGCGGGCGAGCTCCACGGTGTCGCGCAGGGCCTGCGGGGCGGTGTGCCCCTCGCGGGTGCGGGACCGGTCGAGGATGGAGATTCTGCGGATCACACCAGGCTGTAACGCACGGGCGGCGAAAGGATTCCCTGCCTACTCTGGCCCGCATGAGTGACAGCAACGACCGCCGGCCGCTGGCCGTCTTCGACATCGACAACACCCTGGCCGACACCGATCACCGCCAGCACTTCCTGGAGGGCCGGCCCCGGGACTGGGACGGCTTCTTCGGCGCGGCCCCGGCCGACCCGCCGCTGGCGCGCGGGGTGGCGCTGGCGGTGGAGCGGGCGGCCGACTGCGAGGTCGTGTACCTGACCGGGCGCCCGGAGCGGTGCCGCGCGGACACGGAGGAGTGGCTGGCCCGCCACGGGCTGCCCGAGGGCCGGCTGTGGATGCGCGGGAACCAGGACCGCCGGCCGGCCCGGGTGACCAAGCTGGAGGTGCTGCGGCGGATCGCCCGGAGCCGTGAGGTGCGGATGCTCGTGGACGACGACGAGCTCGTCTGCCAGGCGGCGCGCGCCGCGGGCTTCAAGGTGGTCCTGGCGGACTGGGCGGCGGACGCGCCGGAGCTCAAGTCCGCCCAGGAGGGCGAAGGCCGCACCTGAGGCCGCGGCGTGCGCGTGCGCGGCCTTCGCGTCCCGCACGGCAGCGCGGGCCGCGCGCCACCGCGCCCGGCCCGCGCGTCCGTCCGTACCCGTGGCGGCCGATCGCCCCCCGTGATCAGTCCTCGCCGTCGAGGCGGAACCCGACCTTGAGTCCCACCTGGTAGTGCGCCACCGTGCCGTTCTCGATGTGCCCGCGCACTTGGGTGACCTCGAACCAGTCCAGGTTGCGCAGCGTCTCGCCGGCCCTGGTGATGGCGTTGCGGATGGCCTGATCGATGCCCTCGGGGGAGGTGCCGACGATCTCGGTCACCCGGTAGGTGTGGTTCGACATGGGTTCTCCCGACGGTGGGGGGCTTTTGCCTCGTTCCACGGTGCCCCAGTAAGTCCTACTCCGCGAACTTTGTGTGAACAGTCCCGAGTGAAAGGGCCTTGACCCACCCATTGGTCTATGCCAATTTCGAGCCATCTCCGAGACCGGACTCCAGAAGGTGACCTTCGTGAAGATGCGCTTCCTCGTCATGTGCACGGCTCTCGCGGCCGCGACGGCCCTCACCGGCTGCAGCCGGCTGGCGGGATCGGCCGGAGGGACGCAGAAGGTGACGCTCTGGCTGATGAAGGGCAGCGCCTCGGAGGACTTCATCGCGAAGTTCACCTCCTCCTTCGAGAAGGAGCACCCGGGTGTCGACCTGGACGTCAAGATCCAGGAGTGGACGGGCATCGGCGACAAGGTCAACGCCGTGCTCGCCGGCAAGAGCGCGGAGAGCGCCGACGTCATCGAGGTCGGCAACACCCAGGTCGCCCAGTACATCGAGACCGGCGGCCTGTCGGAACTCACCCTCGAAGGCCTGCGCGAGTGGGGCAGCAAGGACTGGCTGAAGGGCCTCTCCGACCCGGCGAGCATCGACGGGGCCCAGTACGGCGTCCCCTGGTACGCCGCCAACCGTGTGGTGATCTACAACAAGGACCTCTTCGCGAACGCCGGCATCAAGACCCCGCCCAAGAACCGCCAGGAGTGGATCCAGGCCACCCAGAAGCTCGACAAGGGCGGCCGGCAGGGCATCTACCTGCCCGGCCAGAACTGGTACGTCCTCTCCGGGTTCATCTGGGACGAGGGCGGCGACCTCGCCGTCGAGACCGGAGGGGAGTGGGTGGGCACCCTCGACGACGACAAGGCCCTGGCCGGCATGGAGTTCTACAAGCAGCTCCAGGCCCTCGGCGACGGCCCCAAGAACGCCGACGAGGAGACGCCCCCGCAGTCCGAGGTGTTCGCCGGGGGCGACGTCGCCCAGATCATCGCCCCGCCCGGACAGGCCGCCGCCATCGAGGCCGCCAACCCGGCCCTCAAGGGCAAGCTCGGCTTCTTCCCGGTACCCGGCAAGACCTCCGACAAGCCCGGCGCCGTCTTCACCGGCGGCTCCGACCTGATCATCCCGGAGCGGACGAAGCACCGGCGCCAGGCCGTCGACGTGATCAGCGCGCTGGTCAGCGAGACCTGGCAGACCGAGCTCGCCCGCACGATGAGCTACGTACCGAACAAGGCCACCCTCGCGCACGTGGTCGACGGCAACGAGGGCGCCGCGAGCATGGCGCCGGGAGCCGCCCAGGGGCGCGCCACCCCGAAGTCCGCCCGCTGGGCCGAGGTCGAGGGCAAGAACCCGATCAAGCCCTACATGACGGCCGTACTCAGCGGACAGGACCCGAGGCAGGCCGCCAAGACGGCCTCCGACACGATCAGCAAGGTGCTCAGCTCCGACCGCTGAGCGACCCCGGCGCCTTTCGAGCGCATGTCGAGCTCCCGTCGAGCGGATGTCGAGTCGCGCCGCGCCCGCCGAGTTCAGCGTTCGCACATCCAAGTGCCGCTGAGCGGTCATGTCGAATCCAGCCGGTCACGGAAGAAGTAAAGGAGCCAGGCCACACCACCTGACGGCCTGGCTCCCGTGCCCGGATCAGGAGCCGCCATGACCATCGCCCCCCTGTCCCCGTCCACCCTTCCCCCCACCGCGACCCCGGCCGTCACCGGCCTCCGCACCACCGCAGCCGTCCCCGCGGCCGCACCCGTCGCGGCGCCCCCGGCCCTCCCCGCCACCCCCCACTACACCGTCCGCCTCGCCCGCGACGAGGATGAGGTACGCGCCGCCCAGCGCCTGCGCCACCTGGTCTTCGCCGGCGAGCTCGGCGCCCGCCTCGACGGACCCGAGCCGGGCCTCGACTCCGACGCCTTCGACGCCTACTGCGACCACCTCCTCGTCGTCGAGGAGGAGACCGAGCAGGTCGTCGGCACCTACCGGCTGCTGCCCCCGGAGCGCGCCGCCGTCGCCGGCCGCCTCTACTCCGAGGGCGAGTTCGACCTCTCCGCCCTCGCCCCGATCCGCCCGGACCTCGTCGAGGTCGGCCGCTCCTGCGTCCACCCCGACCACCGCAACGGCGCCGTCATCGCGCTGATCTGGGCCGGCCTCGCCCGCTACATGGACCGCTCTGGCCACAACTGGCTCGCCGGCTGCTGCTCGACACCGCTCGCCGACGGCGGGGTCCTGGCCGCCGCCACCCGCGAGAACGTCCTCACCCGCAACCTCGCCCCCGAGGAGTACCGGGTCACCCCGCACCTCCCCTGGAACCCTGAGGGCATCACCTTCCCGGCCCGCGTGGAACTGCCCCCGCTGCTGCGCGGCTACCTGCGCCTGGGCGCCTGGGTCTGCGGAGAGCCCGCCCTCGACGCCGAGTTCGGCTGCGCCGACCTGTACGTCCTGCTCTCCCTGCGGCGCACCAACCCGCGCTACCTCAAGCACTTCCTCTCGCTCGTCCCGGCCGCATGAGCGTCTGGCTGCCCACCTCGCCCTGCACCCCCGAGGCCTGCACCGGCCACGAGGGGGAGCGGGCGGGCCTCGCCCGCGCGGTGCTCCGGCTCACCGCCGCCACCGCCGTGATCCTGCTCGGGATCCTGGGCTGCCAGCCGGTCCGGCTGCTCCCCACCCGGCCCCGCCAGGCCCTGGTGCGGGCCTGGGCGACCGCCCTGGTCCGGGCCTTCGGCATCCGGATCACCGTGCACGGGAGCCCCGGCCCGGACGGCGGCCGCCTGATCGTCGCCAACCACATCTCCTGGCTGGACATCGCGCTCGTCGCCGCCGCCATGCCCTGCCGGATGCTGGCCAAGAGCGACATCAGGAACTGGCCGGTGCTCGGTCCGCTCTCCCGGCAGAACGGAACCCTGTTCATCGAACGGGAGCGGATCCGCGCCCTCCCCGCCACCGTCGAGACCATCACCCATGCCCTGCTGGCCGGCGACCGCGTCACCGTCTTCCCCGAGGGCAGCACCTGGTGCGGTCGCGCCCGGGGGCCCTTCCGGCGGGCCGCCTTCCAGTCCGCCCTGGACGCCCGGGTGCCCGTACAGCCGGTGCGGCTCGCGTACCGGCTGGCGGACGGGAGCCTCGCCGCGGCGCCCGCCTTCGTCGGGGACGATCCGCTGACCGCGTCCCTGTGGCGGATCGCACGGGCCCGAGGAGTGCGGGCCGAGGTCCGGCTGCTGCCGCGGATCCCGCCGGGCCGCCACGCGGACCGGCGGGAACTCGCGGCTGCGGCTCAGGCAGCCGTCGCCGTCGAATCCGCGCCCGTCGTACCCGTCGTACCCGTCCCCCCGATCCCCGCCTCCTCACTGCTCGCGGGCGTGCCGGCCCAGCCGAGCTCGCCGTCGGCCACCGACAGGGACAGCGCGAAACGGCCCTCCGCGTCCGTCCACCACTGAGTCAACTCAAGGCCCGCTTCGGCGAGTTCCTTCCGCACACCCTCCTGGCGGAACTTCGCGGAGACCTCCGTCAGGATCTCCTCGCCCGCCGCGAACGGCACCACCAGATCCAGCGCCCGGACCTTCACCACCAGCTCCGACCGGGCCCGCAGCCGCATCTCGATCCACTCCTGCTCCCGGTTCCACACCGCCACGTGCGCGAAGTCCTCGGTGCGGAAATCCGCGCCCAGCTCCCGGTTGACGACGGCCAGCACGTTCTTGTTGAACTCGGCCGTCACCCCCTGCGCGTCGTCGTACGCGGCCACCAGCACGGACTCGTCCTTCACCAGGTCCGTCCCCATCAGCAGGGCGTCCCCGGGCGACAGCATCGCCCGTACGGAGGCCAGGAACACGGCGCGCTCCGGCGGCAGCAGGTTGCCGACCGTGCCGCCGAGGAACACCACGAGCCGGGGCCCGGGCGTGTCCGGCAGCCGCAGCGGCTTCGTGAAGTCGGCCACCAGCGCGTGCACCCGCAGTCCCGGGTGCTCCGCCAGCAGCGTCCGCCCCGCCCCCTCCAGGGCGCTCCCGCTCACGTCCACCGGGATGTACGTGTCCAGCGCGGGCATCGCCTCGATCAGGTGCCGGGTCTTCTCCGAGGAGCCGGAACCCAGCTCCACCAGCGTGCGCGCCCCGCTGGCCGAGGCGATCTCCCCGGCCCGCGCCAGCAGGATCTCCCGCTCGGCGCGCGTCGGGTAGTACTCGGGCAGGCGGGTGATCTCCTCGAAGAGTTCACTGCCCCGCGCGTCGTAGAACCACTTGGGCGGCAGCACCTTGGGGGACACCGTCAGCCCGTGCAGGACGTCCGCGCGCAGCGCGGTGTCGGCGGAGTGCTCGTCGAGGGTGCGGGTCAACTGGAAGTCGCTCACGGGGAGGTCTCCTTCAGCGGGGTCAGGTCGACCCGTGTGCCACGGGCGGTCAGCAGGGTCCGGTCGGGTACTTCGCACCAGCGGGAATCGTCGTCGTAGGGCTCGGACGCCACCACCGTGCGCTCGGCCGCCGCGTCGGCCAGGTACCAGAGCGAATCGCCCCAGGCCGTCGCGGCGATGCCGGTGCCGTCGGTCAGCAGCAGGTTGAGCCGGGAGCCGGGCGAGGCCGCCGCGATCTCCCGCACCGGCTCGGCGAGCGCCGCACCGAGGTCGTCCCCCCGCTGCAGCCGGTGCAGCACCAGCGCCCAGACCAGCGCCGAGTCGGTGCTCGCGGCCAGGGACAGCAGCTCCGCGGGCGGCAGGGTGGCCGCGAGCGGCGCCACCGCGTCCGGCCAGTCCCGTACCGCGCCGTTGTGGCTGAACAGCCACGGCCCGGCGGCGAACGGCGCCGCCGCGGCCTCCCCGTCCGCCCCGAACACGGTGGCGTCCCGTACGGCGGCCAGCGCGGCCCGCGTACGGACGACCCGGGCCAGATCGGCGAGGTTGGGGTCGCCCCAGATCGGCCCGGCCCGCCGGTACCGCGCGGGGGCCGGGTCGCCCTCCGCGTACCAGCCGACGCCGAAGCCGTCGGCGTTGACCGTGCCGTGGCCCTGCCGGCGCGGCTCCCAGGACTGCCGTACGAGGGAGTGCTCCGGCTCGGTCAGCAGCCGGGCCAGGGGTATCTCGGGCCCCACGAAGGCGATGTGGCGGCACATCAGGCATCCCTCGCCGTCCGGAACCCGGAGAAGATCTGCCGGCGCACCGGCAGGTCCCAGTTGCGGAAGGTGCCCCGGCACGCCACCGGGTCCACGGCGAACGAGCCGCCGCGCAGCACCTTGTGCTCCGGGCCGAAGAACACTTCCGAGTACTCGCGGTACGGGAAGGCCCGGAACCCCGGGTACGGCAGGAAGTCCGAGGAGGTCCACTCCCACACGTCGCCGATCAGCTGGCGCACCCCGAGCGGGGACGCTCCGGCCGGGTAGCTGCCGGCCGGGGCCGGACGCAGATGGCGCTGGCCGAGATTGGCGTGCGCCGGGGTCGGGTCCTCGTCGCCCCAGGGGTAGCGGGTGGAGCGGCCGGTGGAAGGGTCGTGCCGGGCCGCCTTCTCCCACTCCGCCTCCGTCAGCAGGCGGCGCCCCGCCCAGCGGGCGTACGCGTCCGCCTCGTACCAGCTGACGTGCAGTACGGGCTCGTCGGCGGGGACCGGCTCGGTCACGCCGAAGCGGCGGCGCAGCCACTGGCCGGCCTCCCGGCGCCAGAACAGCGGTGCCTCGATCCCGTGCCGGCGGATCTGGTCCCAGCCCTCGGGGACCCACCAGCGCTCGTCCCGGTAGCCGCCGTCGGAGATGAAGGCCTGGTACGCGGAGTTGGTCACCGGCACCGTGTCGATCCGGAACGCCCCGGTGTCCCGCTCGTGCGCGGGCCGCTCGTTGTCCAGCGACCACGGCTCGGCCGAGGTGCCCATCGTGAACGGGCCTGCGGGGACGAGTACTTCGGTGGCCGCGGGCGGCGGCCCCTGCGGGGGACCCGGATCGGGGGCCGTGAGCACCGGTTCGCCCCGGCGCAGCTGATGGGTGATCAGCATGGTCTCGTCGTGCTGCTGTTCGTGCTGGGCGATCATCCCGAACGCGAAGCCGTCGTCCAGCAGCGCGGAGCCCTCCAGCGCGGTCCGCTCCAGCAGGTCGAAGACACGGCCGCGCACCTCGGCCGTGTAGCGGCGGGCCTCCGCCGGCCCCAGCAGGGGAAGCTTCGGCCGCTCGGCGCGGGGGTGCTGGAACGCGTCGTAGAGCGGGTCGATCTCGGGGTGCAGGGAGTCGTGTCCGGCGACGTTGCGCAGCAGCCAGAGCTCCTCCTGGTTCCCGATGTGGGCCAGGTCCCAGACGAGCGGGGACATGAGCGGGGAGTGCTGTGCGATCAGGTCGGGGTCGCTCACGGCGTCGGTGAGCAGGGCCGTACGGGCGCGAGCCGCGGTCAGGGCCGCGAAGGCCCGCTCGCGAAGATCGGCACGGTCGGAGCGGTCGGAGCGGTCGGCAGGTGTCCGCCGGGTGGAGTCGGCTGAAGGCGATGCGGTCATGAGCGGGCCCCCGTCCCGGTGAGCTGCAGGTATCCGTCGTCGGCCGGACAGCGGCCGCGCAGGGTGAAGCGCTCGGTGAAGGCGCCGACCACGTCCTGGACGTGCCGGCTCGCGCCGAGCCGCGGCAGCGCCTCGGCGGCGGCCCGGAAGCAGGCGGCCGCTGCCGTGCGCAGCTCCGGGTCGGCCAGGCCGTGGCGGGCGGCGGACTGCCAGAGGGCATTGCGCGGCGAGGGCCGGGGCCCGTGGGTGTCGGCCAGCGCCTTCGCCGCCCGGTACGCGCTCTCGGCGGCCTCCGGATCGTCGAACAGCGCGTGGACGACGGCCACCGGCACCAGCCAGCCGTCGTCGCCGGGCTGGGCGTCGATCATCCGGAACTCCAGGTGACCGCGCGGGCGCACCGGCGGGAACAGCGTGGTCAGGTGGTACTCCAGGTCCTCGGCCGTGGGCGGCCGGAGGCCGTCCGTACGCGGGCCGCCGTCGCTGCCCCCGCCGGCGGCCTCTTCCCCGGCGCGGAGCCAGTCGCGGAAGGTCATGCCGTACGGGACCGGCCACGGCCCGTCACCGGCCGACCGTACGCACATCACCTCGGTGTCCAACGCGTGCCGGGTCCAGCCGGCCCGCGGTTCGGCGTCGAGCGGCGGGGCCAGCGCACGCCGGGCGTCGATGTCGCGCCAGATCCCCTGCCGGGAGCACCGCCAGCCGGCGTACGGGCCCTCGTGCGCGGGGGAGTTCGCGAAGGCCGCCACGAACACGGCGCCCAGCAGGTGGGCCAGCCGCCAGCGCCGGCCGTACCCGAGCGGGCCCGGTTCCTCGTACCCGGCGTCCACGCAGACCTGCACGGAGGCGGAGGAGCGCATCATGGCGCGCCCCGCCGGGCCGGTGCGGTCGAAGTAGATCTCCATCGCGTCGTAGCGCGGGCTGCACAGCATGCGGCGCAGTGGCCGGCGCGGATCACGGCCGGTGCCCCGCAGGACCAGGCCCTGGGACCGCAGGGCGGCCCGTACGGCGGTGAGATCGGCCTGCAGGCCGTCCACGCAGCCGGAGAGGGAGGGGGCGGGCGCGGAGCTGAGCTCCAGCTGGCCGCCGGGCTCGATGGTGAGCCGGGAGTGCAGGGGCAGGGCGCGGGCCGCGTCGTGCGCGGCGGTCAGCCGGTCCGGCGGAAGTATCGCGCCGGGCCGGTCGGCGTCGAGTACGAGCCATTCGAGCTCGGCGCCGAGGGTTCGGGGTGGTCCCGTCTTGAAACAGATGCCGTGGACCAGGTCCTCGGCTGCGGTTTCGCCGAGTGCGAGAGTGTCGCCCTGGGCCTTCGTGTCCGGTGGTGCGTATGCGTCCTGTGGCACGGCAGGGTCTCCTGTCCACGGATGTGACCTGACCATGCCTACCTACCCGTCCTCGTCGGCCTGAAAAGGGGGGAGCCGGCCACCGCACGGAAAATGTCTGGCCGCGGGTGGTTCCTGCTGCCGATGATGGTGTCGTGAGCAGCAGATTGCGCGAGATCGCGCGGGAGAACGCGACCATCGTGGCGGCCGGTGGATACCGGACGCGGTCGGGGCGGCATGTCTCCCTGGCCGCCGCCCTGGCGGAATCCAGGGCCGGAACCAGGATATATGGACCAAACCAGGTCATTCCAGACGAGAAATTTCCCGTCGAGCGGTGTGAGACGGCCGTCGAGGTCACGGGGGAGAGCAGCACGGTCGCGGCCCGCAGGCTCGCCGGGGCCGGTCCAGGGCCGGTCTGCGGGGCCTCGGTCGCCGTCCTGAACTTCGCCTCGGCCCGTAATCCCGGGGGCGGATACGTCCGCGGGGCCAAGGCGCAGGAGGAGGCGCTGTGCCGCGCCTCGGCCCTGTACGAGACCCTGCTGGAGGCCCCGGAGTACTACGAGGTCCACCGTGCGGGGCGCAGCACCTTCTACACCGACCGGGTGATTCACTCCCCCGGGGTGCCCGTCTTCCGCGACGACCGGGGCGAGCTGCTGGACACCCCCTTCCGGGCCGGCTTCCTGACGTCACCGGCTCCCAACGCGGGCACCATCCGCCGCCAGGAGCCGGAGCGCGTCGCCGAGATCCCGGCGGCCCTGGCGCGGCGCGCGGAGCGCGTCCTGGAGACGGCGGCGCTGCACGGCTATCCGCGGCTGGTGCTGGGGGCGTGGGGGTGCGGGGTGTTCCGGAACGACCCGGCCGAGGTCGCGGAGGCCTTCCGGGCCCTGCTGGCGGGGCGTTTCGCGGGGGTCTTCGAGCAGGTGGTGTTCGGGGTGCTGGACCGCGATCCGGGGCCGCGGGAAGCGTTCGAACGGGCCTTCGCGGGCTTCGGGGCGTAGGGGCCGGGGCCCCTGCGCGGCGTACGGAACCCGCTACCGCCAGCCGTAGCGCTCTCGGAGCCGGTCCACGACCAGCTGGAACCTGCCCCGGTCCAGGGCGCACGCCTCACGCCGCATGCCGTCCTCGTGTACGCGCAGCACCCGGTCCACGTCCACCCAGGAATCCCGCCCGGCGCCGTCCCACGGCCCGGTCCCGATCGGCACCCACTCCCGGTCGTTGTCGTGCCGCTTGCTGGACAGCTGTACGGCGAGCAGCGTCCGCCCGCCCGCCTCCCGGGCGACGACCAGCACCGGCCGGTCCTTGCCGCGGCCGTCGTTCTCCTCGAACGGGACCCAGGTCCACACGATCTCGCCGGGGTCGGGGTCGCCGTCCTTGTCGGGCGCGTACTCGGTGCGCACGGGCCCGATGGCGTGCGGATCGGCCTCGGTGGTGGCGGTGGCCCCGCCGCGCCCGGGCTGCTCGATGGGGTCGGAGCTGTGGTGGGAAAGTGCCGTCATGCGGCTGAGGTTAGTGGTTCGGGGCGTCGCCGTGCTGCCGGTCAGTCGGTGACCAGGGCCATGACGAGGCCGTCGTACCCCTTGCCGCCGACGGTCTGGAGGGCCGTGGCGGTCAACCTCGGGTGCTCGGAGATGAGTTCGGTGAAACGGCGGACGCCCTGGACGCGGGGGTCGGTGCTGTCGGGGTCGACGACGGCGCCGTCGCGTACGACGTTGTCGCCGATGATGACGCTGCCGGGCCGGGTCAGTTCGAGGGCCCACTCCAGGTAGTCCGGGTTCGACGGCTTGTCGGCGTCGATGAAGACCAGGTCGAACGGGGCGAGGTCCGTGAGCTCGGGCAGCAGGTCGACGGCCCTGCCGCGCCGGATGTCGACGACGTCCGCCAGTCCGGCCCGTGCGATGTTCGAGGCGGCGACGTCGGCGCACCGCGGGTCGGCCTCCAGCGTGACCAGCCGCCCGCCGGCCGGCAGGGCCCGGGCCAGCCAGATGGTGCTGTAGCCGCCGAGGGTGCCGATCTCCAGGACGGTGCGCGCACCGCGGATCCGGGCGAGGAGGTGCAGCAGCTTCCCCTGGTTCGGAGCCACCTGGTGCGCCGGCAGTCCGGCGGCCGCGGCGTCCGCGTTGGCGGCGAGCAGTGCTTCGTCCTCCTCGACGAGCAGCCCGTCGAAGTAGTCGTCAACGGCCGTCCATGTCTGCTGCCCCATGAGCTCTCCCGATCCCCTCGCCGATCCCCTCAGTGGGTTTCCAAAGGGAACTTACAGGAACGGCGGATCTTTCGACAGGCCGTGGACGTGATGCGGGCAGACGGGCGAATGCGGGCCCGATGACGGTTTCCGCGCGGGCGGCCGGTCGTTACGGGGAGAGGAAGGGAGGTCCGCCATACCGGCACAGGGACCCGCGCAGCACCCCACGACCGAACTCGACGCCCGCTACAGCTCCGCCCTCAACCCCCGCCCGGGCGCCGCGGACGTGACCGCCACCGACTGGGCCGAGGCCCGGAGGCAGTTGGACGCCGCCGAGATCTTCTGGGTGTCCACGGTGCGGGCCGACGGCCGACTGCACGTCACCCCCGTGATCGCCGCCTGGCACGACGGGGCGCTGTACTTCTCGACCGGCCCGGACGAGCAGAAGGCGAAGAACCTCGCCCACAACGGCCA
Source organism: Streptomyces sp. NPDC059355 (assembly GCF_042752335.1). Lineage (NCBI taxonomy): Bacteria > Bacillati > Actinomycetota > Actinomycetes > Kitasatosporales > Streptomycetaceae > Streptomyces > Streptomyces sp. NPDC059355. The sequence goes on along the minus strand of NZ_JBHYXN010000016.1, from coordinate 64,861 downwards.
CTGCGCGCTGACCACCGGGGGGAACTCCCTCACCGAGGGGCTCGACCTCGTGGTCGAGGGCCCGGTGGAACAGGTCGCCGATCCGGCGCTGCTGGAGCAGGTGATCACGGCGTACGAGACGAAGTACGGCCCCCACGTCACCTCCTCCGAGGGCACCTTCCACGGCATCGGGGACGCGCTCCGCAAGGGCGACGTGGTGGTGTTCGGGGTCCACCCGGCCACGGCCTACGGCTTCGGCCGCGACGACGGGGTCTACACCCACACCCGCTGGACGTTCTGAGCGATGCCCCCGGCCACACCGCGCCCGAACTCCCTCAGGCCCGGAGCTCGGGCGGGAAGCCGGTCCAGCGCAGCTCGTCGGGCAGGTGTGCCATGTCGTTGGAGAAGAGCACGGAGGCGGGCCGGTCGGGCGAGTACCGGATGACGGTCAGTGCGGCGTTGGCCTGGTTGAGGCCGATCCAGCGCCAGTTCGGCGCATCGAGGGCGGCCCGGACGAGCCAGCCGATGAGGAAGTTGTGGGTGACGATCAGCTCGTGACGGGGCTGGTCACCGTCGACAGGTCGTGCGAAACGGGCCAGAGCCGCGCGGGCCAGCTCCGGACCTCCTTCGCGCTCCTCGGCCGAGAACTGTGACAGGTGGGCCAGCGTGGCGTCGGCCGAGACCGACGGGAGTTCCTCCCTCTGCGGCATGTACGGGATGTAGTCGCCGGCCAGCTTCGATTCCTCCAGGGCAACGCCGTCGAGCCGGTCGTGGATCAGCCGTGCGGTCTGCGCCGCCCGGGGAAGCGGGCCGTGGTAGACGGCGGACAGCGGACTGTGCACAAGTCGCTCGCCCAGGAGAGCGGCTTGACGGCGCCCGCTCGCCGTGAGCTCGCTCTCGTCGGCAGTAGCCTCCCCGTGCCGCGCGAGGTAGAGGTAGCGGGCAGCCGTTCCTGTCATGGGCAGGTCCCTCTCAGCGTTCGTGATCTTGCAGATGCGTGAAAGGACGCTGACGTCGGTCGTGCGGTTCCGACGGGGGAGAGCCGTCGCCATGGGGGTGGCGACGGCTCTCCGGGCGAGGGGCGGGGTCAGGGGCAGCTGATGCGGGTGTCGCCCGGGTCGGTGGTGCAGGTGTCCGTGCCGGGGCCGCCGTTGGCGGTGTCGTTGCCGGAGACGGCGTCCGTGGTCGTGAGGCGGTCGTTGCCGTAGTCGCCGGTCAGGGTGTCGTTGCCCGGGCCGCCGTTCACGGTGTCGTTGCCTTGGCCGCCGTCGAGGTTGTCGTTGCCGTAGCCGCCGTAGACGGTGTCGTTCCCGTAGCCCGCGCGGACGGTGTCGTTGCCGCCGAGGCCGCAGACCACGTCGGTGAAGTAGCCGCCGGTCAGCGTGTCGGCCCCGGTGGTGCCGATGATCGTGCAGCCGTGGGCGTTGTTCGCCGAAGTCGTCGTCGCGGACGTGTTGTCGGAGGTCACGGGGTCCGGCTGCGTCGCGCTCGCTACGGCCGTGTTCGTGACCGTACCGGTGGCCCGGGGCTCGCCCGTCACCGTGACCGTCGCGCTCGCGCCCGGGGCCAGGGAGCCGAGGGCGCAGCTGGCCCCCGTCGCCGTGGTCGTGCACGTACCCTGCGAGGCCGCGGCCGAGGTCAGGCCCACGCCGGCTCCGGAGAGCGTGTCCGAGAGGGTCACACCGGTCGCGGTCGCGGTGGAGGCCGCGGAGTTGGAGACCGTCACCGTGTACGAGGCGCGGTCGCCGATGCTCACGGCGGCCGTACCGGTCTGCGTCACCGACAGGTTCGCGCTCGGCGGCGGGGGCGGAGTCGCGCCGTCGCCGCCCTGGTAGCGGGCGAGGGCGAAGGCGAAGCCCGCCCCGAAGCCCGCGGCGACGATCTTGCCGTCCGGCTGTACGAGCACCCCGCGGGCGTCGTCCCAGTCCTGGAAGCCCGTGACCACGAAACCGTCGCCGCCGAAGCCGGTGTCCACCGTGCCGTTGGTGTTGAAGCGGGCCAGGCCGAAGTCGTTGGCCTCCTGGCTGTTCGGGTCGTCGGCCTGCCCCGCGATGACGATCTTGCCGTTCGGCTGGAGCGCCAACGCGTTCGCGCCGCCGCCGTCGCCGGGGAAGTGGACCGAGGTGCGCCCGCCGGTGCCGAAGCCGCCGTCGGGGCTGCCGTCGGCGTTGTAGCGCAGCAGGGCGACGCCGACGCCGCCCGATCCCGCGGCGACGATCTTGCCGTCCGGCTGCACCGCCACGGCGTTGCCGAACTCGGTGCCGCCGAAGTTCGCGGTCACCATGCCGTCACCGCTGAACGTGGCGTCGAGGGTGCCGTTGGGCAGGTAGCGGGCCACGCCGATGTCGAAATTGGTGTTGCCCACGTACCCGACCGAGACGATCTTGCCGTCCGGCTGGAGGGCCATGCGGCGGGCGATGCCGCCGGCGTCCTGGGGCGAGGCGGGCGTGAAGCCCGCGACGACCGCGCCGTCGCCGCCGAGGTTCGGATCCAGATTTCCGGCGGTGTCGAGGCGGACCAGGGCGAAGCCGCCGCCGCCGCCCTTGCCGGCGGCGATGATCTTGCCGTCGGGCTGGACCGCCACGTCGGCGCCGTCCGCGGACCCGCCGAACTCCTCGACCCGTACGAGGCCGCCGTCGCCGAAGCCGGTGTCCGGACTGCCGTCCGTGTTGTAGCGGGCCACGGAGAAGAAGCAGCAGCCGCCGCCCTCCTCCGCGATCACCTCGGTGGTGCCCGCCACGACGATCTTCCCGTCCGAGGGCTGGATCGCCACCGCGTTGGCCGTATCGGCGCCGCCGCCGAAGTCGCCGGTCACCGTACCGTCCCCGGCGAAGCCGGAGTCGAGGCCGCCGTCGGCGTTGTACCGGGCGAGTGCGAAGTCGCCCTCGTTCAGGCCCACCACGACCAGCTTGCCGTCGGCCTGCCGCGCGATGTCGTGTCCTTCCGCGTACCCGGGGAACGGGGTGACCACCCGGCCGTCGGGTCCGAAGGAGGGGTCCAGGTCGCCGGGGGCGGCCAGCGCGGAGCCGGGCAGCGCGAGTACGAGTGCCAGGCCGAGCGCGGCGGCCAGTACCCCGGTCGTCCCGCCGGGTCCGCGGCGCCGCCGTCGGGCCGGTCTCAGGTGTGCGTGGGTCATGGGCGTACGAACCTCCGGCCTCGCGGGGTGCAGGGAGCAGCGCACAGCTTCGTACGGGAGCGCGCCCGCGCCCCGCGAGACGTGCCGTACCGCGCCGGCCCGGCCCCGGGAACCACCCCGGCGGAGGAGCGCGCGGGGGTGATCGCGGGGTCGGCCGCGCGCGGCTGCGTGCCGGGCCGCGTGCGGCGCCGCGTGCTCAGTCGGCTGCGGCGCCGAACCACTTGGTCAGGTGGCCGAGCAGATCCCGCTGGTCGTCACCGACCCACGCCACGTGGCCGTCCGGCCGCAGCAGCATGCCGGGCACGTCCGGTTCCCCGCCGGCGTCGACGACGTGGTCGACCCGGTCGGCCCAGCCCGCCACCGAGAGCCGGCCGGTCCGGTCGAGCAGCAGGCCGCGGCCGCCGTGCATCAGCTCGTAGAGGCGGTCGTGCCCCAGCGTCACGTCCCGCATCCGCCGGCCGAGCAGTTCGTGGTCTTCCCCGCCCGCGTCGCCTACGCCCCCGTCGCTCCCGCCGAAGTCGTAGCGGACGGAGATCGCGGTGATCTTCTCGATCAGGTGCCGGTTCACCTCCCCGAAGGCCATCAGTTCCGCCAGCAGCCGGCGCACCGCCTGCGGACCCGGCCCGCTCGACATCAGCTGCGTCTGAGCGCGGGTGTTGTCCAGTACGGCGGCGGCCACCGGGTGGCGTTCGGCGTGGTAGCTGTCCAGCAGCCCTTCCGGTGCCCAGCCGGCGATCTCGGCGGCCAGCTTCCAGCCGAGGTTGAACGCGTCCTGGATGCCGAGGTTGAGCCCCTGTCCGCCGGTCGGCGGGTGGACGTGCGCCGCGTCTCCGGCCAGCAGCACACGGTCGACCCGGTAGCGCTCGGCCAGCCGGGTGGCGTCGCCGAAACGGGACAGCCAGCGCGGCGAGTGCGCGCCGAAGTCGGTGCCGGCGAAGGCGCGCAGCTGCTGCTTGAACTCGTCGAGCGTCGGCGGCGTGGCACGGTCCTCGGCCACGCCCCCGGCGGGCGCGACCACGCGGTAGACCCCGTCCCCCAGGGGCATGGCGCCGAACCGCATCCGGGTCTCGCGGACTTCGGCCCCCACGGCGGCGATCGTCTCCGGAGCTTCGGTCAGCTCCATCACACCCAGCAGCGTCTCGACCCTGGAGGGCTCGCCGGGGAAGCCGACTCCGAGCAGTTTGCGCACCGTACTGCGACCGCCGTCGCAGCCCACGACGTAGCGGGCGCGCAGCCGCGTGGCGTCGGCCAGCTCGACGCTCACGCCGTGCTCGTCCTGGCTCAGTCCGACCAGCTCGCGGCCGCGCCGGATCTCGACACCGACCTCGGTGGCGTGCTCGGCCAGCAGCCGCTCGGTGATCTCCTGCGGGATGTGGAGGACGTACGAGTGCGCCGTGTCCAGCCCCTCCGGCCAGGAGGTGCCGAGGCCGGCGAAGAAGCCTCCGACCGTGAACTGACGCCCGTGCGCCAGGAACCGCTCCAGCAGGCCGCGCTGGTCCATCACCTCGATGCTGCGCACGTGCAGACCCTGCGCGCGGGACTGCCGGGTGGGCTCCCTCTCCTTCTCCAGTACGAGCACCCGCACGCCGTGCAGCCGCAGCTCGCCGGCCAGCATCAGGCCGGTCGGCCCGCCGCCGACCACGATCACGTCCATCATGAAAACCCCGGGTACGTCGACAACGGCACATGTTCTGCGCGAATCGCTGATTTCGGCAGGTTCTGGTCTCGGCCGACGATTGTGCGGCACGACGGGGCCCTTGCCGCAAGCCCACCGGTGCGCTATATGTTGAGAGTGGCAAGGAGTGCGTGACCTCCTTGCCTTTCCTTTTGTCCTGCCGGGAACCTTCCGGTGAGCCGTCTCGTTGCTCCGGGGTCCGCTGCTCTGAACGCGACCCGCAGGAGTGCCGTGCTCGTAGCCGTACCCGAAACCTCGTCCCAGCCCGTCGTGCCCGCTCTTGCGCCGCTCGCCGCCCAGGCCGAGCGCCTGATCGAGCTCGGGGTGCACGAACTCGCGGGAATTCCCGCCGATGAGCTGCGCGCGTTCGCCTCCGCCAAGGACGCGGGAAGGGGCGCAGGCCTGCTCGCCGTCCATCCGGACCGCGCCCCGGCCTCCGCGCTGGCTCCGCTGCTCCGCCGCGACGGCAGGCCGGGCTTCGTCGTCACCGACATGGCCGACGTCGACGGCTTCGCCCCGCTCGATGTCCTGGAGGTGCCCGACGCCCCGCTCTACGTGGTCACCGGCCTCGATCGCGGCGACCACATGTCCAACTGGAGCCCGGAGGAGGCGCTTTTGGCCCTGACCGGGGACGAGCGCACTCCGCTGCTGCTCAGCGAGGGCATCCACTGGGTGCTCCAGCAGCCGGCGGCGCTGGAGCGAAACCGCTGCTTCATGACCATCGGCTCCCGGCTGCGCAAGCCGAACGGCACCCTGGACGCCCGTACCCCGGCGATCTGGATCAGCAACGGCACGGGACGCGACGGCCGCGAGCGGCGCAACGCCCCGAAGGTCGGCTGGTGCTGGTGGGGCAACCGCCACACCTGGCTCGGCTTCGCCTCCACGACCGGCCGTACCCCCTAGGGAGTGTCGTCAAAGTGGCGTCGGCCGCCCGAGAGGGCGGGGGTCGGCGGGGCCTGGTGCGTGCGATCGCAAGGCGGAGGAGGGAATCGACGCGGAGTGTCGATGACCGACGACAACGCGGCGAGCGTGCGTGCCAGGCCCCGCCGACCAGACGGGACTTTGACGACACGACCTAGTTCCGCCGGGGCAGTTCGGCGCGCCGCACCGCTTCGGAGGACAGGACGATCACCACGCCCAGGCAGGCGAAGACGGCGCACCCGATGAACACGGGTGCGGCCCCCCACGCTCCGATGGCCGCGCCGACCAGCGGGTAGCTCAGGGGTGCGAGGCCGACCATGGTCAGCATCACGACGGAGGTCACCCGGCCGAGATAGGCGGGGTCCGCCGCGGCCTGTACGAGGGTGCTGTCCAGGCTGCCGAAGACGCCCGCGGCCAGCCCGACGCCTGCGGCCAGCACCACGGCGGTCCACAGCGTCGGCACCAGCGCGATGGCGGCAGCACCCGCGCAGCCCGCGAAGAGGGACCCGGCCAGCATCAGGCCGGCGCGGGGCAGTCGGCCGGCCGTCGCGAAGAGCGCGGCGCTCGTCGCGGCCCCCGCACCGAAACCGCTGACGATCCAGCCGTAGCCCGAAGGCCCCCAGCCGCGCTCGGCGTTGAGCAGCACCATGCCCACGCCGAGCGTGCCGGTGAGGCCGAGTTCGCAAAGGGCGCCGGCGGCGACGAGCGGGCCGATGAGGCGGTGGCGGCGGACGTAGCGCAGCCCGTCGAGCAGTTCCTTCCAGGCGGTGCCGGGAGCCGGCGGCTGCCCGGCCCCCGCTCCGGTGGTCCCCGTCCGTATCCGCAGCGCCAGCAGGAGCGGCAGCGACAGGGCGAAGAGCAGACCGGCGACGGCGAAAGCGGCCGCCACGCCTGCGAAACCCATGGCCAGTCCACCGATCGGCGGGCCCACGATCTGGCTCAGGCGCATCGACAGGGACCGCATCCCGGTGACGCGGGCCAGCTGATCGGAGCTGGTGATCCGTGGCGGGAGAGCCCCGACGGCGGGTATGAACAGCGCGTCCACGGCGCCGAACACGAGCGCCACCACCACCAGGACCCACAGGGCCGGGGCCGTGAGCGCGATGGCGGCGGCCACCGCGAGGACGAGCAGACAGCGCAGCGCGTCGCTGGCGAGGACCACCCGTCGCGGGTCGAGCCGGTCGGCCAGCACACCTCCGCCGAGCATGAGCAGGGCCCGCGGCAGCGCCCCGGCGGCCATGACGAGCCCGACCTCGGTGGGGCCGGCGGCCTTCTGGGCGGACCAGCCGAGGGCGACGAAGTACACGCTGTCGCCGACGAGGGAGGCGGTGTACGCGGCGAGCCAGCGCAGCACATTGCCGTCGCGGTGGGCGGGCGGGGCGACGGATTCGGGCAGGGCGGTCGGCGGGGCGGTCAAGGCGGGCTCCGGAGAGTCGGGGACGGGCGGCGTCAGGGCCGGAAGGGGAAGCCGTACAGGTGCACGGGCACGTGCTCGCGGTCCTCCGTCGCGCCGGCTGCCTTGGCGGCCCGGCCGCGCTCCCGCCAGCGCCGGGTCACCACCTCGAACTCCGCGTTCATCTCGGCGAGTTCGGCGGGTGTCAGGTCGAGCATCCACTCGGAGCTGAAGGCGGCGTCGGTCCAGGCCTTGCCCCAGCCGGCGCTCTGGTCGAGATACGTGCCGTACTGGGCGGTGCGGGTGTCGTGGATCGCGCGCGTCACCGCGCCGACGGCGGCGGCCTCCTCGGGCGTGCCCGCGAAGTCCGACCCGCGAAAGCCCCAGCCGTCCTCGGACGCCACCTGCCACCACCGCTCGCGGCCGTCGGTGCTCCGGCCGCCGGCCTCGGTCACGAAGCCGTGCTCGGCCAGCTTGCGCAGGTGGTAACTGACCAGTGACGGCGCTTGGTCGGCCTGCTCGGCGAGCTGGGTGGCGGTCGCCGAGCCGGCGGCGTACAGCAGCCGGTAGAGCTGCATCCGCAGCGGGTTGGTGAAGGCCTTCAACCGGGAGAGGTCGGTGATCTGCTCGGGCTCGGGCTTGGGTCGCATGCCTGCACCGTAGATGTGAAACATAAGTTGCGCAATATTTCTTTCGGAAATCCGACCCCGTGGAAGGGGGCCGCCGGGGCGTTGGCTACCGTCGGGGCGACTGCCAGGCGGGGGAGACACGGACATGGACGAGCGGCTCGAGGCCGAGGGCGAGGTCGCGGTGGCGCGGCTCTCCATCGACAGCGGCGACCTGCGGCACGCGGCGGCGCATCTCGGCAATGCCCTGACCGCCGCCCCCCAACTCCCCGACGCCTACGAAGCCCTCGCCGAGCTCGCCGTGGCCGCGGGCGGCCCCGCTGCCGCGTTGGAGCTGTTCTCCGCGGACGAGCCCTACATCGGCACGGTCGCCTGCATCGCCCAGCTCCACGCCGCCGCCGGCCGATGGGACTCCGCCCTGCCGGCACTCGCCTCCGTGATCGGCGCCGACCCCGGGCGCCCCTGGGCCGAGGTGGCCTGGCTGGCCGACCCCGATCTGCCCGGCCGGGTCCCGCCGGACGCCGTCACGCAGGCCGTCGCCGTACTCGTACGCACCCTGCCCGAGCCGCTCCCGCCGCAGCTCCGCGAAGGCGTCGGACCCTTCTACGCCCTGGTCCGGGCCTGCGTGAGCGCCCACCCCGGGCACTCGCTGCTGCACACCGTGGGCTCCACCCTGGCCCGCCGCTTCGGAGACTCGGCCGTGGCCGTCGCATGGGCCGAGCACGCCCGCGACCTCGACCCCGGCCACTGGCAGGCCGTCGTCCTCGGCGGCGCACTGCGCGCCGCCGGACGCCCGGACGAGGCCCTGGCCGTGTGGGAGGCGGAGATCGCCCGCGACCCCTCCGACGTGGACCTGTACGTGGACGTCGCCGAACTCCACCGGGACTGCACCGCCCCGCCGAGGGCCTCGCCCGGCTCGACCGCGGCCTCGCCCTCGCACCGGACCACCCCAAGGCCCTGCCCGCGTCGTTCGCCCTGCGCCACGCCGTCGACGGCGGTACGGGGAGCCTGCTGGACCTCTCCGACCATCTGCGCTCCCATCCCGAGCACGGCTACGCCGCCGCCCTCCTGGCCGAGCTGTGCGAAGACCGGCCGTGGCTCGGCCACGTGCACCCCGCCTCCGAGGCGAGCGTCAACGTGCTGCACCAGATGCTGGCCAACCCCGAGACCGCCCGCGATCACGAGATCGAGCTGCTCAGCTCCGCCCTGGAGGCGCCCAGCACGCGGCTCGCCGTACGCATGGGCTTCCCGAACTCGAAGATCGACTACCAGTCGGCGGCCGAGCCCGACCCCCGGGTTCCGCAGTACCGGCCCGACACGCCCCTGTGGCGGTTCGAGGGTCCCGAGGGGCTCGACGCGCGTCCCGCCCTCGACCCGCCCTCCGCCGAGGCGGCGGAACTCGTACGCGACGTCGCCGAGCCGGCCTGGCCCGCGCCGGTCGCCGCGTACGACCACGCCGTCCGGCTCTCCGGCCTCGATCCCGAGGACCTGCTCGCCGTATGCGTGCACCCGCCGCTTCCCCGGGAGGACGAGCAAGGGGCGTACCTGCTGGGCCGGCAGCCCGAGATGTGGGTCCGTGCCGTACAGACCTTCGCCTGCCTCGGGCTGGCGCACCACCGGGCGGACGAGCCCTGGGAGGATTCCCGCCGCAGGGCCCTGCTCCTCGACCTGCTCTTCGGAGCCGAGGACTGGACCAACGAAGCCGCCGGCTTCGCACTCCTCGCCACGGCCTGGGCGGACCCGGAAGCCCGCGAGGACGTGGGGGCACGGCTCGTCGAACGCATGATGGCGGTCGGCAAGGCCTGGCGGGAGCGCGACGCCACGAGCCTCGCCCCGCTGTGCCGCCTCGTGCTCGCCTGCCCGTGGCTGGACGAGACCTTCCTCGACCTGGCGGAGATGATGCTGAAGGCGGCCGTGGAGTTCGACGCACGGACCCCGCAGGACGACGAGGAACGCCGCACCGGCATCACGGCCGAGCTGGAGGCGCGGGCGTCCCGCGTCGCGGCGCCGCAGGGCGACCCGAAGCCCCGGTCCTTCCTGAAGCGGCTCTTCGGCCGCGCCCGCTGAGTCCAGGGCCGTCCACCGCGGACGGATACGCGTACACACCCCCGCGCGGGGACGGCTGTGCTGCAATCGTCGTCGCCCAGGGGACCAAGCGGCCGGCACCGGGCGAGCGGGTGTACGAGTACGGGGCCGGCCAGCACCTCGTCGCCTCGGCGGACCTGCCGGTCATCGGCAACTTCACCGAGGACGGCCCCGAGGCGCCGGCCCTCGGCTTCGGGCAGACCCTGGAGCCGGCCGCCGTCGCCGAGCTGCTGCTGGCCGAGCCGGGTGGCGCCGGGCGGATCCCGGGCGGCCCGCACCCGGCCATCGCGGTCGGCGACGCCCCCGCCGGAGCTGCTCGACGCTGTGACCCGGCTGCTGCGCCTGCCGGACCGCCCCCGCGACCGGGCCGTGCTCGCCGCCCGGCTCACCGGCATGAGCGTCTCAGCCTTCCACCGCAGGTTCCAGACGGTGACGGCGATGAGCCCGATCCGTTGCCAGAAGCAGATCCGCCTCTCGGAAGCACGGCTGATGCCGGCGACGCGCTCCGGTGACGTCACCGGAGTCAGCCTCCGCGTGGGCTGCGAGAGCCCGTCGCAGTTCAGCCGCGAGTACCGCAGGCGGTTCGGCGCGTCGCCCGGCCAGGACGCCGTGCTGCCGAGCCGTTCCGTGCGCGCCCGTACCGGAGCCCTCCTCACGTACGGCTCCAACCAGCAGGGGGCGTGGTCGCCGTCGCCGAGATCGAGAAGCGGGGCGGCACCGCCGTGGCACTGCCCCCGGCGATCGCCGACACCGCGCGCTTCCCCGCGTTCCGCCGGGCCGTGGCCGAGGCTCTGCGCACCACCTGGCAGCGCGACACCTTCGACCACCTCGTCAACAACGCCGGTTTCGCGGGGGAGTCGATGACCGAGGACACCACCGAGGAGATGTTCGACCGGCTCACCCGCGGCCTGTTCAAGCGGCCGTTCTTCCTCGCCCGGGCGCGGCTGCCGCTGATGGCCGACGGCGGCGCGATCGTGAACGCCACGAGCAACTCCGCGCTCGCGCACGTGACGGCACCCGGGTACTCCGTCTACGCGTCGCTGGAGGGCGCATGACCGTACTGGCCCGTGACACGGCCAAGGAGTTCAGCCCGCGCGGCATCCGCGTCGACTCCGTCGCGCCCCGCGCCACCCGCACCCGCTTCACCGACCATGCCCGCCCGGAACATCGGGGCCTCCGGCGGCCAGAACCTCTGAGGGCGGCCGGTCCCCGCGCCCCGCTCAGCACCCGGCCGGCCGGCGGGCCGTCCAGGCCTCCGCCGCCTCCGCCTGGGCCGCCAGGGACAGGAGCAGGGGCTCCGAGTCGGCCGGGCCCAGGAGCTGGGCTCCCAGGGGGAGGCCCTCGGTGGTGAAGCCCGCCGGGATGTTCACCCCCGGCCAGCCCAGGACGTTCCAGGTCCAGGCGTACGGGCAGGCCGCGATCATCGCCCGGTCCGTGGCCATCGCTCCCAGCCCCGCCAGGGCTCCGATCCGCAACGGGGGAGTGGCCGTCGTCGGGGTCAGGACCACGTCGAACCGGCCGAAGATCTCCCCGACCCGCCGCCGCAGCAGGGTCTCCGCACGGCGGGACGCCCGCAGCGGCAGGCCGCCCAGGATCCGGCCCGTGCGCATCGACTCGTGCGTGCGCGGATCCAGCAGAGCGGGATCCGGCACCCGGGACGCCCAGTCGCGTACGCCACTGGTCGCCCGGGGCACGAAGGTCAGGCCGATCCGCCCGTAGCGCGGGTCCTCCGGTACCACCTCGTGGCCCAGTGACTCCAACCGCCCGGCCAGTCGCTCCACCGCCGAACGGACCTCCGGGTCGAGGGACTTCGGCGTCGCGGTGAAAGCCATCCCGAACGACAGGGCGATGCGCAGCCGCCTCGGCGTGCGGCGGGCGGCCTCCACCGCCGAGACGGGGGCCGGGTGGTGCCGGTCCCCGGCGTGCGGGCCGCTCGCCGCGTCGAGCAGGAGCGCCGCGTCGGCGACGCTGCGGGCCAGCACGCCGTTGACGGTCAGCCCGTGGAACGACTCCGGCTCCGGCCACGTGGAGATGCGCCCGCGCTGCGGTTTGACGCCCACCAGATGGGTCCAGGCCGCGGGGATCCGTACCGAGCCCGCCCCGTCGGAGCCGAGGGCCGCCGGGACGAGTCCCGCGGCCACGGCCGCGGCCGAGCCGCCGGAGGAACCGCCGGGCGTGTACGCCGGGTTCCACGGGTTGCGGGTTTCGCCGAACGCCGGGCCCTCGGTGAACGGCCATTGGCCCAGCTCCGGCGTCTGGGTCTTGCCGATGATGATCGCGCCGGCGGCGCGCAGCCTTCGTACGGCCTCGCTGTCGGCGCTCTTCGCGGGGAACTCCCCGGCGCAGCCGAACGCGGTCGGCTCCCCGGCCACGTCCATGTCGTCCTTGACGGCGACGGGCACGCCGAGCAGCGGGAGCCGCTCTCCGGCGGCCAGGCGCCGGTCGGCGGCGTCGGCCTCGGCGAGCGCGGCCGCGGTGCGTACGATCCGGAAGGCGTTGAGCACGGGCTGCGCGGCGGCGATCCGCTCCAGGGCCTCCTCCGCCAGCCGGCGGGCGCTGAGGCCTCCTTCGGCGAGCGCCCGCGCCGTTTCCACCAACCCGCCGGACACGGTCGAAGCCTGCGTACCTGACGACGTCACCGACATCGGACCTCCCCGTTACCGCTCGGTAGGACCGAAGGTAACGGGGAAGGCCCGAGGGCGGCTAGAGCGGTTGGATCCAGCCCTCCAGCGAGGCCATGAACCCGTCGAAGTCGTCCCGGTGGATGGTGTGTCCGGCGCCGGCCACGGACCGCACCTCGAAGCCGCGCTCCTCGAGCAGCGCGGCCCGCTCCGGGGAGATGAGGAAGCTCGGGTCGGCGAGCTGGACGAGCGAGGGGACAACCGGCGCCGCCGGCAGCAGGTCCGTACCGAACAGCGAGGTCAGGCTCAGCGCCGTCCCCTCGTCCCACAGAGCCAGGGTCTCCAGCTCGATGTCGACGTCCGCCTCCTCCCAGCGCGGGTTCATCGCCCGGATCCGCTCCTTGGGCGCGGACTTGAACTGCGCGAACATCTCCGGCCCCATCCCCTCCACCGGGGCGGCCAGGTGCCAGGCCGGGTCGGAGAACACGGCCCGCTCGGGCCTGAGCCGGTCCAGGGCCAGCGAGAGGGCCAGCCCGCCCAGCGAGTGCCCGATGGCGAGGTCGGCGCCGGCCGGGAGGGTTTCGACCAGGTCCCGCGCGAACAGCTCGGGGCCGTACTCGCCCCGCCCGCTGGCGCCGTGGCCGCGCAGGTCCACGGCGATGACGCGGTAGCCGCGCCCGGCGAGTGCGGGCCCCACACGGCGCCAGGTCCGGTGGTCGGCCATCATGCCGTGGATCAGGAGCGCGACGCGGTCGCCCTCGCCCCAGGTGCGGGTGTGCAGTTTCACGGTGGTGCCCTTCTCGGATGTTTCGGATGCCGCGGATGTCTGGGAACCCGGAAGCTCAGCGGACGCTGCGGATCGGCTTCACGGCCAGTGCGCCCGCCACCGCCAGGAGCGCCGCGACGATGAACAGCGCGGTGTAGCCGCCGCTCAGTGAGACGATCACCGAGGCGATGAACGGCGCGATGATCTGCGGCGCCGCGTTCGCGATGTTGAGCACGCCCATGTCGCGGGCCGCGTCCTCCGCCTTCGGGAGCACCATCGTCACGAGCGCCGTGTCCACGGCCATGTACGAGCCGAACGCGAGCCCGTTGACGGCCGCGAAGGCCAGCATCGCCGTCCAGCTGTCCGACACGGCCGGGATCACGAGCGCGACGGCGGACAGCAGGGCGGAGGCGCCGACGAAGAGCTTGCGGCGGTCGAGCCGGTCGGAGAGGTACCCGCCGAGGACCGTGGAGACGACCATCGTGACGCTGGTCAGCGGCATCAGCACCGCCACCGCCGCCTCCGGCTTCATGCCGTCGGGCAGGACGGTGTGGTCCTGGAGGATCTACAGCTGGTACCCGCTGACCGCGAAGTACCCGAGGACGAGCAGCGCCCGCCCGATGAAGGCCCAGCGGAAGTCGTGGTCGCGCAGGGCGCCGGTGAAGGCGGCCAGCTGCTCCTTGACCGGCAGCGGGGCGCGTGCCGGGAGCCGCTCCTCGCGGGTGCAGGCGGTGAACAGGACCGCGGCGCCCGCCACGATCGCGCCGAAGACGAGATATCCGGTGCGGTAGTCCTCCGAGAACGCGGCGCCGATCAGGGCGCCGGCGGTGGAGCCGAAGGGCAGGCCGAGCCCGACGGCGGCTGAGGCCTTGCCGCGCGCGGACATCGGGACCCGGTCGGGGACCACGGAGGTGATCGCGGCCTGGTAGACGTTCATGACGGCCTGGCCGAGGCACCAGGCGATCGTGATCAGCAGGATCGTGTCGGCGGCGCCGAGCAGGAACATCGCCGGTACGGCGGCGATCCCGCCGCCCAGGATCCAGGGATTGCGCCGCCCGCTGCGGTCGGACAGGGCGCCGGCGACCGGGTTGAAGATCGTGGCGAAGATCGCCGAGACCCCCGCGATCAGGCCGAAGTTGGAGACCTTGTTCGCCGGGTCGACGCCCTCGACCTGGAGGGCGAGCAGGACGCCGGCGACGCCGATGTAGAGCGAGTACATCGCGCTGTTCCCGACCAGCAGCAGCGGGAACAGTCCGCGTCCGGGAGCGCGCCGGGGGCCGGTGGCGTCGGGTGCGGCGGACGCGTCGTCGGGGGTGGCTCCGGTGGTGCCGGTGCCGGAGGAGGAAAGGGCCACGGTGCCCTCCTGGGCGGGTTCTTCGTGCGGATGAGGGTGTGGTGAAGCTGAGGTGAAAGGTGTGGGAGGGGGCGTCGGGAGGTGTGGGGAAGCAGTGCACACAGGGGTGCGGGGAGGGTGCGCGCCGCCCTGCCGTGACGGCGGGGGTGCGTCGGAACACGACAGGGCGGCGGCACGGCGGGGACACGGTCGGACACGTGCTGCGCGGACCCGGGGAAGGGGATGTGACGCCCGGGTTACACGTGTCAATGAATCGTGTAACCACTGTGTAGCATCCGTTTCCGGCCATCCGCTAGCCCCCGGGTGCAATCGGTCTGGAAAGATGCCACGGCAATGTCACAGTCATCGAAACCGCCGCAGCCGGCCCCCGTGCCGACCAGCGCCGACGTGGCCCGTCTCGCCGGCGTGTCGCGCGCGACCGTCAGTTACGTCCTCAACAACGCGGAAGCCGTGCGGATCAGCGAGCCCACCCGCCGCAAGGTCCGCCGCGCCGCCGAGGAGCTCGGGTACGTACCGCACGCCGCCGCCCGCAGTCTGCGCGCCGGGCACACCCGCATCGTGCTGCTGCCCACCTCGCACGTGCCGATCGGACCGCTCTACAGCGCCTTCCTCAACGAGCTCCAGTGGTCGCTGCGCCGCCTCGACTACACCGTGGTCCAGTACGGCAGCCTCGGCCTCAGCGGCGACGAGGCGGCCCGCGCCTGGGCCGAGCTGCGGCCGGTCGCGGTGATCTCGCTCGGCGAGATCACCCTGTCCGCGCACAACGTGGCCACGCTGAAGCGGGCCGGGGCGCGCGCGGTGATAACGATGGGCCCGGTAGGGGTCCCCGGGGCCCACGCGCTGGTCCTGGACCAGAGCGAGGTCGGCGCCCGGGCCACCGCCCACCTCGTCGGGCGGGGCCACCGGCGGATCGGCGTGGTCGTACCGGAGGAGGAGGGGATGGAGCTCTTCTCCACCCCCCGGCTGGAGGGTGCCCGTTCGGTCGCGGGCGCAGAGATCGAACCGCTGCCGATGGCCTACTCGGAGGAGTCGGCCGCCGCGCTGGCGGCGAGCTGGCCCTCCCTCGGCCTGGACGCGGTGTTCGCGTACAACGACGAGTACGCGATGCTGCTGATGCGCGCCCTGCTGGACGAGGGGCTGCGGGTCCCCGAGGACGTCGCGGTCATCGGCGCGGACGACCTGCTCATCGGCAGGCTGCTGCGGCCCCGGCTGAGCACGGTGCAGATCGAGCTGCCGACCGGGGACCACCTGGCAGAGCTGGTGGACCGGGCGGTGCGCGAGCCGGGCGAGATCACGCGGCGGCACGACCTGATCTCCGCCGTGGCCATCCGGCGGGAGTCGACCTGACGGCAGGCCCGTGACGGCGGGCGTGTGATGGCGGGCGTGTGACGGCAGGCCTGTGACGGCGGGCGTGTGACGGCGGGCGCGTGACCACGGGTCCGTGGTGACCGGCCCGTGCGGACGGGTCCGTCGCGACCGTGCCGTGAGCCGGCCGGTGTGGACCCGGCCCGTGTCGGGCGGCCGGTGTCGGGTGGCCGGTGTAGACCGTGCCGTGTCGGCCTGTCCGTGCCGACCGCGCCGCGTCGGACTGTCCGCGTCGGACTGTCCGTGCCGACCGGTCCGTGCCGACCGGTCCGTGTCGGCCGGCCCGTGGCTGCGGCTCCGGGACCGCACCGACGGAACGGCCGGTCGTTGGCCGACAGCGGGCCGTTGACAGCCGGTGACCTGCGGACGGAGACTGCGGGCGCGCCCCACCGGGCGCGCCCGGCGCCGCACCGGGTGCCGACCCCGGCACCACCCCGGCGCCGCCCGTACGGATCCGCCCAGGAGAGCCCCGATGAGCATCCGCACCGCCCGCGACGGACGCGGTGTCCGCGACGTCTACGTCGTCGACGCCGTCCGCACCCCGATCGGCAAGTTCGGCGGAGCCTACGCCGGGGTCCGCCCCGACGACCTCGCCGCGCACGTCGTCCGCGCGCTGGTGGACCGTACGCCCGACCTCGACCCCGCCCGCATCGACGACGTGGTCTTCGGCGACGCCAACGGCGCGGGCGAGGACAACCGGGACGTGGCCCGGATGGCCGTCCTGCTCGCGGGGCTCCCGGTGTCCGTCCCCGGGGTCACCGTCAACCGGCTCTGCGGTTCGGGTCTCGAAGCGGTGATCCAGGCCGCCCGGGCCATCGCGCTGGGCGACGCCTCCGTCGCCATCGCGGGCGGCGTGGAGTCGATGAGCCGCGCCCCCTGGGTGGTGCAGAAGCCCGAGCGCCCCTTCCCGGCCGGCCACCAGCAGATGTGGTCCACCACCCTCGGCTGGCGGATGACCAACCCGCGCATGCCCGCGCAGTGGACGGGCTCGCTCGGCGAGGGCGCCGAACTCATCGCGGAGAAGCACGGCATCACCCGCGAGGCCCAGGACCTCTTCGCCCTGGAGAGCCACCGCAAGGCCGCGGCCGCCTGGGCCGCCGGACAGTACGGGGACGAGGTCGTCGCGTACCCCGGAGTGGACCTCGTACGCGACGAATGCATCCGGGAGGGCTCCACGCCCGAGTCGCTGGCCCGCCTGAAGCCCGCCTTCCGGTCCGATGGCACGGGTACGGTCACGGCAGCCAACGCCTCCCCGCTCAACGACGGCGCCGCGGCGCTGCTGCTGACCGACGAGGAGGGGCTGGCCGCCACCGGCCGGGAGCCGCTCGCCCGGATCAGTGCCTCCGCGGTCACCGGCATCGAGCCGCAGCTCTTCGGTCTGGGCCCGGTCGACGCCGTGCGGAACGCGCTCGCCAAGGCCGGCCGGAGCCTGGCCGATCTGACCACGCTCGAACTCAACGAGGCTTTCGCGGCCCAGGCGCTGGGCTGCGTCGCGGCGTGGCCGGAGCTGGACCCGGCCGTGCTCAACCCGCGCGGTGGTGCCATCGCGATCGGCCACCCGCTCGGCGCCTCCGGGGCCCGGCTGGCCGGTTCGGTGGCGCACCAGCTGGCAGCGGCCGGCTCGGGCACGGGCATGGCCACGCTCTGCATCGGGGTCGGGCAGGGCATCGCGCTCGTCCTGGAGCGCTGAGCCGGCTCCCTGAACTCCCGTACACCGCACCGCCGTCGATCGTTTCCGGTCACGGTGGCGCGTCAACTGCCCAATAACTGAACAGATGTGGTGCCTCCGGTCTGGCACGATGGCGCGTGCTGCCGCCCCCCGCCCCGCCCATCCCCACCGGAGGCCCCGCGCCATGCCGCTCCTCGATCCGACGCTCTGGCAGGACGGACCGACCCTCACCGGGGGCTCCGCCCCGGTCGTCGAACCCGCCACCGGCCTCACCCTGGCCACCCTCGCCCTGGCCGCGCCCGCAGATGTCGCCGAGTCCGCCCTGCGGGCCCGGGCAGCCCAGGAGGACTGGGGGCGGGCCGGGCACATGGAGCGGGCCGCCGTCCTGCGCCGCGCCGGAGACCTGTTCGCCGCCCATGCCGGGGAACTGCGCGACTGGCTGGTGCGGGAGTCGGGCTCCATACCGGGCAAGGCCGACTTCGAGCTGCACGTCGCCGCCCAGGAGTGTTACGAGGCCGCGGCGCTGGCCTCGCGCCCGGCCGGGCAGGTGCTGCCGAGCGAGGCGCCGCGGCTGTCCTTCACCCGCCGGGTCCCGGCCGGGGTGGTGGGCGTGGTGGCCCCGTTCAACGCGCCGCTGATCCTGTCGATCCGCTCGGTCGCCCCGGCGCTCGCCCTCGGCAACGCGGTGCTGCTCAAGCCGGACCCGCGGACCGCAGTGAGCGGGGGCCTCGCGCTCGCCGCCGTCTTCGCGGCCGCCGGACTGCCGGACGGGCTGCTGCACGTGCTGCCCGGGGGCGCCGGGACCGGGGCGGCGGTGGTCGCCGATCCCCTGGTCCGGGTGGTGTCGTTCACCGGGTCCACGGCCGCCGGGCGGCTGGTCGGGGAGCTGGCGGGCCGTCATCTCAAGCGGGCGCACCTGGAGCTGGGCGGGAACTCGGCCCTCGTCGTGCTGAAGGACGCCGATGTCGAGGCAGCCGTCGCGCAGGCCTCCTGGGGCTCGTTCTTCCACCAGGGCCAGATCTGCATGACGGCCGGCCGGCACCTGGTCCACGCCTCGCTGTACGACGAGTACGTCGAGCGGCTCGCCGCACGGGCCGAGGCGCTGGCGGTGGGGGACCCGTACCGCGAGCGGGTGCACCTGGGGCCGCTGATCGACCGCGGCCAGCTGGAGCGGGTGCACTCCCTGGTCGGGGCCAGCACGGAGCAGGGGGCCAAGCTCGTCGCCGGCGGCACGTACGAGGACCTCTTCTACCGGCCCACCGTGCTGGCGGGCGTCGCCGACGACACCCCCGCCTACGTGCAGGAGGTCTTCGGCCCGGTGGCGCCCGTACGCTCCTTCGCGACGGAGGAGGAGGCGGTGGCCCTGGCCGCCGCCGGTCCGTACGGCCTGTCCCTCGGGATCGTGACGCGCGACGCGGCGCGGGGGATGGACCTGGCCGAACGGATCCCGACCGGGATCGCGCACGTCAACGACCAGACCGTGAACGACGAGGCCGTGGCCCCCTTCGGCGGGGTCGGCGCCTCCGGCACCGGGGCCCGGTTCGGCGGCGAGGCGAACCTGGACGCGTTCACGGAACTGCGCTGGACGACGGTCCGCTCGACTCCGGCGGGGCACCCCTTCTGAGGCGGCAGGTGCGGGCGGGCCGCGGACTTTCCGCGGCCCGCCCGCACGCGCGCCGCGGCGGAATGCGCGGGGCGAGCCGATCGTTCAAGGTGCATACAAGGCAATCAGGAGGTCTGGAACCGTGGCTACTGTCGAGCTCACCAAGGAGAACTTCGACCGGACGGTCAGCGAGAACCCGTTCGTGCTGATCGATTTCTGGGCGGGCTGGTGCCGGCCCTGCCTCCAGTTCGCCCCGGTCTACGAGAAGGCCTCCGAGGCCAATCCGGACCTGGTGTTCGCCAAGGTGGACACGGAGGCGCAGCAGGAGCTGGCCGCCGCCTTCCAGATCACCTCGATCCCGACGCTGATGATCGTCCGGGACCAGGTGGCGATCTTCGCGCAGCCCGGCGCGCTGCCGGAGGCCGCGCTGACCGACCTGATCGGGCAGGCGCGCTCGCTGGACATGGAAGAGGTGCGGGCGAAGATCGCCGCGACGCAGCAGGACGGCCAGGCGGGTACCGCGGAGGCCTGAGCGCCGCCGGTCCGCCGCGTCGCCCCGATGCCCCGACGACGCGCCGGCCACGCCGCCGCGCGTCTGCGGCGGGCCCCACGGTCCGCACGTAAGGTGACAGGGAAACAAGAGCCCCTGGAACCACGGATGGTGACTGTGTCGGAAGCGGTGGAGTACGACGTCGTGGTGCTCGGCGGGGGGCCGGCCGGCGAGAACATCGTGGACCGGACCCGCGCCGCCGGGCTGAGCACGGCCCTGGTGGAGGCCGAGCTCGTCGGCGGCGAGTGCTCGTACTGGGCCTGCGTCCCGAGCAAGGCGCTGCTGCGCCCCGCGCTGGCCAGGGCCGACGCCCGCCGGGTGCCCGGGCTCGCGGGATCCGTGGAGGGGCCGCTGGACGCGTCGGCCGTGTTCGCGCACCGCGACTACTGGACCTCCAGCTGGAAGGACGACGGCGCGGTCGACTGGGTCGAGTCGACCGGCGCCCATCTCTACCGGGGCCACGGCCGCCTCTACGGCGTCCGCAAGGTCGCCGTCACCAGCCCCGAGGGCGAGCACGTGGTGCTTGCCGCCCGGCACGCCGTCGTCGTCGCCACCGGCACCCGCGCCGTGATCCCGGACGTGCCCGGGCTCGCCGGGGCGCGGCCGTGGACCAGCCGCGAGGCCACCTCCGCCGGGCAGGTGCCGGGCCGGCTGCTGATCGTGGGCGGCTCCGTGGTGGCCGTGGAGATGGCCACGGCCTGGCAGGCCCTCGGCTCCCGGGTCACCGTCCTCGTACGCGGCTCCGGACTGCTGCCGCGGATGGAGCCCTTCGCCGGCGAGCTGGTCGCCGAGGCGCTGCGCGAAGCCGGCGCGGTGGTCCGTACGGACGTCTCCGTCGAGGCGGTCGTACGGGACGGCTCGACAGGGCCGGTCCAGGTCGTACTGGAGGGCGGGGAGATCCTGGAGGGGGACGAGCTGCTGATGGCGACCGGCCGTTCCCCGCACACCGAGGACATCGGGCTGGAGACCGTCGGGCTGACGCCCGGGGGCTGGATCCCGGTCGACGAGAGCTGCCGGGTCGAGGGCCACGACTGGCTGTACGCCGTCGGCGATGTGAACCACCGTGCGCTGCTGACCCACCAGGGCAAGTACCAGGGCCGGATCGCCGGGGCCGCCATCGCCGCCCGCGCGGCGGGCGCTTCCGCGCTCGACACCGGCCGGTGGGGCGCGCACGCCGCGACCGCCGATACGCAGGCCCTGCCGCAGGCGGTGTTCACCGACCCGGAGGCGGCCGCGGTGGGCCTCACCCTCGCGGAGGCCGAGCGGGCGGGCCACCGGGTCCGCGCCGTCGACTACGACCTCGGCAAGGTCTCGGGCGCCGGCCTGTACGCCGACGGGTACCGGGGCCGGGCCCGGATGGTGGTCGACCTGGACCGGGAAGTGCTCCTCGGGGCCACCTTCGTCGGCCCGGGCGCGGCCGAGCTGCTGCACGCGGCGACGATCGCGGTCGCGGGGGAGGTGCCGATCGCGCGGCTGTGGCACGCGGTCCCGGCGTTCCCGACGATCAGCGAGATCTGGCTCAGGCTGCTGGAGACGTACCGGGGATAGCGGACGTACCGGCTGCGGCGGAGGCCGCGGCACCGGCCCGCCGGTAGCTGCTGCCGTCGCGGGTGCGGGTCAGCAGGCCCGAGGTGATCAGATGGCGCCGCAGCGCCGAGCAGTCCTCGTGCACCGTGCGCAGCGCGTCGTTCACCTCGGGCTCCGTGTACGTCCGGCCCTCCTCGAAGAGGGTCTCGGCGAGGTGGGCGAGCAGCTGCCCGCGGCGGGCGGCCTTGCGCGGGACGGCGATGAGCCGCCCGCCGGAGAAGAGGTCGGCCACTTGGCGCTCTTTCTGTGACATGACAGCGACCCTCTCCGACATCCCGCACGTCCGGCAACGCATTTATGCCGTCGACCGGGGCTCGGCGCCAACTCCCCTCAAAAGTGACGGTCGTTCATCTTACTGAGTGGTAGACCCGCCAGTACCCTCCCCCGTGACCGCTTCCCGCCCCACGGAGGAGCACGCATGCGACGTCCCACCGCCCGCCTGAGAACTGCCGTCGCCGCCGGGGTGATCGTCCTCGGCGCGGCCCTGCTCTCCCCGCTCGCGTCCGCGGCCGCCGCGCCGTCCGCCGACCCCGTCCCGCTGCCCGTCGCCGACTACTGCGGCGGCCAGTGCGCGGACATCCTGCCGCCCGGCCAGAACGGCAACGCGACCCTCGCCCAGATCCTCCTGCACAAGGCGTTCGGCACGATGCCCTCCCACGCCTCCGACCAACTGGCCCGCTACGACTCGCTGGTGGCCGGCTACCCCGGTCTCACCGACGCCAAGGTCAACGACTTCTTCAACGACGCGTCGTTCGGGGTCCCCGCCGGCCAGGTCGAGTCGACGAGCAGTCCGCGCTCCGACGTCACCATCACCCGTGACAAGAAGAGCGGCGTCCCCCACATCAAGGGCACCACCCGCTACGGGACTTCCTACGGCGCGGGCTTCGCCGCCGCCCAGGACCGGCTCTGGCAGATGGACCTCTTCCGCCACGTCGGCCGCGGCGACCTGACCCCGTTCGCCGGCGGCGCCCTCGCCAACCAGGGGCTGGAGCAGCAGTTCTGGCCGCAGGCCCCGTACACCGAGGCCGACCTCCAGGCCCAGGTGGACCGGATCCGCACCACCGAGGGCGACCGCGGCAGGCTCGCGATGGAGGACGCGCAGGCGTACGTCGACGGGATCAACGCCTACCGCGTCCAGTCCAAGAACGGCCGCTACTTCCCCGGGGAGTACGTGCTCACCGGCCACATCGACTCGATCACCAACGCCGGCGAGATCCAGCCGTTCAAGATCACCGACCTGATCGCCCTCGCCTCCGTCGTCGGCGGGCTGTTCGGAGGCGGAGGCGGCGGCGAGGTGCAGGCCGCGCTCTCCCTGCTCTCCGCGCAGCAGAAGTACGGCCTGGAGGAGGGCACCCGGGTCTGGGAGTCCTTCCGCGAGCGCGACGACCCCGAGGCCGTGCTCACCGTCCACGACGGCACGAGCTTCCCGTACGCGCAGAAGCCCGTGAACCCGCAGGGCACCGCGCTCCCGGACCCCGGATCGGTCATCGCCGAGCAGCTCGTGTACGACCGTACGGGAGCGGCGGCCACGGCGGCCGCCGCGAACCCGCCGAAGCCGGTCAAGCAGAGCATGTCCAACGCCCTGCTCGTCTCGGGGGCGAAGACCGCGAGCGGCCACCCCGTCGCCGTCTTCGGCCCGCAGACCGGCTATCTCGCGCCCCAGCTCCTCATGCTCCAGGAGATCCAGGGACCCGGCATCAGCGCCCGCGGCGCCTCCTTCGCCGGTGTGGGCATGTACGTCCAGCTCGGCCGCGGCCAGGACTACGCCTGGAGCGCCACCTCCGCCGGGCAGGACATCACCGACACCTTCGCCGTGGAGCTGTGCGAGCCGGGCGGCGGGACCCCGACCACCGCGAGCGCCTCGTACCTCTACCGCGGCACGTGCACCCCGATGGAGAAGCTGGAGCGCACCAACGCCTGGAAGTCCTCGGTGGCCGACCCGACGCCGAACGGCTCGTACCGGATGCAGGCCTGGCGGACGAACTACGGCATCGTGACCCACCGCGCCACCATCGCGGGCAAGCCCGTGGCCTACACCGCGCTGCGTTCCACGTACCGCCACGAGGCCGACTCGATCATCGGCTTCCAGATGCTCAACGACCCCTCGTACGTGACGGACGCCCGTACGTTCCAGCAGGCCGCCCAGCACATCGGCTACGCCTTCAACTGGTTCTACGCCGACGCGCGCGAAGCGGCGTACTACAACAGCGGGTTGAACCCGGTCCGGCCCGCCGGGGTCGACGCCGCGCTGCCGATCGCGGGCAAGCAGGGCTACGAGTGGCAGGGCTTCGACCCGGTGGCCAACACCGCCGCCTACACCCCGCCCGCGGAGCACCCGCAGTCCATCGGGCAGGACTACTACATCAGTTGGAACAACAAGCAGGCCAAGAAGTACGGCGCGGCGGGCTTCGGCATGGGCTCCGTGCACCGGGGCGACCTCCTCGACCGGCGGGTGGCGCCGCTCGTCGCCGCGGGCGGGGTCACCCGCGCCAAGCTCACCCAGGCCATGGCGGACGCGGCCGTCACCGACCTGCGGGCCGAGAACCTGCTGCCCGAGCTGCTGGCGGTACTGCGCAGCGGGCCGGTCACCGATCCGGCGGTGGCCGCCGCCGTCGACAAGCTGGCCGCGTGGCAGGCGTCGGGAACGGAGCGGAAGGAGACCGCGCAGGGCTCGAAGGCGTACGCGCACGCCGACGCCGTCCGGATCATGGACGCCTGGTGGCCACTGCTGATCGAGGCCGAGTTCAAGCCGGGCCTCGGCGCGCCGCTGTACGACGCCCTGCGGGCCTCGCTGACCGTGGACGAAGCACCCAACGCGGGCCACGGGCCCACTGGTTCACATGCCGGGTCGGCGTTCCAGTACGGCTGGTGGAGCTACGCGGACAAGGACCTGCGGACGGTGCTCGGGCGTCCGGTGGCCGGTCCGCTGGCCAAGGCGTACTGCGGAGGCGGCTCGCTGTCCGCGTGCCGGGACGCGATGGCGGCCACGCTGGGGCAGGCGGCCGCCGCCACCCCGGCGTCCGTCTACCCGGCCGACGGGACCTGCGCGGCCGGCAACCAGTGGTGCGCGGACTCGATCGTGCAGCGCCCGGTGGGCGGGCTGAGCCACCCGCAGATCAACTGGCAGAACCGGCCGACCTACCAGCAGGTGGTGGAGTTCCCGGCGCACCGCTGAGGATCCGGCCGTGCGTGCGGGAAGGCCCGCCGGCCCCGGAGCGATCCGGGGCCGGCGGGCCTCCTCGGCTGCGCCCCCTTTCGCAGGAGGGCCGCAGCGGGCCGTCAGGGGCCGACGGTGATCTGCTGCGCCGGGTCGGTCGTGTCGGTGACCTTGTACACGGCGTTGAAGACGGACGAGGTCGCGCTGGTCGGGCAGCCGAACCCGCCGGTGACCGTGACCGGCACGGAGGCGTTGGTGAAGGTCAGGCTCGGCGGGGCGCCGTTCGCCCAGGTCCCGGCGACGTTCGCCGGGGCGGTCGGGGCGGCGGTGACCGTACAGGTGGCCAGGCCGGACGTCTGTACGACGAGGCCGCCGACCGGGACGGTCATGGTGGCGGTGATCGGCGAGCCGTTCTGCATCGACACCGACCAGGAACCGCTGGTGGTGACGGTCGGGGTCACTCCCCAGATGCTGGAGGTGCAGGAGCTGTACGTCGGCGGGGAGATCGGAGAGGAGACGGGGCCGGAGGAGTTCTGGTTCCCGGGCGCGGCCGGGACCGTGCCGGTGGAGACGGAGACCGTACAAGTCACCGTCACCGAACCGGCCTTGAGGGTGGCCTTGCCGCTGAGGGTGGCATTGAACGAATGCCCGGCCGGGGTGACGGTGGTCGATCCGGCCAGCGGCGCGGGCGCGGCGGTGGCGGTGACCGAGGCCACCGACAGCGCTCCGGCGGCGGCCAACCCGAGGGCGAGCGCGGTACGCGTGCGGCTCATGGCTGTGCTCCTTGGGGATCGGGGTGCGCGGTGGTGCCGGTTGGGGTGGGTCCGGTGGAGACGGGTCCGGTGGAGGTTCCGGTGGAGGTGGTTCCTGTGGGGGTGGGGGACTGCGGCTCGGGGGAGGGGCGCCGGGCGGCGGCGTTCGGCTGCCAGGCGAACATCAGCCCGCCGCCGAGGATCCCGAGCAGGGTGCCGATCAGGAAACCGCCGAGGTTCGACATGACCAGCGCGGCGGTGGCGATGAGCGTGGTGAGGACACCGGCGAGGCTGCGCTGCGCGGGCGAGAACCAGGCGGTGAGGCCGAGCACGATCATGACGATGCCCATCAGGACGGACGGGATGCCCGCGATGCCCTGCTGGAGCATCACCTTCAGCGGTGCGAGCGGCAGGGCGCAGATCTCCGCCCCGGCGAGGACGGCGAAGAACCCTCCCCAGAACGGCCTGCCCCGACGCCACTGCCGCCACCGCCGCCAGAGGTTCAGAAGCATTCCTTCTTGCCCTTGCTGATGTTCATGCTGAGCCCGGAGAGCTTGAACGTGCCCGCGTTCGTGGCCCAGGCCGTCTGCTGGAGATCGGTGATGCTGACGGTGTCCGCCTGCTGGGCGAACAGGTCCTGCATGCCCACGGCTTCCGCCGGCCCCTTGTCGAGGGTGGAGGCGTCGCGGCCGATCTCGATGTTGCTGAACACGGCGTCACCGGAGAGCTGGGTGGCGTCGACGAACAGGTTGCTGGCCTCGACGGGGGCCTTCTTGCCCGCGGTGAGGTTGAGCGAGATGTCGCCGACGACCGGGAGCGTGGTCACCACGGACTGGCAGAGGCTGTGGAGCTTGGCCTCCTTGATGGCGGTGACCGCCACCGGGATGAGCTCCTCGCGGGCGTTGACATCGATGCTGCCGTACTGGGCGAAGCCCTCGCCCTCCAGGCTCGTCGCCGACACCTTGAACTGCTGGCCCGACACGGCGAAGGAGGCGGCGAGCGCGCCCTGCGCGAGGGCGATGCCGAGGCCCGCGGTCACGGCGATGGCGGGGACGGTCAGGACGGCGAAGCGGCGCCAGCGGACGCGGCCGCCTCCCGCGTCTTCGCTGCCGCCGTCTCTGCCGGGCGGGGCGGAGGTATCCGATAAGTTGGGGGAATCTGCCATGAGATCATCCCTTATTTCGGCTGTGCACCGTTGTTACCGACGAGTTGAATGTAAGAGTGCCAATGGGGGTTGGCAAGGTTGTTCGACCGTGCCTTTTCGGCCGACTCCTACCGATCGGTCACCGCTTCCGGCGTCGCTTCAGGGGTTCTTGCGGATCAGTTCCGCGACCTCCGCCTCCACCCGCCGGGCCATCGCCCGGGCGAACTCCGAAGCCACGACCTCGCCCGCGACCGGACGCAGCGCCGCGACCGCGTCCGAGATGTGATCCAGTTGGGTGGCCGAAAGTCGCTCCAGTCCGTCCGGTCCGATCACATGCCGCCGGAAAAGTCCGACGAACCGGTCGGCGAGCGCGGCCGCCTGCGTCTGTACGAAGTCCCCCGCGTCGAGGATCTCGGCGAGCGGCACGCCCTGGCGCACGAGCGCGAGCGTCGCCTCCAGCAGCCGCCGGCTCCGGTGCGTGACCAGGTCGCCGTCGATCCGTACGTACCCCAGCTCCGCGGCCCGCCGGGTGTCCTCGGCCGTCCCCGCCGGGCCGAACAGCTCGCGCAGCTCGGCCAGGGTCATGGTGACCGGCTCCTCGTGGACCCAGTCGCGGGTCATCGCCCGCTCCAGTCCCAGGAGTTGGGAAAGCCCGCTGCCCGCCTCCCAGGCGTGCAGCAGCTCGGCGATCCCGTTGACGGTGTACCCGCGCCCGAGCAGATCGCTGATCAGGCGCAGCCGGGTCAGATGGTCCGCGGAGTACCAGGCGATGCGGCCCTCGCGGCGCGGCGGCGGGAGCAGCCCGCGCTCCTGGTAGTAGCGCAGGTTGCGCACCTTGACGCCGGCCGCGCGGGCCAGGTCCTCCCGGCGGTAGCGCGTGCCGTCGGGGCCGGCGTCCGTACGGCTCCGCGCACTGCCGTCCGTACCGTCGTCTTCTCGTACCTGGCTGCTCACGCGGCCGAGTGTAGGACGAACAGGGGGAGCTACCGGTGGGTGTACCGGCAGGTCACACGGGGCGCGGCCGCTCCTCCTGCTTGACCGCCCGCAGCACCACGAACTTCGGTTCGCTCGCGGCGACTTCGCTGTTGCCGAAGAGGCGGCGCAGGTGGGTGTGGTAGCCCATGTGGCGGTTGGCGACCACCCACAGCTCACCGCCCGGGCGCAGCACCTTGCGCGACTGGGCGAACATGCGCAGCGCCGTCGCGTCCGTCGTCGCCTGGTGGGAGTGGAACGGCGGGTTGCACAGCACCAGGTCGACCGAGCCCGGGTCCAGCATGGCCACGCCGTCGCCGACGAGGAAGTCGGCCCGCTCGCGCTCGTGCTGGACGTTGGCGCGGAAGGTGGCCTTCGCCGAGGCTACGGCCTGGTACGACTCGTCGGTGAACACGATCTCGGCCCTGGGGTCCGCGACCGCGACCGCCGTGCCGACGATGCCGTTCCCACAGCCCAGGTCCACGACCCGGGCGCCGCCCGTGTTGTTCGGGATGCTCTGGAGGAAGAAGCGGGTGCCGACGTCGAGGCGGTCGGCGCAGAAGATGCCGGCGTGGTTGACGGCGGTCAGGCCGGCGCCCGAGCCCGCGTCCTCGTCCAGCGTGTACGTCACCGGCCACGGGTCGACGGCGCGCGTCGAGGTGGCGTTCGGCGTGCAGAAGATCAGGCGGGCCTTCTTCTCGGCGAGCGAGGTCCTGGTCGGGCCGAGGATCTTCTCGAAGAGCTTCAGGGTGGAGGTGTGGATCTCCTTGACCATGCCCGTGCCCACGATGACCGTGCCGGCGTGCACGTGCGGCGCCAGCCGGTACAGCTGGTCCTCCAGCAGCGCCAGGCTCTTCGGCACCCGCACGAGGAGTACGTCGATCCGCTCGGGCGGCGCGTCCTGCGTGGTCAGCAGCCGCACCGTGGACTTGGCGGTGCCGATCCCGGCGCGGTCCAGGTTCCCGGCGGTGCCGGCCCGGGAGAGGTAGGAGTCGGTGATCTGCGTCGGGTGGTACGCGGCCAGGGCCGTCGTGAGCGTCCCCCAGCGGTCCCCGAGGATCGTGATCTGCCCGGCGCCGGCCAGGTCCACCGGGCCGTGTTCCCCCGTACCGGAGTCGAGGTGGCGCAGCAGGTACTCGTCGGCGGCATCCCAGGCGCGGAGCTGGTCGCGCGGGTCTTCGGGGAAGCGGGTGAGCTCGTAGGAGCCGAAAGGCGTGGTCAGACGGTTCATCGTGACCCCAGGCTAACCGAGGCGGCGGCCCGGCCCCGCACCACTCGCTCAGCGCTCGGGGAACTCGCCCGCCATCGCGGCGGCCATCCGCAGGTGGGGGCGGGCTTCGTCGGCCCGGCCCTGGCGCTCCAGCGTCCGGCCGAGCATCAGCTGCGCGTAGTCCTCCACCGGCCAGCGCTCGAGGATGGCGCGGAGCTCGCGCTCGGCGCGGGAGAGCTGGGCCGAGTGGTAGTAGGCGCGGGCCAGCAGCAGCCGGGGAGCGAGCTGGTCAGGCGTTTCGCCGGCCAGCGCGTCCAGGATGGCCGCGGCCGTCGCGTACTCCTTCGCGTCGAAGAAGAGCCGGGCGCGCTCCCAGCGCTCGGCCGCCGTGCCGTGCTCGAAGTATGTCGTCGGCGAGTTCATCGGGATCCCTTCCGCCGTTCAGGTGGCGTCTTTGCCTGACCGTCCGCCTGCCCCAACACGTGACGGCGGCCGGACATTCCACCGAACGCGGCACGGGCGGCGGTACTAGGTTGTGCGGTATGAGCAATCTCGATCGCCAGCCCGCTCTCTCCGCCTGCGGCGGCCGCGGCTTCGTCGTGGCCGAACCCGTGCGCGAGCTCCTCAGCCCGCGCACGGTCAAGCTCGGGGAATCCACCGAGGTCCGCCGACTCCTGCCGAACCTGGGCCGCCGCATGGTGGGCGCCTGGTGCTTCGTCGACCACTACGGCCCGGACGACATCGCGGGCGAGCCCGGCATGCAGGTCGCCCCGCACCCGCACTCCGGGCTCCAGACCGTGAGCTGGCTGCACGACGGCGAGGTGCTGCACCGGGACAGCGTGGGCAGTCTCGAGACGATCCGACCGCGGGAGCTCGGCCTGATGACCTCGGGCCGCGGGATCAGCCACTCGGAGGAGAGCCCGCGCTCGCACGGCCGCATCCTGCACGGCGCCCAGCTGTGGGTTGCCCTGCCGGACGAACACCGGAACGTGGAACCCCATTTCCAGCACCACGCGGAGCTCCCGCAGGTGACCGCCCCGGGCCTGACGGCGACGGTGATCCTGGGCACCCTGGACACGGCGACCTCGCCGGGCACGGCGTACAGCCCGATCGTCGGCGCGGACCTGGCCCTGGCGGCGGGCACGCAGACCCGGATCCCGCTCGACCCGGACTTCGAGTACGCGGTGCTGTCGATGTCGGGCGAGGCGCACGTGGACGGCGTCCCGGTCCTCCCCGGCTCGATGCTCTACCTCGGCTGCGGCCGCACGGAACTCCCCGTACGCGCGACCTCGGACGCCGGCTTGATGCTCCTGGGCGGTGAGCCGTTCGAGGAGGAGATCGTGATGTTCTGGAACTGGATCGGGCGCAGCCAGGCGGACATCGAGGAGTTCCGCGAAGCCTGGACGAACGGCACCCGCTACGGCGAGGTGAAGGGCTACGACGGCCCACCGATCCCCGCTCCGCAACTCCCGCCGGTGCCGCTCAAGGCACGCGGCCGGGTGCGCTGACCTTCGGGCGGTGGTCCGCGGCGGCCACGATCGGGTGACAGGGTTCGTGGGGCCGGTTCCGGCAACGGCGGGCCCCTTGCCTGGTTGTCGGTCGGCCGGGCCTCACCACCGAGCTTCTGACCGTCGTGGATCTCGTCGAGCGGCTGCGGGGACGTGTCAGTGACGGCGACACCCGCATCGACCTGGACCTCACCCCCGCCCGGCTGATCGAGCTCATCGTCGACGGGCGGGCTTCCCGCCTCACCCCGGCCTACGCCGTCGAGCCGGCCGAGCGCAGCCGGTCCCGACTGCTGCCGGAGGTGTTCGGCTACTCCGTGTCACCTGAACTCCCGCAGCAGCTGGCGCGGTTGCACGACCGGGAACGCGGGATGGAGCAAGGACGAGTACGAGGCGGAGTCCTCCCGCGTCCCGGCCGGCCCGCCTCCGCGCACATGGACATCCACCCACCTTCCAGGAACTGCGTGCGGTGCTGCCGCCGGGCGTAGTGCTCTGTGAACCCGTCCGCCGCGGCTCGCGGATGCCGGCGCTGGTGGTGCGCGCCGACCGGCCGGCGCCGGCGCTCTTCGCAGTGCCGCTGGACGAGGACCCCAACCTGCTGCCCCTGCCCTCACCGGACGGTCCGGCCCGTTGGGCGGGGGCTCCATTGCAGCCCCTCCTGCGGGCGCTGGCCGAGCACTCCGCACCTGGAGACCTTGTGGCTGGTGCCCGACAGGCTCCTGCACGGTCTGCGAGCGCGATCAGTCGGAGCCGACGAGAGCGACGGCACGCTCGGCGTAGTGCCGGGGGTCGGTGGTGGTTTCCAGCGCCACCGAAAGGTGGCTCCGGTCGTCGATGGGCACCACGAGCTGGTGGAAGTTGCCGTAGCGCACCACGAAATGGCGAAGGCCGCCGCAGTCGATCCGGCCACGCTGCCCCACCAGGGTGGGCACCGCGGGATTGACCAACAGTTCCTCATGGCGATCCGAGTCGGCTGCAGAAGCCTGCTCAAGCCCGGCCCGAGACCACGTGGTGACCTCCATGCCCGTGCGGACGGCGACGTACCTGACCAACCAATACCCGAATGCGCATCCCGGCGCTCACCGGAACGGCCCGTGCGGTTGTCCGGGTGCCTGTCAGGCGAGGGTGAGGAAGAGCTTTTCGAGTTCTTCCTCGGTCATGGGGGCCTGGGTTCCGTCGGCGTTGTCCATGCACTGGCGCATGCCGCTTGCGACGATCTTGAAGCCGGCGCGGTCGAGCGCCTTGGAGACGGCGGCGAGCTGGGTGACGACGTCCTTGCAGTCGCGTCCGGCCTCGATCATGGCGATGACGCCGGCGAGCTGTCCCTGGGCGCGGCGCAGCCGGTTGAGGACTGAGCCGACTGCGTCGTCGTCGATCTTCACCGGGTACCTCCTGCGTGGCGTGCTGTCCGCTCCATGGTACCCCAGGGGGTATCTGGCTTCTGCGGTCAGTGATCGAGGAGCCTTGTGAGGGTGGCATTGATGTCGCCGGGCCGGGGCCGGTTGTGGGGGAGTTTGGCGAGGACGGCCGCCATGCCGCAGGTGTCGGTGAGGGCGGAGTAGGTGAGGCCGCCGGCGACCGCGGCGGAGACGAGCAGGAAAGCGGGGTGGACCGGTCCGAGGACGAGGCCCGCGAGGACGAGGGCGCCGGCGGTCAGGCGGACTTGGCGTTCCATGCCCCACGTGGTGCGCGAGGCTTGCCCGGGGCGGTGGAGGTCGTGTCCCGCTGCGGCCCAGGCGCCGGTTCCCCCTGCGAGGGTGGCGGTGTCGATGCCGTGCTCGGCGAGCGTCCGGCGGGCGCTGTCGGAGCGTGCTCCGGAGGCGCAGACGACGAGGACGTCGCCGCGGTCGGCGGCGTGGCGGATGGCGGGAAGAGCGTGTGGGATCCGGTCGAGCGGGATGTTCAGGGCGCCGGGCAGGTGACCTGCCGCGTACTCGCCGGGAGTGCGCACGTCGAGGACGGTGAGCTCGTGCAGGCGGGTGCGGGCCTGCTGGGCGCTGAGGGTGTGGGGGGTGGTCATGACGACTGGCTCCTGCCGGTTGTGGGCGGTGTCCGGGTGCGGACACCGGGCGAGCGCCCGGGGGTGTGGTCGCGGGGTGCGTCCGCTGTCAGCGGAGCGCGTCGATGAGCATGGAGGCCGCAACGGAGAGCAGTACGACCGTGAAGATCCGTTGCAGGGTCCGGCCCTTGGCCGCGGCGGCCAGGCGCTTTCCGTCCCGGGCGCCGAGGATCGCCGCCCCGGTGAAGGGCGCGACGGCCGCCCAGTCCAGAGGCGCGGCGCTGCCCGTACGGACGGTGAGCGCGGCGAGCGAGTTGACGGTGATGACGAGGAGGCTGGTTCCGACGGCCGCCCGCATCTTCAGGCCCAGCACTCCCACGAGGGCGGGGACGGCGAGGAACCCGCCGCCGACGCCCAGGAATCCGGTGACCGCGCCCAGGCCCGCGCCGGCTCCGGCGGCCCGTACGGGGCGGACCGGGCGGACCGGGCGGAGCGCGCTCTCGGGTGCGGGGGACTTGAGCATGCGCAGGGCCGCGAGGCCCGCGACGGCTGCGAACGCCGCGGTGAGCAGCTGTCCGGGCAGATGTGCCGAGAGGGCGGCTGCCGCCACGGCGGGAGGGATGCCGGCGGCTGCGAAGAGGGAGCCGGTTCTCCAGTGGACGTTGCCGGAGGTGGCGTGGGAGTAGAGGGAGGTGGCGGAGGTGGCGGTGACGATGATCAGGGATGCGGTGGTCGCGGCGGCCGGGGTGAAGCCGAGCAGGTAGATCAGGGCCGGGACCGCGAGCACGCTGCCGCCGCCGCCCAGGGCGCCGAGTGCCAAGCCGACGACGGCTCCCGCGATCAGGGCGAGGACGAGCGTGCTCACGCTGTCGAGCCGTGGTCTCCGTGGCCGTCGACGACCGGCAGTCCCGCCGCGGCCCAGGCGTTCATGCCGCCCGTGACGTCGACGGCCTCGGCTCCCCGTTCGGTCAGGAGTCTCACGGCCTGCCGGGACCGGTGTCCGGAGCGGCAGATCGCCATCAGCGGCCGTCCCCGGGCGTCCCGGGGCAGGTCGGCCCCGGCCAGCAGGGCGGAAAGCGGGGCGTGCACGGCGCCGGGTGCGTGCCCGGCCGTCCATTCCGCCCGCTCGCGTACGTCGAGGAGGACGGCGCCCTCGTCACGGGCACGCTGATGCGCAGCGGCTGGGGTCACACGGGCGGGGCGGCGCCGGAAGGGGAACATCATCGGGGTCCTTCTCTCGTCGGGAACGGGGAGGGCGGGGCGTCAGCTGCCGCAGCGGGGTCCGGTGGCCATCGGGAGGCCTGCGCGCCGGGCGGCGTCGAAGGAGTCGTCGACGGCCACGACGTCGCGCCCGGCGGCGTCGAGCAGGGAGGCCGCGATCCCCGCGCGCATCCCGCCCGCGCAGTGCACCCACACCACTCCGGCCGGTATTTCGTCCTGGCGTCGGTGCAGCTGGTGGATCGGGATGTGCATCGAGTCCTTGATCCAGCCCTGCGCGCGTTCGGAGTCCCGCCGTACGTCCAGCACGATCCGGTGCTCGTAGGGGTCCGAGGCGGCGAGGTCGGCGAGGTCGGCGAACGTGGCCCGCGGGAAGCCTCGCGGCTGTTCGTGCGCGGAGATCCAATCGGCCGGCTCTCCGGTGGCTGCGGCGGCCGGGCGGTCGATCCCGACGCGGGCCAGCTCCCGCTGCGCCTTCGCCAGCTGACCGGGGGACTCCGCGAGCAGCGTCACAGGTCTGCCCCAGGGGATCAGCCACGCAAGGTAGGTCGCGATCTTCCCCTCGGCCTCGAAGTTGAACGACCCCGCCACGTGCCCTTCCGCGAATGCGATGCGGCTGCGCAGGTCGACGACCCACTCCCCGGCGGCCAGCCGGGCGGCGATGTCGGCGGCGTCCGCCACGGGCGGTGCGGTGAGGTCGACCGGGGCCGGTCCCGCGGCGTTGGCCGGTCCCATGTGGGTGTAGTAGGCGGGCACGTCGTCGAGTCCCGCCAGCAGGGCGGAGACGAAGGCGTCGACGTCCTGGACCAGGGCATCGTTGCCCGCCTTTTCCCTGCCGATGGTGGTGGCGTCCCCTTCGGCCCGGGCGGAGGAGCAGAAGCTGCCGAACCCGTGGGTGGGCAGAACCTCGGTCTCGTCCGGCAGTTCGGACGCCAGCCGGTGTACGGAGGAGTGCTGGGCGCGGGCCAGCTCCTGCGTCAGTCGCGGCTCGACCAGGTCGGGCCGTCCGACCGTCCCGATCAGCAGGGAACCTCCCGTGAACACGGCGACGGCCGAACCCTGCTCCTCCAGGACGTAGGAGGTGTGGTGCGGGGTGTGGCCGGGGGTGGCCAGTGCCCGCAGCGCGATCCCCTCGTCCACCGTGACGGTGTCGCCGTCATGGACCGGCGTGCGGGCGAAGGACACCCGGGCCGCAGCGGGCACCAGGTACGCGGCGCCGGTGATGCGGGCCAGGTCCAGGCCGCCGGTGACGTAGTCGTTGTGGACGTGGGTCTCCACGACGTGGGAGATCCGCACCCCCCGCCGGGCCGCCGCGGTGAGCACTTGGTCGATGTCACGCGGCGGGTCCACCGCCACGGCCGTGTGGGCGCCGCCTGCCAGGTAGCTGCGGTTGCCGAGCCCTTCCAGATCAAGGGTGTCGATGAAGAACACGCTGTTCGCTCCTTCTCGCGAGAATTACCCCCGGGGGTATATTTCGAGCGTAGCACGGGTACCCCCGGGGGTATTTTCGGGACTCTGCAACGCCCTCGGCGACGTGCTCGACCACCGCGCCGCGGAGGGCCGGTGCAGGCCGGCTGACCCGGTGGTCAGCCCGTGGTCGTGCCGTCTGCAGGGCACATCACGTCGGCCTCTCGGTTCGTCCGCCGTCCGTTTCCGTCCCGTCCCCGCGATCGGGGAGCCTCGGGCGGCGGCCGCCGGCGGTGGCTTTGGCCGCCATGTCGGCCAGCAGACCGCAGGCTCGCGCGATCTCCTTCTGGGTCTGGTTGCGCTGGCTGACGGTGGCCGCGACCAGCAGCGCGGTCAGCGAGGAGGAACCGTTGAACGCCTGGAGGGTGATCATGTTGGTGAGCAGGTCGTGACCGGCGAACGGGCCTGAGCCGCGGGCGGCGGCGACGATGGCGAAGGTCGACACGGACAGGGCGCAGAGCGCAGCCCCGGCCAGCTGGAAGCGGAAGGCCGCCCAGATCAGCAGCGGGAAGCCGAGGAAGATGAGCGGCGTGCTGCTGGTCTCGAGGAAACCGACGAACACCGTGGCCGCCAGAAGCAGCAGCCCCTCCGCCCAACGGGCCGGCCGCGCGTCCTTCGGCCAGTGTGCGAAGCGGAGGACGAGCAGGACGGGCGTCACCACCAGTACGCCCATCGCGTCGCCCGTCCACCAGACCGACCACGTCGGCCAGAAGTCCTCGGCGCTCAGCGCACCGGAGAGGGCCAGGGTCCCGCTGCCCACCGTCGCGCTGATCAGCATCCCGGTGAGCGCGCCCAGGAAGATCAGGCCCAGCGCATCCTGCAGACGGTCCAATTCCGTACGGAACCCGGTACGACGGAGCAGCACGTACGAGCAGACGGGCGCGAGGGTGTTTCCCGACACGATCGCGAGCACGGCCGGGATCGACGGGCCGAGCGGGGCGTTGACCAGGAACGCGCCCAGCGCGATGCCGGGCCAGACCCGCAGACCGCACAGGAGCAGGCTCGCCAGGGCGATACCGGTCGGCGGCCACAGCGGGGTGACCTGGCCTCCCACCAGTTGCTGGATCAGTCCCAGCGTGGCTGAGCCGTAGTACAGCGCGGCAACGGCGCAGATCTCCAGGGCGGCCAAGCCTGCCTTCCGGAGCCGTTCAGGCCGCGCGGCGGTCATCAGGCGACACCTCCGCATCGACATCGCCCCGAAGTCCATCATCCGTCGGATCCCCCGGATCCTCCATGGCACCGGCGCGCTGGACGTGACGCACGGGGATCAGAGGTGCGGGGTGCGCAGGGCGAGGATGGCCAGGTCGTCGTGACCGTCGCTCGGGTGGTGATCGGCCAAGGCCTGAACGAACTCCTGCAGGGGCAGGGCGGCGTACAGGGTGGCGAGATCGGTGAGCCGGTTGAGCCTCTCGTCGATGGGATGCTCGGGATGTTCGACCAGCCCGTCCGTGAAGAAGACCACGGTGGAGTCCGGGGGCAGGAAGCGGGAGTGGTCGGGGCGGGGCTGCTCGGGGTCGACCCCGAGCGGTACCCCGGGCTCGGCGAAGAGGTACTCCACCGGGCGCCCGGGGGTGATCAGCAGCGGTGGGACGTGGCCCGCGGTGCTCCAGTGGAGCCGCCAGCCCGGTTCCTCGGGTTCGATGCGCGCCAGGGTCGTGGTGGTGACGGGATTGCTCGTGATGGCGTGCAGGGTGCGGTCGAGCTGGGCGAGGATGGCGCTGGGCGGATTGCCCTGGTCGAACAGCAGGGCCCGCAGCATGTTGCGGGTGGAGGCCATGGAGGCCGCGGCCTTCAGGTCGTGACCGACCACGTCGCCGATGACGACCGCCACGACGCCGTCGGCCAGCTGGATGGCGTCGTACCAGTCCCCGCCGAGTTGGCTGGGCTCGGCAGCCGGCCGGTAGATGGCGGCGGCGGTGAAAGGCCGCAGGTCCGGCAGGGTGGGCAGCAGAAGCCGCTGGAACTGCTCGGCCCCGAGGCGAACCTGTTCGAACAGGCGGACCTTCTCGATGGCGATTCCGGCGGCACTGGCCAGGGCGACGACGACGTTCTCGTCGTGGACGTCGAAGGGACGCCCGTCGCGCCGCTCCGAGAGGTAGAGGTCACCGTAGATCTCGCCGCGGACGCTGATGGCGACACCGAGCAGGGTGTGCAGGTGCGGGTGGCCGGACGGGAACCCGGCGGACGACGGATGGGCCGAGATGCTGTCGACCCGCAGGGGTTCGGGATGGTGGATCAGGTGCCCGAGGACACCCAGACCGCGGGGCAGACCGGTCTCGGCCAGATCGGCGCGCTCCCGTTCGGACAGGCCGGCGGTGATGAACTGTTCCAAGTGCGCGCCGGACTCGCCGAGTACGCCCAGTGCCCCGTAGCGAGCCCCGACCAAGTCCATGGCGGTGGTCACGATCCGGTGCAGTACGTCGGTCAGCTCCACCTCCCGGCTGATGGACACCACCGCGTCCAGCAGGCCCTGCAGCCGGTCCATGGCGGCCAGCAGGGAGCGCAGTTGCTCGTCGATCCTGTCCAACTCGGCACGCAGACGTACGTGCAGGTCGGGAAGGTGCGGCTGCCCTGGCTGCTTCGCTTCCTCGTTTCCTGCCATCACGAACGCCCGGTGCTCCTGACACGACCCTGATCAATGGGGACCACAGCGTGGCATGGCGTCACAGGCAAATCGGTCATTACTCCGAAGGCGGCACGCCACTCCGCATGCCACCCCACCTGCCGGCCCGCATGCCACTTCGGTGCACGCGGTGGACGACCTTCTGCCGACGTACGGCGGCGCGGCGATACTGAAGGTGAGCCGACTGCCCGTCCCGTGGTCTGCGATCACTCCGGGTAGTCGCTGCGGTAATGCCCGCTGTGCGGTCCGTTCGGCAGGTCGAAGGGTGGCAGCGATGGACGCACCGGCGCCTGGTTCGGGCGAAGCGCCCCAGGACCCGTTCGCGCTGCACCACTCCGCCTCCGCCGTTCTGGACGACCACGGCAGGGTCGTCGGCTGGAGCGAGCGCGCACAGGAGCACCTCGGCTACCCGCCCGAGGAGGTGCTGGGCCGCGTGGCCTCGGAATTCCTGTTCGACCCCGGTGACCGTGAGGCGGTCGTCGACGCGGCGGCCGCGTGCGAGCGCGACGGGGGCTGGTCCGGCATCCTGCCCGTCCTGCACCGCAGCGGGCGACGGGTGGACCTGGGCTTCCGCGCCCGCGCCGTCATCCGCGCCGGCTCGGCGCGCGAGTGGTTCCTCGTCGTCGCCCCGGCGGAGGAGGTGCTCCGGTGGGAGACCGATCGGTCGGTCCTGGATGGTCTGTTCCGACGCTCCCCGATCGGCCTGTCCGTCCACGCCCCCGACCTCAGCGTCCTGCGGATCAACCGGGCGCTGGCCCGGTTCACGCAGCTTTCCGCGGCGGAGATCCGGGGCCGGCGCATCGGCGACTTCCTCATCGGCCCGGACGTGAAGACCATCGAGACCCGGCTGCGCCGGGTGCTGGAGACGGGCGCCCCGCTGATCTTCACCGAGCAGCCCTGCCGCCTGAGGAGCGACCCCGACCACGAGCGGGTGGTCTCGGTGTCGGCGTTCCGGATGCAGGCCCCCTCGGGCCGGATCCTCGGAGTCACCCAACTGGTGGAGGACGTCACCGACCGCTACCGGGCCCGGCGGCGGCTCGCCCTCCTCAACCGGGCGAGCACCAGCATCGGGACCACACTGGATCTCGGCCAGACCACCCGGGAACTGGCCGAAGTCGCCGTCCCCGACCTCGCGGACGCCGTCTCGGTGGATCTGCTGGAGTCGGTGGCCCGGGGCGAGGAGCCGGCCCGGGAGGCGGGTGGACCGGTCCGCAGAATGGCCGTCCAATCGGTCGTGGCAGAGGCGCTGCAGGTGATGTACTCCGCCGGCGAAGTCTTCCGGTTCGACCCCCGCACCTCGCACGCCAGGTGCCTCGCCGAACAGAAGTCCATCCTGGAGCCGGTGCTCCGGACCAGCCCCGGCTGGTACTTCCAGGATCAGGAGCGCAGACGGCGCGCCCTCGGCCTGGCGGCCCACTCGCTGATCGTCGTACCGCTGACGGCCCGCGGCGTGCTCCTGGGCCTGCTCAGCCTGTGGCGGGCCGAGCGGCCCGAGCCGTTCGAGGAGGACGACCTCACGCTCGCGGAGGAATTCGCCGCGCGGGCCGCCCTGTGCATCGACAACGCCCGCCGCTACACCCAGCAGCATCAGGCCGCGTTGACGCTCCAGCGCAGCCTGCTGCCGCAGGCGCTGCCCGAGTACAGCGCGGTCGAGGTGTCGCACCTCTATCTGCCGGCCGATCCCGCCACCGGCGTCGGCGGGGACTGGTTCGACGTCATCCCCCTTTCCGGAGCTCGCGTCGCCCTCGTCGTCGGCGACGTCGTCGGCCATGGTCTGCACGCCGCGGCCACCATGGGCCGCCTGCGCACGGCCGTACACACCCTGGCCGGCCTCGACTACGCGCCGGACGAGGTCCTCTCCCACCTGGACGACCTGGTCAACCGCCTGGCAGCCGAGCAGGGACCTGCCGACGGACACGCGCGGGGAGAGCAGATCGTCGGCGCGACGTGCCTCTACGCGGTCTACGACCCCACCTCCCGGCGCTGCACCCTGGCCCGGGCGGGTCACGTGCCCCCCGTCGTGGTGACCTCCGACGGCACGGTCGGCGTGCCCGACCTTCCCGAGGGTCCGCCGCTGGGGCTGGGCGCACTCCCGTTCGAGTCCGCCGAGCTGGAACTCGCCGAGGGAAGTCTGCTGGCGCTGTACACGGACGGCCTGGTCGAGGCCCGTGGCCTCGACCTCGACGAGGGGCTCTCGCGGCTGCGGGAAGTCCTGTCCCGGCCCGGCCGCTCGCTGGAGGAGACCTGCACGGACGTGCAGAGCGCCCTGCTTCCGGATCACCCACCGGACGACGTCGCACTGCTGCTCGCCCGCACCCGCGTGCTGGCGCCGGAGCAGATCGCCTCCTGGGAACTGCCCGCAGAGCCGACCGCCGCCGCCCGGGCACGGCGCCTGACGGAGACCACACTGACCGGGTGGGGTCTTGGGGAGCTGGCCTTCACCGCCGAACTGGTCGTCAGTGAACTGGTCACCAACGCCTACCGGTACGGCGGCGGCACGCCGTTGACCCTGCGGTTCATCCGCGACCGCAGCCTGGTCTGCGAGGTCTCCGACAGCAGCAGCACCGCTCCGCACCTGCGACGGGCGCGCACCACCGACGAGGGCGGGCGCGGCCTCTTCCTGGTGGCCCAGCTCACCGAACGGTGGGGCACCCGCTACACCCGGGACGGCAAGACCGTCTGGACGGAGTTCCCCCTTGCCACGACAGCGGAGGGGGACTCCGCGGCCGCGGAGGACCTCGTGCTCAACCGGTGACACCAGGTGGGTTCCCATGACCCGCAGCACCCGCGATGACGCAGCGCGGCGTCGACGGCCGATCGGCACCTGGCCGGCCGTGGGAGTCACGGTGGCCGTCCTCGTCGCCGCCAACCTGGCCCTGCACCGCTGGTCGGGCCTCTGGGGCGTGGTGACGGCCGTCGTGGTGAGCGCCGTGCTGCTCGGCGTGCTCCGCCGGGCCGGCGGCACCCTCGCGGACGCGGGGCTGGCGCCGGGCACGCGGGCCCGCGGTGCCCGCTGGGCGCTGGCCCTGATCGGCCTGGTCGCCGTCGTCTACCTGGCCGGGGCCCTGCTGCCGGCCACCAGGACGCTGTTCGAGGACCGGCGGTACAGCGCGATGGACGGCGGCGAGGTGATGCTCCGCGTCTTCGTGCTGGTCCCCGTCGGCACGGTCCTCGTGGAGGAGATCGCCTTCCGCGGGGTGCTCTACGGTCTGGTCCGCCGCGACCGCGGGGCGGTGTGGGCGACCGCCGTGTCGAGCCTGCTGTTCGGCCTGTGGCACGTGCTGCCCTCGCTGCACCTGGCGACCGCGAAACCGGCCGTGACCTCGGTCGTCGGCCAGTCCGGGCTCGGGGCCGTTCTGGCGGTCCTGGGGGCCGTGCTGTTCACGGCGGCGGCGGGAGTCCTCTTCTGCGAACTGCGCCGCCGCAGTGGCAGCCTGCTGGCACCCATGGGCCTGCACTGGGCGGTCAACGCACTCGGCTACCTCGTCGGGTTCCTGCTGCGCTGACCGGCTCGGCGGGATCATTTCGGCGGCGAGACGACGTCCTTCAGCCGGTCCAGGTCCTGCGCGGTGAACCCCTGGGGCCGCATGACGGCGTTCCAGGCATCGACGTACGAGGCCTTGTACGTGTGACCGTGGCCGTCCGGCACGCCCGTGGCGAACGGCAGGTCGGCGGTGACCTGCCAGAAGGTCACGAACGGGATCCAGACCATCGCGCCGAGCACGTCCGAGCCGGGCCGCTCGCCGATCCAGTCGGGCTCGGAGAGGGCCAGCCCGGGGCTCCACCAGACGATCGGATCGGACGGGTGCATCAGGTAGAGCACCCGGGGGCCGTCCCACGGCCGGTCCGTGGGAGGGATCCCCGCGGCCGGGTCGTCGGTGAACCGGACGGTCCGGCCCGCCCGGTAGACGGGCTCGATCTCGGGGCTTCCCGTGTCGCGGTGGTCGCTGAACTCACGGAACAGGGTGTTGAAGTTGGGCGGGCCGGCGAACAGGGTGCCGGCGGTGCGGTTGCGCAGGTCGGCCTCCCCGCTGAAGGCCGTCTCACCGCCGAACGAGCCCAGGCTCTCGCCCGCCACGAACAGGCGCGGCCGCCGGTCCTGGGGCAGCTTGGACCACTTGTCGTAGACCGCGTCGAAGAGGTCGCGGCCGGCCTCGCGCGCCTTGGACTGGTCCACCAGGTACGACAACCACGACGGCAGGTACGAGTACTGGATCGCCACGCTGGCCGCGTCTCCGTCGGCGAGGTACTCGAACGAGTCCACGGCGGCGGGGTCGACCCATCCGCTGCCCGTGGTGGTGACCACGAGCAGGTTCTCGCGCGCGAAACCGCCCGCCCGTTCGAGGTCCGCGACGGCCCGGACCGCCCGGGCCTCCGTGTCGTCGGCGGTCTCCAGCCCGGCGTAGGCCCTGATGGGCTCGTGCGCCGGACGGTGGGTGAACGCGCCGATGGTCCGGGCCGACGGTCCGCTGCCGGTGAACGCCCGGCCCTGGTAGCCCAGCGAGTCCCACGGCACCAGCGAGCCGGGCCCGCCCGAGCGCAGTGTCGACGTGGGCTGGTGCACGCCTTCCGGGGTCTGCGTGTCACGCAGCGAGAACGCCTCGTTGGCCGCGTTCACGATGCCGCTCAGCAGCAGTCCGGAGAACGCGGCCCACGCCAGAGCGGCCACCAGGAGCCAGCCGACCACCCGCGCCGCGCGCCCGCCGATCCAGCGCCCGAGCTGACGGGCGGCCCACCGGTACAGGGCCCGGAGCCCCCGCCCGGCCAGGAGCAGCAGCAGGAAGACGACAGCGGCGACGAAGGGGCAGGCGACGGTGGCGAGGACGTTGTGGTCCGTGACGTCCATGAGTCGGCGGATCTCGTGCTGCCAGTACTGTCCGAGCCCGAACGAGACGCCGAAGAGCACGATCGCGCTGACGAGCAGGGCGAGCCATGACCTGCGCGAGGGGGTGCGCGCCTGTCGGTCGGCGAAAGCGCGCCACACGTACGCGGCGACCACGCCCAGCCCGTACCCGATGGCCGCGCTGATGCCGCAGACCAGTCCCTGGAGCACGCCTCCGCGCGGAAGCAGCGACGGGGTGAAGGACAGGCACGCCAGGACGAGGGCGCCCCAGCAGCCGGGGAGCGTCAGGCGCAGCCGCCCGCGGCGCTTGCGCGGTGCCGGCTCCTCCGACGCGGATGCAGGGACCGGCGGGGGGTCAGCGGTCATGGGTGCCTCCCGCGGCCATGGTCCCAAGGCCCGGTCGGTCGTGCCATCCGGCGCGGACGGCCGCAGGCCGGCAGAGGCCGGCAGCGGAAGGCCGTGGCCGGCAGCGCAAGGCCGTGGTCGGCAGGCCGCGCGGTGCCGGCGCTCGTAGCCTGAAGTGGGTGCCGACTCCTGTCCGGCGGCCCGTGAAGCGGCGGGAGGTGGTCCCATGAGCAGGCGTTGGACCGCACGTCTGGCCCTGGCGACGGGACTGGCGGCGCTCGTGGTGCTGGTGGTGTTCGGCGGCCTCGCGAGCCTCCTGCTGATGGCGGTGGGATGGGCCGGACTGGTCCTCACGGCGGCCGGCGGGTGGTGGATGCTCACCCACACCGGCTGGATCAGGGTGCTCGCCGGGCTGCTCGCGGTCGGCGCACCGCTCGCCGTCCTCCTCCTGTACTCGGCCGCCGGACTGCTGTGGGTCGTACTGGTCTCGCTCGCCCTGTGGGCGCTGGCCGTCGCCGCGGGCAGCGCCGCCCTCGCCGAGGACGCCCCGAGCATGCCGGAGCACACCGCCGGCCGGGCCGAGCGGCCCTTCCTGATCATGAATCCGCGCTCGGGTGGCGGAAAGGTCGAGAAGTTCCGCCTGGCGGAGCGGGCCAGGGCCCTGGGCGCCGAGGTCGTCGTACTGGATCCGGCCCGGCGCCAGGACGTGGCCGAGCTGGCACGGCAGGCCGTCGAGGACGGGGCCGACCTGCTGGGCGTCGCGGGCGGCGACGGCACACAGGCTTTGGTCGCCGCCGTGGCCGTGGAGCACGACATTCCGTTCATGGTGATCAGCGCCGGCACGCGCAACCACTTCGCCATGGACCTGGGCCTGGACCGGCAGGATCCCTCCCGGTGCCTGGAGGCCCTGACCGACGCCGTCGAACTGCACGTCGACCTCGGCTACATCCATGAGGGAGAACCGGCGGACGGGAACACCGGTCGGGTCTTCGTCAACAGCGCCTCGTTCGGCGTGTACGCGGAGGTCGTGCAGAGTCCGGCCTACCGCGACGACAAGACCGGCACCATTTTGGAGATGCTTCCGGATCTGCTGACCCACGGCAGCGGATCGCGGCTGAGCGTCCGTGCGGATGCGCTGGTCCTGGACGCACCCCAGGCCGTACTGGTGAGCAACAACCCTTATCAGAAGGGTGATTCGGCGGGGCTCGGGCGCCGGGAGCGGCTGGACTCCGGTCGGCTGGGGGTGCTGGGCGTCGAGGTCTCGAGCGCCGCCGAAGCGGCGGGGCTGCTGCTGCACGGCAGGCAGGGCCGCGGGCTGACCGCCGTCACCGCCCGCGAGGTCGTCGTCGATGCCGACGCCCGCACCATCCCGGTCGGTGTCGACGGCGAGGCCTTGGTCCTGTCCACTCCCGTGCACTGCCGCATCGCGTCCGGCGCCCTGCGCGTACGCGTGCCCCGGCACCGTCCCGGCGTGCCGCGGGCCAAGCCGCCGATGGACTGGCGCCGGGTGCGGCGGCTGGCGCTGACCATGGGACGGACCGCGGCGGGACACGGCGCCGCCTGACGGCGGCTGTCGGGGCCATCGCGGTCCATCCGCCCGGCGGATGGTCACTTCTCGCCGGTGGGCGCGGGGCCGGTGGACCCGGGTTCGGGTCCGGCGGGCGGCCCGCCGGTGTCGGGAGACGTCCACTGCGCTCCGGTGCGCAGACGGAAGGCGGCGACGGCGGCCTCCACCGTGGGGAAGAAGTGCCGGGGATCGATGGTCCGGGTGAGTTCGTACCGCTCGATCTTCCGCCGCACGGGATCCTTGATCTCGGCGAACACGAGGTGGACGCCTTCCGCGTTGAGCGCCTCGTCGAGCTCTTCCAGCACATCGGCGGCGGTCGTGTCCACGTCGGTCATGGGCTCCGCCGCGATCACGATCCAGCTCGGCCGCGGCTCCGCGCCGGCCAGTCGCCTGACCTCGTCCCGGAAGGCCCTGGCGTTGGCGAAGAAGAGCGGGGCGTCGAACCGGTAGATCACCAGGCCCGGCAGCTGCTCGGCCCGCGGGTAGGAGCGGATGTCGTGATGGCCCTCCAGGCCCGGCACCCGCCCCAGTACGGTGTCGTACGGCCACCAGGCACGGCGGAAGACGTTGAGGACGGACAGGCCCACGGCGATGGCGATCCCGGGCAGCACGCCGAGCAGCGCCACGCCGGCGAAGGCGGCGAAGCACAGCAGGAACTCCGCCCGGCCCTGCCGCCACAGCCGTA
Source organism: Streptomyces sp. NPDC059355 (assembly GCF_042752335.1). NCBI lineage: Bacteria > Bacillati > Actinomycetota > Actinomycetes > Kitasatosporales > Streptomycetaceae > Streptomyces > Streptomyces sp. NPDC059355. The sequence goes on along the minus strand of NZ_JBHYXN010000016.1, from coordinate 20,044 downwards.
CGGCTCCCGGTACGTCGGCCAGGGACAGCGACGCGGTGATGACCACGGCGGCCAGGGCCGGCTGGGGCAGGTCGCGGAACAGACCCGGAGCCAGCACGAGCATGAGGACGATGAGCGCCGCCCCCACGACCCCGGTGAGCTGGCTCCTGGCCCCCGCGCGCTCAGCCACCGCCGTCCGGGACCCGCTGGTGCTGACGGGGAAGCCCTGGAAGAGGGCGGCCGCCAGGTTGGCCGCCCCGACGCCCGCCATTTCCTGGTTGCCGCGGACCTCCTGCCCCGTACGGGCCGCGAAGGCGGACGCGTTGGAGATCGTGTCGGCCAGGGACACCAGGGCGATGCCCAGCGCGCCGCCGAGCAGCGGTGCGAGGTCGGCGAGCCGCACGTCGGGGATCGTGAACGGCGGGAAGCCCTCGGGCAGCACCCCGACCAGGCCGACGCCGCGCTCGTCCAGGTCGAAGGCGGCGGCCGCGGCGATCGCCAGGACCACCATCACGAGCACCGCGGGGACCTTCGGCAGGAAACGCTGCAGGACCAGGATCAGGGCGATCCCGCCGAGGCCCACGGCAGCGGCGGCCGGTACCGTCGCCCCGTCGGCGATCTTCTGCACGAGGCCGGCGCACTCGCCGATCAGGCTGTCCGCCTCGACCTCGAAGCCGAGCAGCTTGGGCAGCTGGCCGATCAGAATGATCAGGGCCAGGCCGTTCATGTAGCCGATCATCGTCGGTTTGGAGATCAGGTCGGCGATGAAGCCGAGCTTCGCCACCGAGGCGAGGATCATGATGGCCGCGACCATGACCGCGAGCATCGACGCCAGTGCGACGGCCCGGTCGGGATCCCCGCCGGCGGCCACCAGGGGCAGCACGGTGGCGGCGATCATCGGCCCCAGTGAGGAGTCCGGACCCAGCACCAGGATCCGGGACGGGCCGAACACCGCGTATCCGAGCATGCAGAGGACGGTCGTGTACAGCCCGGTGATGGCCGGCAGGCCCGCCAGCTCCGCGTACGCCATGCCCTGCGGCACCAGCAGCGTGTTCAGGACGACACCCGCGACCAGGTCCTTGACCAGCCACTCGCGCCGGTAGGACGACACCGCGCGGATCCCCGGAACCGCCCGGAAGCGGGAGAGCGCCCCGTGGCCGTCGTGCCGGGTGGTCACGGACGCGCCTTCCTCAGGCGGTCTTCGCCCGGCGGGCCACGAACTTGCCCAGTTCCCACAGCAGCAGGAGTGCGAGGGCGGACAGCAGCGCCCAGCCGAACTGCCGCGCGTCGATCTCGGTCGTCCCGAGGATGCGCTGGAAGCCGTCCATCTGGGTCACCAGCACGGAGAGCACGATCTGGGCCAGGGCGACCCAGTTCATCTGCTTGCTGTCGAACGTGGAGGTCGTCAGCACGGACTCCGTCTCGCTGCGGCATTCGAAGGCGGCCACGATCAGACAGAGCGAGAAGGCCGTGAACGCGATCGACTGGCCCGTCGCGACACTGTCGTAGCGGGCCCGGCCGAGCTGGATCAGCCCGAGCAGGAGGACGGTGATCGCCAGCCCGCCCAGTCCGACCGTGACGAGTACGGGCCGCGTGAGCACCGATTCCCCGCGCGGGCGAGGCCTGCGCCGCATGAGTCCGGCGCTCTCCCGGTCGAAGCCGAGCGCGAAGCCGAAGGAGGCGTTGACGACGAAGTGGATCCACAGCACCTGCGGAGGGGTGAAGGGCTCACCCGCGGCGATGTTGAAGACGGTGGCCCCGAGGAAGGTCAGGACGAACGTGACCAGCAGGAGCAGCACGAACCGGATGTACTTGGTGAGGTTGTCGTAGATCGTCCGGCCCTGTTCCACGGCGTAGACGATGGTGGCGAAGTTGTCGTCGGAGAGGATCATGCGGCCGGCGTTCTTCGCCACGTCCGTGCCGCTGCCCATGGCGATGCCGATGTCCGCGGCCTTGATGGCGGGAGCGTCGTTGACACCGTCCCCGGTCATCGCCACGACCTCGCCCTTCTTCTTGAGCGTGTTCGCGAGCAGTACCTTGTGCTCCGGCGCGACCCGCCCCACCACGCCGATGCCCTCGATGCGGGAGAGCTGCTCGTCCTCGCTCATCGCGGCGAAGTCGGCGCCGAGGACGGCCTCGCCCGGGATGCCGATCTGCCGGGCGATCGCCGCCCCGGTGGTCACGTCGTCCCCTGTCACCAAGCGGACCCGGATGTGCGCCGCCTGGGCGTCGGCCACCGCCGCCTTGGCCTCCTCGCGGGGCGGATCGACCATGCCGACGAGGCTGGTCATCCGCAGATCGGTGACGTACGAGAGCAGGTCGCCCTCCGGGTCGAAGCCGGCCGGGTCCAGGTCACGGGTGGCCGCGGCCATCACGCGGCGGCCCTCGCCGCCCATCCGCTCGCTCGCCGCCTCGGCCCGGCCGAGCAGTTCGGCGTCCCACGGCACCGTTTCGCCGGCGGCGAGCGCGGTGGCGGCCCGCGCCATCACGGCCGGGGCCGCCCCTTTCACGAAGCAGCGCACGACCTGCCGCCCGGAGGCGTCGGCCGCCGAGTGGAAGGTGGCCATCAGCTTGTACTCGGGGTCGAACGGGAGGGTGGCGAGGCGGGGAAGGGCGTCGCGGGTGGCGTCGGTGTCCAGGCCGGCCTTGTGCGCGAGAACCAGCAGCGCGCCTTCGGTGGGATCGCCCACCACCTCGCCGCCCACCAGCTTGGCGTCACTGGCCACCACGTACGGCAGGATCGCGTCCTCGATGCCCGCGGCGGACCCGGCGGCATGGTGGATCTTGCCTGCGAGCCCGTAGCCCGTGCCCGACACGGTGTACCGGTCGGTGGGGCTCAGCACTTCGACGGCGGTCATCTGGTTCATCGTCAGGGTGCCGGTCTTGTCCGAGTTGATCGCCGACGTGAACGCCAGCGTCTCGACCGAGGGCAGCTCCTTCACGATGGCGTTCCGCTTCGCCAGGTTCAGGCTCCCGACGGACAGGATCGCCTGGGTCACCGTCGGCAGGGCCTCGGGGATGGCGGCGATGGCCAGTGAGACGGCGCTGACGAACAGGACGTCCCAGGCCTGGTCCCGCTGGCGTCCCAGGGCGAACATCACGATCATGGTGAGGCCCGCCGCCGCCGTGATCCACAGGGTCAGCCGGTCGAGCTCCTTGGTGAGGGGCGGAACCTCCTTCTCGGTGGCCGACAGCATTCCGGAGATCTTGCCGAGCTCGGTGCCCGCGCCGGTCGCGGTCACGACCATGACGCCGCTGCCGTGGGTGACCGGCGTGTTCATGAACGCCGTGTTGGTCTGGTCGCCGGGCGACAGCCGGCTGCCCGCCAGCGCGCCGGTGTCCTTCGCGGCGGGAACGCTCTCACCGGTGAGCGCCGACTCGTCGATCTGCAGGGCGCTGGCCTCGACGAGACGTCCGTCCGCCGGCACCTGGTCCCCGGCGGAGATCAGCACGACGTCGCCGTCGACGAGCTGTTCGGCGGGGATCTCGGCCTCCCGGCCGTCCCTGCGTACCCGAGCCGTCGCCTTCATCATCGACTTCAGGGCGTTCATGGCGCTTTCGGCCTTGCCCTCCTGGCGCAGGCCGATGACCGCGTTCAGCAGGGTCAGCACGATCAGCAGGATGGCGGTGGTCCACTCCCGGATGGCCAGCGAGACGATCGCCGCGGCCACGAGGACGATCTGCATGTAGCTGCGGTACTGCGCCAGGAACCGGCGCCAGGCCGGGGTACGCGCCTCCTCGGGCAGCGCGTTCGGGCCGTGCGCGCTCAGGAGTTCCGCGGCCCGCGCCGTGGACAGACCGACCGCGGGATCGACACCGAACGCCGCCACGACCTCCTCGGGCGAGCGCGTGTACCAGCCGTCCCCGGCAGCCCCGGGCTGTTCCGCCACGGAATCCGACCGCACCGTCATGGTTGTGCCTCCGATCCGGGCCGCGGACGCATCCGGGCCGGTCGCGCTCCGTCCGAGGGTGGCTAGCCGCGCTTCCCGCCCGGCTTCTTCCCGTGCCCGCCGCGCCGGTCCGCCGACGGGTGCCGGGCGGCGTACGGATCGGCCGGGGCCCCTGCCGGGGCCTCCCGCTCCAGGCTCCGCTTCGTGACGAGCAGGTCCTTCCGTGCCTCCTGCGCCACCTCGGGGTACTGCGGGTCGATCTCCATCAGGGTGTGCGCGAGGACCGCCGCCGCGCAGATCCGCGCGAACCACTTCCGGTCCGCCGGGACCACGTACCACGGCGCCCACCGCGTACTCGTGGCGGACAGCATCTCGGAGAACGCGTGCTGGTAGTCGTCCCACCGGCGCCGCTCCCGGACGTCGGCGGCGGAGAACTTCCAGTTCTTCTCCGGCAGGTCGATCCGCTTCAGGAAGCGGGTGCGCTGTTCCTCCTTGGACAGGTTCAGGAAGATCTTCACCACCTTGAACCCGTTGTCCGTGAGATAGCGCTCCCAGCGGTTGATCTCCCGGTAGCGCCGGTCCCAGATGTCCTTCCCGAGCACGTGCTCGGGAAGCTTCTGCCGGAGGAGGACCTCGGGGTGGACCCGTACGACGAGGACCTCCTCGTAGTGCGAGCGGTTGAAGATGGCGATCTCGCCGCGCGAGGGCAGCCGCCGGGCGTACCGCCACAGGTAGTCGTGGTCGAGTTCCTCGGTGGACGGCACCTTGAAGCTGCTGACCCGCACGCCCTGCGGGTTGACGCCGCTCATCACGTGGCGGATCGTCCCGTCCTTGCCCCCGGCGTCGAGCGCCTGGAGGCAGAGCACCACGCCGTACGTGTCCTGGGCGGCCAGCCGCTCCTGGTACTCGGCGAGCAAGGACACCCCCGTACGCAGCAGCTCGGCCCCGTCCCGCTTCTTCATGCCGGCCTTGAAGCGGGGGTCGAAGTCCCGGTCCAGGCGCACCTTCGACCCCGGCCGCACCCGTAGCGGCTCGATGAAGTCCGCGATGCGTTCGGCTCTCTCGTCCGACATCACCCGTCACCCCTTCTCCGGTCCGGGTTCGGTGCGGCAGGCGGCGCCGGTCCCTCGTGGTCATTCTCTGCGCGACTCGACAAGATCGCCCTCCGGGCGTGCGCCGACGGGGGAGAACCGGCGGCCTCCTTGCGTTCTACGAGGTCAGCCGGGTGGCGGGCCCGGGGGCGGAGCCCGGCGCCGTGCCCGGCGGCGGTTTCCTCGGAAGGAGCACCGCGGCGGCGAGCCCGGCGAGCCCGATCACGGCCAGCGTGATCATCGCGGCGGCGTAGGCGCCGGTGGTGAGGCCCGAGACGAGGATGGTGCCGGCGATCGCCGTGCCGAGGGAGGAACCGAGGTTCGACACGCTGCGGGAGAGGCCGGAGATCTCGCCTTGCCGCTCTTCGGGGAAGCTCGACTGGACGACGTTGACCGAGGGGGTGAGCATCACGCCGAGGCCCAGTCCGATCAGCAGGAGTCCGGGGGTGAGGGCCCAGGGGTTCGGGGAGCCGCCGGCCATCGCGATCAGGATGACGATGCCGGCGACGGTGACCACGAAACCCGTCATGATCAGGGTCCGCTGGGACCGCCGCTTCGCGAGGCGCTCGGCGGCGAGCGAGGAGACGAGCAGGCCGAGCGTGGCGGCGGTGAAGATGACGCCGGTCTGGACGGCGTCGTAGCCGCGCACGACCTGGAGGTAGGCCGCGATGGTGAACGAGGAGCCCATCAGCAGCAGCCACTGGACGTTCTGCGTGACGAGGCCCAGGTTGGAGGTGCGATCACGGAACAGGCTGGTGGACAGCAGGGGTTCCTTGCCCGCCCGCTCCTTGGCCCGTACGGACCGGAAGAACCAGAGGAGCACGAGGGAGCCCAGGACGAGCAGTCCGATCATGAGCCAGACGTTGTTGTCGGCCGCGAGGATGCCCATGACGAGGAGGACGAGGCCGGTCGCCGAGAGGACCGCTCCGGTGGTGTCGAAGGAGCGCGTCGGATCGGGCGGCAGGGGGTCCTCGAGGTTCCGGCTCAGCACGATGATCACGACGATGACCAGGGCCTGGAACACGAAGGCCGCACGCCAGCTCAGCCACGAGGTGATGAGCCCGCCGATCAGCGGCCCGGCGGCGGCGCCGATGCCGCCCAGCGCCATGATGACGCCGAAGGCGCGGGCCCGCGAGGTCAGGTCCGTGAAGATGAGCGTCGTGAGGATGTAGACGGGCGGGATGAGCAGGGCCGTTCCGATGCCCTCCAGGATCGAGTTCCCGAGGATCAGTACGCCCAGGCCCGGGGCGGCGGCGCTCAGCAGGGCGCCGATGCCGTAGACGACGAGGCCGACCAGGAGGCAGCGCTTGCGGCCGTAGCGGTCGGTCAGCTTGCCGCCGGGGATCATCAGCGCGGCCATGACCAGCAGGAAGATCGTGATGGCGATCTGCACCCCCTGGACGGTGGTGTCCAGGTCCTCGCTGATGTCGTTGATCATCACGTTCATGTTGGACCCCGCGAAGCTGCAGATGAACTGCGCGAGCGCCAGCGGAGCGAGGACGCGTCGCTGTGCGCTGGACGTACCTTGCGGGGTTCGTGTCCCGGCCACCGGTATCACCTCGATGTGTGCCAGCTCCAGCGTGCACTGCGCCCGGGCCCGGTGCATTCCGGAGCGGGAACGTCTCACCCTCCCGATCGAAGGGGTGCGGGACGGGCTTCTAGTGCCTGGGGTGGGTGGAGATGACGTGGAACAGGCGGGGTTGGACGTCGGTGGCGATGGTGGCCGCCTGGTCCATGTGGACGCGGGCCTCGGGGTTGGCCAGCATGGCGCGGTAGTGCTGCTCCGACTCCCACTGGGCGTAATTGATCACGCGCTGCCCGTCCTCGCTGGCGTGGAAGTTGGCGCAGATGAAGCCGGGCTGGTGCTTCATCGTCTCCTCGGTGGCCTGCGCCAGCAGGGCGATCAGCTCCTGCTGGCGCTCGGGCGCCACCGTGAAGACGTTGATCAGCGTGGCCACGGGGCGAGTCGAGTCGATGCTCGCGGTAACGGTCATGGATCTATTGCTCCCCTTACGAACTTCCGCCGTTTCCTCCCGCGGCCGACTTTCCCCCGATCGGAGGCGGGGCGGGGTCGAAGCGGACGGGAGCCTGGAAGCGGGCCTTGCGCGCTGCGCGGCGGAACGTGGTGAGGACGGCCGGGCCCGCGAGGGTGATGCAGACGAAATTGGTGACGGCGCGCCCGGTGTCCCAGCCGAGGGACGTCGCGAGGTCGAAGGCGAGGTAGCGGTGGAACTGCTCGGTGAAGGGCAGGCCGGGAAGGTAGGCGATGGAGCTGTTGGGGTCGAGGGAGAAGGGCCAGAAGGAGAGGTTGAGGAGGAAGCCGAAGAGGTAGCCGGAGACCGATCCGTAGACGGCCAGCATGAGGATCTCCCGACGGCCGGAGGACCTCGGCAGGAAGCCGGCCAGCATGCCCACGAAGGCGCAGCCGAACATCTGGTACGGCATCCAGGGCCCGACCCCGCCCGTGATCAGGGCGGAGGCGAAGAGGGAGGTGCAGCCCAGGGTGAAGCCGAAGCCCGGGCCGTAGACCCGGCCGGCCAGGACGAGGATGAAGAAGACCGTCTCGATGCCGGCCGTACCCGCGCCCAGCGGGCGGATGGCGGCGTTGACCGCGGACAGGACGCCGAGCATCGCCAGGGCCTTGGAGTTGATGCCGCCCTCGGCGATCTCCGAGATCACCACGCACAGCACGATGACCAGCAGGACCCCGAAGATGAGGGGCGGTGCGTAGTTCGACCCGAACTTCCCCGGCGCGACGAGGAAGGGCCAGAAGAACGCGACGATCCCCAGGAACGCGGCCATGGCGATGACGACGCCCGCGCGCGCGTTGATGCGGATGGCTGCGGTGCGTGCGGCAGCGCTCATGGGGCCGGTTCCGTCTCGTCGTCGGGGAGGGCGGGGGCCACCTGGGCGACCGTGAGGTAGGGGAGGGGCGAGAGGATCTTGGCCGTCTGGGGTGCGAAGACGGGGGAGGCGACGATGACCTCCGTGGTGGGGCCGTCCGCGACGATGTCGCCCTCGGCCATGACGACGACCCGGTCGGCGGCGCGGGCCACGAACTCGACGTCGTGCGTGGAAATGACGATCGCGCGTCCTTGCCTCGCGAGGTCGTCGACGATGGCGATCAGCTGTTCCTTGGCCCGGTAGTCGAGACCGCGGGTGGGTTCGTCGAGGAGCACCACCCGGGGAGCCGCCGACAGCTGGATGGCGAGGACGAGGGCGAGCTTCTGGCCCTCGGACAGGTCGCGGGGGTGGGTGGCGTCGTCGATGCCGGGTGCGAGGCGGTCGAGGATCTCGCGTGCGGCCGGTGCGTCGGCGCCGACCGCCGATTCCGCGTCCGCCTGGTCGAGTTCCTGCTGGACGCTCTCCAGGTAGAGCAGGTCGGTGGGGGTCTGGGGGACCAGGCCGACGCGCCGGCGGGCTTCGGCCGCCGACAGCTTCTGCGGGTCGGCGCCCCTGCCCCCGCCGGTGGCGGGGATGAGCACCGTGCCGGCCTTGCGGGGTCCGGAGCCCTGGAGCGCCCACAGCAGGGAGGACTTGCCGGAGCCGTTGCGGCCCATGAGCGCGGTGATCTCGCCGCCCCGCAGATCGAGGTCGACCTCCCTGACGGCCGGGATGCCCTGATAGGTCACCGTCACCCCGCGGGCCTTGAGGAGGAGGGCGGGGTCCGGGGCGGGTGCCGGCCGCACCGGTGGCGGAGTCGTACCGGTGAGCCGGGAGCGCAGGGCGGCGGCGGCGCGGCGGGCGTCGCGGATCGACAGCGGGAGCGGGGACCAGCCGGCGGCGCGTCCGAGTTCCACGATGGGCGGGGCGATGGAGGACGTACGGAAGATCTCGGCGGGCGGGCCCGAGACCACGCGGCCGTCGCCCGGGAGGTGGATGACGCGGTCGGCGTACTGGACCACGCGCTCCAGGCGGTGTTCGGCGAGCAGCACGGTGACGCCGAGGTCGTGGACGAGCCGGGTGACGGCGGCCAGGACCTCCTCGGCCGCCGTCGGGTCCAGGGCCGAGGTCGGCTCGTCCAGGACGAGGATCCGGGGGTGCGCGGTGAGGACGGAGCCGATCGCGACGCGCTGCTGCTGGCCGCCGGACAGTTCGTGCAGGGCGCGGTGGCGCAGGTCCGCGAGGCCGAGGAGGTCGAGGGTCTCCTCGACGCGCTTGCGCATGGTGGCCGGCGGGACCGCCAACTGCTCCATGGCGTAGGCGAGTTCTTCCTCGACCGTGTCGGTGACGAAGCCGTCCAGCGGATCCTGGCCCACCACGCCGACCACGTCGGCGAGTTCGCGGGGCGGGTGCTCGGCCGTGTTCCGGCCGTCGACGAGGACCCGGCCGTGGAGGGTGCCGCCCGTGAAGTGCGGGACGAGCCCGTTGACGGCGCCGAGCAGCGTGGACTTGCCCACGCCGGTGTGGCCGACGACGAGGCAGAGTTCGCCTTCCTCGACGGTGAGGTTCACATAGCGCAGGACCGGTTCGGCCGTGTCCTCGTACCGGACGGTGACCTGGTCGAAGTGGATCACTTGGGTTCCTCGGGGCGCTGTGCGGGGACGGTGGGCCGGGCGGGGGCTGTCGGGGGCGGTGCCAGGAAACCGGCCGTCCCGGCGAGCAGGATCGCCGCCGCCGGTACGAGCGGCAGGGTCGGCCAGCTGAGCGGGTAGATGGAGGGGTTCAGCTCGGCGGCGTCGAATCCCGCGTTGCCGAACAGCAGGACCGCGGACAGCACTCCGCACCCGGCGACGGTCCATTCGGCCGCGAGCCACGGGTCGGGCCGGTACGCGGTACGGGTGATGCGGCGCCCGCCGAGCCGCAGCCCGGCCACGCACAGCGCTCCGCCGGCCGCCAGCGCGGGCAGACCGAGCAGCGTGGGCGCGGTCGCGTCGAGGAGTCCGTACGCCCCGGCGCACAGCCCGCACATGCCCAGCAGCATCAGCGCGCCGGTCAGGCGCCGGGAGCGGCGGGTGGCGGTGCCGGCGCGGCCGTAGCCCCGGGAGTCCATGGCGGCCGCGAGGCGCAGCGAGCGCTCCAGGGCGTCCTCGAGTACGGGGACGATGATCCCGCGCAGGGCGCGGAGCCCCTTGGTGCGGCCGGCCCGCAGCCGCCGGGCGCGGTGCACGCGCTGGACGCTCGCCACCAGTTGGGGCGCGACGCTGATGGAGACGGTGACGGCGACGCCCAGCTCGTAGAGGGCGCCGGGCAGGACGCGCAGGGCCCGCTTCGGGTTGGCGAGGGTGTTGGCGGCGCCGATGCAGCACAGCATGCAGGCGAGGCGGAGTCCGTCGGTGGCGGCGGAGAGCAGCGCTTCGAGGGAGACCGGGCCGCCGAGCCGGATGCCCGCGTACCAGTCGGGGGTGGGGATGTGGGGGAGGGAGAAGAGGAAGTGGTCGCGGGGGGTGACGCCCGTGGCGAAGATCGCCCGGAAGGTCACCCGGATCGCGACGACCGTCAGCGCCAGGTAGAGGTAGTACTTGAAGCCGCGCGCCCAGGGGGCCTCGGTGCGGCGCATGGTGATGACGTAGCCCAGGACCGCGAGGACGAGGAAGAGCAGCAGCGGGTTGTTGGTGCGGCTGACGGCGGTGGCGAGGGCCAGGGCCCAGATCCACCAGGCGACGGGGTGCAGGGTGCGGGGCAGACGGCGGCCGCCCGCGTCCGGCGCGAGGCCGGCCGCGGGCGGCTCGGCCGCGACCGTGGTGGTGCGTGACACGCGGCTACTCCGTACGACGGCGGCGTCGGGCGACGAACAAGGCGGCGCCGCCGATCAGCAGCACCAGTGCTGCGGTGGTGACGGCGGGCAGGTACGAGCCCGCGTCGTGGTGCGCGTCGGCGGCGGGCGCCGCCTCGACGACCTGGGGACCGGGGGCGGGCGCGGCCGCGGCCGGTGCGCTGCCGGACGGAGGGGCCGAAGGGGTGGGCGAGGCGCTCTCCTGGGCGGAAGCGGAAGCGGAGGGCGAGGGGCTCGCCGGCGCCGACGGGGTCGGATCGGCCGGCCGCGGGTTCTCCGGCCTGGGCCCGGTGTCGACATTCGGCGGCAGGGGCGCCGCCGTACGGGTGTCCTTGGGCTGGGGCACGCCGGTGGGCTGGGCGTTGTGGGCGCGCAGCTGGTCCGGGGTGACCCGGGGCCGGCCCTGGGTGCCCTCGACGTCCGTCGCCCCGAAGGTCCACAGGTCGACGCTGCCGGGCTTCGGCTTGTAGAGCATCGCGCCGAGCTGGCTGTACTCCCAGGTGTTCTGGCCGGGGTTCGCGTGCCAGTACGACCAGTAGGCGGACGCCGGCGGGGTCAGGACGCAGTCGTCCTGCTCCGGGGTCGGGTACTGCTTGCCGCCCTGGTGGCCGCTGTAGCCGATCCGGCAGATGAAGGCGGGGCCGTCGTGGCCGGTGCCGGTGGTGGCCCAGCCGCCCTGGCTGAGGAGCTCGTACCCGGTGGTGGGTGTCGTACCGCAGGAGCGGTAGACCGGCCCGCCCCAGTGGCCGAAGTCCACGGCGAGGACGGCCCCGGACGAGGTGGTGCACTGGCCGATGGGCTGCGGGGCGGCGCCGGCCGGGGCCGCGCCGGCGGCGAAGGCCGCCACCGTCAGCCCCAGCGCGGCCGCCGCACGGGCGGCGGCGCGTGTGATGCGGGAGATCATCGGCCGTCCTCCTCGCGGATGCGGCGCGTGCGGGCCATGGCCACGAGTCGCCAGCCGGCCAGTACGAGGACGGCCGCGGCGCCCGCGAGCGCCCCTGCCCGGACGCCGGTGGAGGCGAGGTTGCCGCCCGAACCGCCCTGAGCAGAAGCGCCGTTGCCGCCTGCACCGGCCGCGGTTCCCGCGGTGTCCCCGGGTGTGATGATGACGGGTGCGCCGCCCGCGGCGCCCGTTCCGCCCGACGGGCCCGACGTGGCCGTGGGGCTGGGAATGGGCAGCGGGGTGGTGCCGTCGAGGCTCCGGGTGAGGGTGGCGAAGGAGATGCCGGTGGTGCCGCCGAGGGCCTGGGTGGAGGCGCGGACGTCGGAGCCGGGCTGGGAGCCCTTGGCGATCTCGAAACCGCCGTCGGCGTTCTGCTGGGATGCCAGGAACTTACGGGCCTTGGCGATCTGCGCGCCGTACTTCTGCGCGTCCAGGGACATGCCCTGGACTGCGAGGGCGGCGGAGTTCACGGAGTTGCCGGAGGCGCCGGGGACGCCGCCGTCGTCCTTCTGCCGCGTGGCGAGCCAGGCGACGGCCTTGTCCACGGCCGCCTGCGCGTCCGCGTCGGGCAGCAGGTCCAGGGCCATGGCGGCCATGGCGGTGGAGTCCACCTCGTCGTCGCTCTTCTCGACGAGCATGCTCCCGAAGGCCCCGTTGGGCCGCTGGAGGCTCTTGAGGTAGGTGATCGGCTCGGCCGCGGCCGCGTTCTCGCCCGCGCGGACCTGGGCGATGACGCCGAGGGACTGGTCGAATACGGACTTGGCGTTGCCGTAGGCGCCCTTGCCGCCGCAGTAGGGGACGGCGTCGACGTTCCCGGCCCGGCAGGTGTCCTTCGCCAGGGCGGCGATCAGGTCCTGGCCGCCGAAGCCGCGGGGGTCGCGGCCGACCGCTTCGGCGAGGAGCGCCGTCTTGCCGATGGCCCCGCCGACGGCGTACTTGGTGCCGATCAGGGTCCAGGCATGGACCGTCCGACCCTGGCCGTCCTTGCCGCCCTTGTCGAGGAAGTCGACGATGTTGCGCAGGGTGGCGTCGTCCGTGCCGGTGGCGGCGAGCGCGTACGCGCCGTCGATCGTCAGGCCGTACGTGGCGAAGCCCGGGGAGCTCTCGTAGTAGCGGCCCTGGATCAGGCGGGTGGGGTGGGTGAGGTACGCCGTGGCCCTCTTGAGGTCGGGCCCGTCGCCCGGCGGGAGCGACGGCTTGGGGTCGCCGGGGGAGGGCTTGGGCTCGCTCGGCGACGGCTTCGGGGCGGTCGGCGAGGGGCTCGGCTCGGCCCTCTTGGCGGTCAGCGCCACCAGGTCGCTCTTCGCGGCCGCGACGACGGCCGGCACGGTGGGGTACAACTGCGGCTCGGTGAGTCCCTCTTCGAAGGCGAAGCCACCCTCGGAGAGCTGCTGCTTGGAGAGCCGGAACAGACCCGCGTCGGCGTGTGCCGTGTCACCGAGGGCGCGCATGGCCTGGGCCGCCCAGCCCGTGGCGCTCGGGCTTCCGGTGGTCATGCCGGCGGCGGCCGGCCAGGCACCGGTGGGCAGTTGGGACTTCCTCAGGTTCTCGCGGGCCTTCTCGACGACGGCGTCGTGTCCGCCGGCCCGCTTGAGGGCCAGGGCGATCAGCGCGGTGGAGCTCGCGTCGCTGTCGCACCATTCGCCGGAGCGGATGAGGATGCCGGTGAATCCGCCGTCCTCGCACTGGAGTCCGGTCAGCCGGTTCACCGCGTCGGCCGGAGGTGTCACGCCGCCGTTCAGCAGGGCGATGACGGCCATGGCCTGGGCGTCGGACTGGCCGGTGGTGCGGAAGTCGCCCTTGGTGAGGCAGCCGTCGATCGTCTCGCCGTCGCCGATGTCGCGCGGGCAGACGTACGTGACGAGGTCACCGAGCAGATCGTGTCCGCCGAAGGCGCGGGGGTCCTTGCCCGTGGCCTCGGCGACGAGCGCGAGCCGCGCGGCGGCGGTCGCGTCGGGGATCCCGCCCCTGCCGGCGGGGTAGGCGTACGCGTCCGTCTCCGCGGGCCTGGCGAGGAAGTCGGCGGCCTTGCGGGCGGCCGGGCTCTGCCGGTCCGCGCCCGCGAGGGCGTAGACCGCCTCGGTGGTGAGGAAGTGGTCGGGGGCCGTGGCGCCCTCGTCGACGACCCGCTCCCCGTCGGTCAGCCTCCCCGTGAGCCAGCGGGTGGCGGCGGGCAGGTCGACGGTGCCCGGCGCCGCGGTGGGCGGGCCCGTCGGACCGGTCGGGTCCGGGCTGGGGCTGCCGCCCTGGGCGCGTACGTCGTCGGGGGAGAAGGCGGGCTTGCCCGAGGTGCCGCCGGCGTCCGTGCCGCCGAACACCCAGGCGTCCACGTCACCGGGCTTCGGCGTGCGGGCCATCGCGCCCAGGGGGCTGTAGGTCCAGTTCTTCTGGCCGGGCGAGGCGGTCCAGTACGACCAGTACGCGGTCGCCTGCGGGGTGAGGACGCAGTCCTCCTTGTCCGGAGTGGGGTACTGCGTACCGGAGTCGAAGGAGCCCTTGCCGATGCGGCAGATGAAGGCGGGACCGTCGTGCACGGTGCCCTCGGTGCTGAAACCGCCCTCGTGCAGCAGGTCGTAGCCCGTGGTGGGAGTGGTGTCGCAGCCCCTCTCGACCTTCCCGCCGAACGGGCCGAAGTCGACGGCGACGATCGCGCCGTTGGTGGCGGTGCAGCCCTCGATCGGGTCGGCCGCGGCGGTGGTGGTCCCGGTGACGAAGGCCACGCTCGCGCCGAAGGTGAGCAGCGCCGCCGATATCAGCGACACCAGCCTCTTCTTCCCCGTGCGTCGCTCTGCTAGCTCTGCGGTCCCCACCACGGCCCCTCGTGTCGGCCGAGCGGACCCATGCGTGGCAAAGGGCTTCTGCCGCACATGGAGCGCAGAGGAAGCCGTTCGAACCACGCCGTAGTCCGCGACGGCGTTTCTCGCTGCAAAAACCTGGCTCCAGGCAGTCCGGCTCGCCCGGCGGTGCCGGGCCTACGGTTGCGGGTCAGCGCCGGAATTCGACCGGCTTCCCCTGGAGTTGAGTGCGTATCAGTCGGAGTGGAACACGCTGATAAAGACAGCGTCAAGGTGGGCTGTGTCTCACCCGGGGCCGCTCCAGCGTTCCTCCGGCAGCACGTCCCGAGGCGGCTGGCGGACCCTTGATCACTCGGGTAGCGTCCTGGGCTGCCAGATGGGGGAATCCGGTGAGAAGCCGGAGCTGACGCGCAGCGGTGTGGGACGGCGGGGGCCGTCTCCGAGCCCGAATGCCCATGCGGCGATGCAGTACAGGAAGCCGTACCACGCGTTCCGGGCGACGGCCCTCCGAGCATGCCCGGCCGTGTGTCCGCACGGCGGCAGGGCGCCGGCAGCGGCCGGCGTCCGCCGATTCCAGGAGCAGGCCATGTCCCGTCCCCGCACCTCCCGCCGCCTCGCGCTCGCGGTGCCCTCCGCACTCGGCGCCCTCGCCCTCACCGCGCTGCCCGCGTTCGCGACCTCGTCGCCCGCGCAGATCGCCACGTCCAAGACGAATGGCGTCGCCTACCTCAAGTCGCTCCAGGCGGCGGACGGTTCGTACGCGGGGGCCGGGCTGTCCAACGAGTGGGCGTTCAGCGCCTTCGCCGCCACCGGTACGGCCGTCGTCGACGTCTACCCCGCGGGCGACACGACGAGGAACGCCCGCACCGTCTACCGCAACCTGCTCTCCACGTCCGGCTGGCCCTCGGCCTCCCCGGTGGTGACCGACTACGAGCGCGGCACGCTGAACGCGTACGCCGCCGGCATCGACCCGGCGCGCGTCTCCGCGTCCCGCAACCTCGTCGCGAACATCTACGCGTACTGGCAGACCGCGGAGGCCGGCTACTTCGGCCCCTCCGGGAACTTCAACGGCACCGTCTTCGCGGCCCTTTCGCTGGGCGGGGCCAAGACCCAGGCCGGCGGCACGCGCGTCCCGCAGGCCCTGACCGACGCGATGGTCACCCGGATCCGCGCCAACCAGCACGTCGACGGCGGCTGGACCTACAACAAGGCCGAGGGCAACCCGACCGTCCTCAACTCCGCGGGCGATGTGGACATGACCGGCGCCGCGATGGCGGCCCTGTGCGTCTCAGGCGTCCCCAGCACGGACACGGACGTCGTCCAGGCGAAGAACTTCCTCAAGAGCAAGCTCGTCACCACCAGCGGTGCCTTCAACTCCCTGTACGGGGTCAACACCAGCTCCAACGGCTGGGGCGTCGCGGGCCTGAACGCCTGTGGTTTCAACCCGCAGACCGGGGACTTCCTCACCGCCGCCGGCAAGACGCCGATCGACTTCCTGATCGCCAACCAGTACAACCCGGCCGGCGGATTCAAGTACAAGCCGGCCGACACCGTCCCGTCCGCCTACGCCTCCATCGACGCCCTGCGCGCGGTCGCCGGCGGCGGATTCACCACGGCCCCGCCGGTCCCGGTCACCCCCGGCGCCCCGCAGTGGGTCGCCCAGCCGGCCTTCACCGCCGGTACGGCCACCAGGCTGGCGCTCACCGTCGACGACGGCGCCGGCAGCCTCAAGGTCTGCTCCGTGTCCTTCACCCGACCGGTACGACCACCACCCTCGGCGACGTCCTGAACGCGGCGATCAGCGGTGCCACGCCCTCGGGCTGCGTCACGAGCGTGACCCCCGCGTCGGGCACCGGCACCGTCACGGACGTCAACGGCAAGGCCAACAGCGGTTCCAACACCTGGAAGGTGAGCGTCGACGGCTCCGCCTTCGCCGGAGCCACCCGGGACAAGGTCGTGGGCGTCGGCGACACCATCGCCCTGCGCTGGGGCGCCTGATCATCGAACACCGGTGGGGGCCGCGGACCTCCGGGGCCGCGGCCCCCACCGGCACGCCGGACTAGAAGGACGTCCAGGTGAAGGACACCTGGTCGCCTGCGTTGAGCTTGAACTGGCAGCCGCCGACCGGGGTGGGGGTGCCGTTGACGGCGATGCTCCAGTAGGCGGAGCCGCCGCCGCTGACGTTCTTTATGGTGTCGACGGAGAAGTCGTCGAAGGACGCGTACCAGGTGCCGTCCCAGGTGAAGCCCTTCTTGTGGGCGGCGTCGTCGAGGGCGGCGGTCGGGGTGGGGACCTTGGACGGGTTGGCGCCGCCGTTGGTGCCGTCGCACTTGTGGGTGCCGCCGGTCACGGTGGTGACGTCGTGGCCCTTGGTCTTGACCTTGCCCTTGAACAGCAGCCCGGCGGGGCCCTGGACGGTGAGGTTCACCTTGACGGCCGCGTTCGTGTCCGGCTTCGGCTTCGCCTCGGCCACGGTGGGAGCGGCCGCGAGGGCGAGGCCCAGGGCGACCGTGGTGATCACGGAGCGGCTGGCGAGGGTCTGGCGCATGGAATGCCTTCCTGGCGGATCTTCGGGTCTGCCGACGCGAACCCGCCGACCGCACCCGCGCACACCCCGTGTCCGCGCCCTCGAAGAGGGCGCGCGGGGGTGCCGAGCCAGGCTGGGGCTTCGTACTGCAGACCATGACAGTGGGAAGCGGTGCACATCGCACCCCGGGTTCTCCGACTCACGGCGCGCAGGCGGCCGTTCACGGTTGCAGGTCAGCGCCGGATTCCCACCGGCTTCCCCCAGTTGTGCATGCATTCGGTTGTGGCTCCGGCCGTGGTGCGCCGGAGCAGAACGCATCGTACGGCCTCGAGCGCGGGGCATGGCGGCGAACTCCGATCCGGACCGCCGGCCCGGGTCGCCGACGGCGGGCAGCACGGCGGGGCGTGACGACACCACTCGTCACGCCCCGCCTTCCCTCGGCTGCCGGGCACCCTCTGCCCGGGCGGCGGACCGGGACCCCTCAGTCCCGGTCGTACGTGTGGAACCCGCGGCCCGCCTTGCGGCCCAGCAGGCCTGCCTGGACCATCCGCAGCAGCAGCGGCGGCGGGGCGTAGAGGGGTTCCTTGAACTCGGCGTAGAGGGATTCGGCGATGGCGGCGACGGTGTCGAGGCCGATGAGGTCGGCGAGCTTCAGCGGGCCCATGGGGTGGGCGCAGCCGAGCACCATGCCATCGTCGATGTCCGCGGCACTGGCGTAGCCGGACTCGGCCATGCGGACCGCCGACAGCAAGTACGGGACGAGGAGGGCGTTGACGACGAACCCGGACCGGTCCTGGGAGTGGATCGCGGTCTTGCCGAGCGTGTCCCGGACGAAGCCCTCCACCGTTTCGACGCTGCCCGTGGTGGTGTGGAGCGAGGAGACGATCTCCACCAGGGGCAGGACCGGTACGGGGTTGAAGAAGTGCAGGCCCAGTACGCGGTCGGCACGGCCGGTGGCCATGCCGAGGCGCATGATCGGGATCGCGGAGGTGTTGGAGGCGAGGATGGCCTCCGGGTCCTCCACGATCTTGTCGAGGGCGGTGAAGATCCCGGTCTTCGCGTCGGCGTTCTCGACGACGGCCTCGATGACCAGCTGCCGGTCGGCGAGGTCCTCGAGGTCTCCGGTGAAGACCATCCGGGCCAGTGCGTCCTCGGCGGAGATCCGGTCCAGCTTCCCGCGCTGGACGGCGCGTTCGAGGGTGACGGCGACGCGTTCCCGGGCGCCGCGGGCGGCGGTGGCGTCGGCCTCGCAGACGATGGTGTCGAGGCCGGCGCGGGCGCACACCTCGGCGATGCCGGAGCCCATCTGGCCGCCCCCGACGACGCCGATCCGGCGGATCGAGGTGCTCACGATCGGGCCTCCGTCCGGCGGACGAGGTGGCGGGTGTAGGCCTCGGGTGTGAAGAAGGAGGGCAGGCCGGGGGAGAGCGCGGTGTTCACGAAGACCTCGCGGGCCTCGGTGACCAGGGCCTGCGGGTCCTCCTCCGCCAGCGCCTCGCATTCGGCGTCGAGGAGGTCGAGGACCGCGGAGCGTTCCGCCCTGTCGTGGCGCAGCCACTGCCAGATCTGGACGCGGGCGATCTCGGCGGTGGCCGCGTCCTCCATCAGCCCGGACAGGGCGACCGCCCCGCGCCCGCGCAGCCAGGCGTCGAAGTAGCGCAGCGCGACGGCCACGTTGGACCGGATGCCTTCGGAGGTCGGCGGGGCGGCGATCCTGCGGACCGACAGCAGGTCGTCGGCGGCGACTTCGACATCCTCGCGCGTCCGCTCCAGCTGGTTCGGCCGCTCGCCCAGGACGTTGTCGAAGACTTCGCGGCAGACGGGGACCAGGCCGGGGTGGGCGACCCAGGAGCCGTCGAAGCCGTCCTCGGCCTCGCGTTCCTTGTCGAGCCGGACCCTGGCGAGGGAGGCCGTGTCGGCCTCGGCGTCCTTGCCCGGGACGTGGGCGGCCATGCCGCCGATGGCATGGGCGCCGCGCTTGTGGCAGGTGCGGACGAGCAGCTCGGTGTACGCCCGCATGAACGGGGCGGTCATGGTGACCGAGGACCGGTCGGGGAGCTGGAAGTCGGTGCGGTGGCCGAAGGTCTTGATGAGGCTGAAGAGGTAGTCCCAGCGGCCCGCGTTCAACCCGGCGCTGTGCTCGCGCAGTTCGTAGAGGATCTCCTCCATCTCGAACGCGGCGGTGATCGTCTCGATCAGGACCGTGGCGCGCACGGTACCGCGCGGGATGCCGAGCAGGTCCTGGGCGAACAGGAAGATGTCGTTCCAGAGGCGGGCCTCGTACCGGTTCTCCAGCTTGGGGAGGTAGAAGTACGGGCCGTGGCCGGCGTCGAACTGCCGCTGCGCGCAGTGGAAGAAGTACAGGCCGAAGTCCACGAGCGAGGCGGACACGGGCCGGCCGTCGATCTCCAGGTGTTCTTCGAGGAGGTGCCAGCCGCGAGGGCGGACCATGATGGTCGCGAGGTCCGACCCGAGCCGGTACTCCTTGCCCTCCGGGGTGGTGAAGTCGATCCGCCTCTCGATCACGTCGAGCAGGGTCAACTGGCCGCCGATGACGTTGTCCCAGGTGGGCGAGGTGGCGTCCTCGAGGTCGGCCATCCAGACCTGGGCGCCGGAGTTGAGGGCGTTCACCGCCATCCGGCGGTCCGGCGGTCCGGTGATCTCGACGCGGCGGTCGATGAGACCCGAGGCCGGCGGCGCGGCCCTCCACTCGGAGTCGTGTCGGATCGCGCGGGTGGCCAGGGGGAAGACGAGGGGGGTGCCGCCGGCCAGGTGGGTCGAGCGGCGGACGCGCTCCTTGATGACCTCCAGACGCCGGGAGTGGAACGCGGCGTCGAGCCGTGCGATGAACTCCAGGGCCTCGGGGGTCAGGATCTCGTCATGGCGGTCGCCCGGCGTTGCGAGGACCTCGACGTGGCGGGTCGGTGCGTGGGTGGACATGCGGGTCTCCTCCGGGAGAGGGAGGGCGGGACGAAGGCCCTCGGGGGACGCGGGACGACCGGGGGCGGGGGGGGGGGGCCGGGGAAGGGGGGCACCGGGCCCCCCCCCCCCCCCGGGGGTGCGCGGGAGGGGGGGGGTTAGTGACACTGGGGACGGCGGGGCG
>NZ_JBHYXN010000015.1:0-162055 GCF_042752335.1 Streptomyces sp. NPDC059355 | reverse complement strand
ATCAAGTGGGGCCTGGACTACATGAACTCCCGCTACGGCAGCCCCGTCGGCGCCTGGAACTTCTGGCAGACCCACCACTGGTACTAAGCCACCAGCGGACAGCAGACGCGCACCACGAAGACGCTCGGCCGGGATTTCCCGGCCGAGCGTCTTTGCGTTCAGGAGACGAACGCGGGCGGGCGCCGCGCCGCCGTGCAGGGCGGCATTCGGCCAGTCGTGACGTGAAGTCTTGACGGCAGCAGGGCAGTTCAGTTGACTCACGCGGTGTCCTGTCCCGTGGTATGGACCTCGGAGGCGCTTTGTGACCAGCGCACGCCTGACACCGGCCCGCCGCCGGCTCAGAACCGCCCTGCTGGGGGTGGCCGGCGTCCTCGCCGGACTCCTCCCGCTCGCACAGGCCGCGGCCACGGCCGCCGTCGGGGAACCACCACCCCCGACGGCGGTCGACCGTTTCGAGGGCGAGATCCCGTTCGCCGGACCGCCCGCCGAAGGCCTCTTCACCTGGGGCGCCGACGCCGACGACCAGCCCCGGCTGGAGCTCCGGGAGCGCGCCGACGCCCCCGAGGGCGCGAAGGTGCTGCACGGGGCGTACGACATCAGCGGGTGGGGCGGCTACACCCACGACTTCGCCTTCGACCGGCCCGCCCACGACTGGAGTGCCCGGGGAGGCATCCGGTTCTGGTAGTACGGGCAGAACACCGCGCCGCTGCCGCCCGGTTCGGGCTCCCGGGTGCACTTCGAGCTCAAGGACGGCGGGGCCGACGGCGAGGCGTCCGAGCTGTGGACGACTTCCTTCACCGACGACTGGCAGGGCTGGCACCTCGTCGAGATCCCGTTCTCCCGGTTCGAGTACCGCACCGACTACCAGCCGGTCGGCGGCATCGACCACGTGCTCGGGCTGACCGAGATGTGGGGCTACGCCTTCACCTTCCCGGTGGGCCGGGCCGGTGAGTTCATGATCGACGGTTTGGAGGTGTACGGGGCCGCCGACCCGGTCGTCCAGACCAGGGTCGTCACCGACACCACCGTTCACCCTGTGAAGGAAGGCGGCTCCGCCGACGTACGCGTGTCCGTGGCCACGACCGGCTCCGGACCGCTCGCCGAGCCGGTGACCGTCGGCTACTCCACCGAAGGCGGCACCGCCACCCCCGGGACCGACTACCGGCCGGTGACCGGCACGCTCACCTTCCCGGCTGGAACCCCCTCCGGCAGCTCGCGCACCGTCACCGTCACCACCACCAAGGACCGCGACGGCGAAACCGCCGAGACCGTACCGGTGAAGCTGACCGTGACCGGGGCCCGGCCGCCCGCCGAGGACCCGCTCGTCGTGATCGACGCGCACGGGCTCCCCTACCTCGACGCGAAACTGCCGGTGAAGAAACGGGTCGCGGACCTGCTCGCCCGTATGACCCCGCAGGAGAAGGCCGGGCAGATGACCCAGGCCGAGCGCAACGCGCTGGCGTCCCGCGGTGACATCGCCGCGTACGGTCTGGGCTCGCTCCTGTCCGGCGGCGGCTCCGTCCCCAGCCCCAACACCCCCGAGGGGTGGGCGAACATGGTGGACGGCTACCAGCTGCGCACCCGGGCGGCCCGCCTCCAGATCCCGCTGATCTACGGCGTGGACGCCGTGCACGGCCACAACAACCTCGTGGGATCCACGATCATGCCGCACAACATCGGCCTGGGCGCCTCCCGCGACCCGCAACTGGCCGAGCGGACCGGCGCGGTGACCGCCGCCGAGGTCCGGGCCACGGGCGTCCCGTGGGACTTCGCGCCGTGCCTGTGCGTGACGCGCGACGAGCGCTGGGGACGCTCGTACGAGGCCTTCGGCGAGGACCCGGCGCTGGTCACGGCGATGGAGACGGTGATCCGCGGTATGCAGGGCGCACCGGACGGCCGGGACCTCGGCCGCCCGGACAAGGTGCTGGCCACGGCCAAGCACTACGCGGGCGACGGCGGCACCGCGTACGGCTCCTCCACCACCGGCTCCTACACGATCGACCAGGGCGTCACCCGGGTCACCCGGCAGGAGCTGGAGGCGGTGCACCTGGCTCCGTTCCGGGAGGCGGTCAGGCGCGGAGTGGGGACGGTCATGCCCTCGTACTCCTCGGTGGACTTCCCGGACGACGACGCCGGCCCGCTCAAGATGCACGCCCATGCGGAACTGATCAACGGGGTGCTGAAGGACCGGATGGGCTTCAAGGGCTTCGTCATCAGCGACTGGCAGGCCATCGACCAGATTCCCGGCGACTATGCGAGCGACGTCCGGACCTCGATCAACGCGGGCCTCGACATGATCATGGTGCCGAGCGCCTACCAGGACTTCCACCGCACGCTGCTCGGCGAGGCCGCCGCGGGCCGGATCCCGCAGGCGCGGATCGACGACGCCGTGGCGCGGATCCTGGAGCAGAAGTTCAAGCTGGGCCTGTTCGAGCATCCGTACGCGGACCGCTCCGGTCTCGGCGCCGTCGGATCGGCCGAACACCGGGCGGTGGCCCGCGAGGCGGCGGCGAAGTCCCAGGTCCTCCTGAAGAACGACGCCGGCCTGCTGCCGCTGAAGCCCTCGCAGAAGGTGTACGTCGCAGGCTCCGACGCGGACGACCTGGGCAACCAGGCGGGCGGCTGGACCGTGAGCTGGCAGGGCTCGTCGGGGCGGAACACGGTGGGCACCACGATCCTGGAGGGCATGCGCAAGGCGGCCGCCTCGCCGCAGTCGGTGACGTACTCCAAGGATGCGACCGCGCCGACGGCCGGCTACGACGTGGGCGTGGTCGTCGTCGGCGAGACCCCGTACGCGGAGGGAGTGGGCGACGTGGGCAACGGGCACGACCTGCAGCTCTCGGATGCGGACAAGGCGGCCGTGGACCGGGTCTGCGCGGCGATGCGGTGTGCGGTGCTCGTGGTCTCCGGGCGCCCGCAGCTGATCGGGGACCGGCTGGACCGGATGACGGCACTGGTCGCGTCCTGGCTGCCGGGAACCGAGGGCGACGGCGTTGCCGACGTGCTGTACGGCAAGCAGCCGTTCACCGGCCGGCTTCCGGTCACCTGGCCGAAGTCGGAGGCGCAACTGCCGATCAACGTCGGCGACTCGGCCTACGATCCGCAGTTCCCGTACGGCTGGGGCCTGACCACGCTCGGCGCACCGCCACAGGGCGGCGAGCAGGCGCTGCGCGCCCTCGCGGTGGTCGCGGCGGCGGTGGAGCGTACGGCCGGGGCCGATTCGGAAGCCGGTCGCGCGGTGGCGGACCGGGCCCGGGCGATCGCCGCGGGGCGGATCGGCGGCCGCTTCACGCAGGCCTCGTCCCAGCCCTTCGCGGAAGCGGACCACCACCTGCTGACCGGCGACCTGACGGGGGCGGTGGCGGGCCTGACGGCGGCCTTCAGGGCCGCGGCCCGGTAGCAGGGAGAAGCCCCCGCGCGCTTGGGCGCGGGGGCTTCGCGCGGTCGTCGCGCGGGCGCTTCGGCCGTGCCTCAGCGGCCGTCCGCACCGGACGGCGTACGGCCGGTCTTCCCGAGATGCCTGATGTTGACGGCCGAGGCCCTGGCCAGCGCCACGGGGTTCAAGAAGCGCAGCGGACCGATCAGGCGCTGCGCGAACAGGTGCATGTGCCGTGCCACCGATTCATCACGCGCCGCCGCCGAGAACACCAGCCGCTCGATCGGATTGAACGGGCGGGCCTTGGCGAAGTCGGCGGCCATGGCCTGGTGGCCGCGCAGCCGGCGCCCGTGTCTGCGTGCGTACGCCGCGAGCGACTTGTCGAGATCTCCCCGACCGGCCGCGGCCGCAGCGACCGCCTCCGCCAGCCATTGCGCGGACTGCAGGGCCCACCCGCAACCCACCCCCCACAGGGGATCACCGGTCAGGGCGGCATCGCCGACGAGGGCGAGGCCCGGCGCGATCGGCTTGCGGCTGTGCAGCGGGTAGTCGATCGTGCCGATGATCTTCGAGATGCGCTCGGCGGAGTCGATGGGCGGCGCCTCGGGCAGGGCGCGGACGAACGCGAGGAAGCTGCCCTCCAGGTCCTCCCGGAAGGCAGGCAGCCGCTTCTTGTCCGGGAGCACCGCGAGGACCGTCACACCGTCGTCGTTCGGAAACGCGTACGCCATGTCGGGCTCGAGGAACCACGTCTGGCCGATCCCGCCGTGCAGCGGAAGGCCGCGGAAGTGCGCGAGGTAGCCTAACCGCTTGTTCTCGTGGCTCTGGGCGGGCACCCCGGCGAACTTCGCCACCGCCGAGTCCTTGCCGTCGGCGCCGACCACCAGGCGGGCCCGTATCTCGCGCTCACCCTGAGGCGTGGACGCACGCACCCCCGCGGTCCGCCCGGCCTCCCGCACCAGCCCGGTCACCTGGTGGCCGAGGAGCAGATCCACTCCGGGGGTCTGCGCCGCGCGGGACCTGATCAAGGGGTCGAGGATGCTGCGCCGGATGTTGTACGCGTACGGCAGCTCGGGGCCCGCCGGCGCGGGCTTCGGCTCGATCCAACCCCAGCGGGTGTACCAGCGGGCCTCGTTGCGGACGGCTCCCGCCTTCTCCAGGGCGGGGACGAGGCCGAGTCCGTCCAGCACCGGGTAGGCGTTGGCCGTGATGGAGTGGGTGCAGAGCACCTTGTACGCCTCGGGGTCCGAGCGGCGTTCCAGCAGTGCGACGCGGACGCCGCGTCGAGCGAGCAGGATCGCCGCGGCGCTGCCGGCGAGGCCGGCTCCGCTGATGACGACGTCGTAGTCGTATCCCGCGCTCTCAGGCTTGGCCATGCGCTGATTGCTCCCTTCGGTGGTGTGGTGCCGTTCGTGGGAGTGCCGCAGAGCCGCAGAGCCGCAGTGCCGCTGCTGTCAGGCACATGACCAATAGTAGGGAGCCGTGATCCCGATGGCTTGGACGCATTTGACCTTGACACGGTGACAAGGTCTTCACTGCCGTCCAGGAGGTGGTTCCGATGACCACGACGGACCAGGACGGGCACACGCCGGGCGCTCTGCGCGGGCTGGAGGACGCACGCGCGTCGGTGCGGCTGCGGGCGGCGCTGTCGATCGGCTCGAACCCGGACGAGCGGTGCGTGGACAAGCTCGTCGAGCGGTGCGCGATCGAGCCCGACTTCTCCGTGCGCGAGACGCTGACGTGGGCGCTCACCCGACACCCGGCATCGAACACGGTCCCGCGGCTGACCGACGAGCTCCGGTCCGGGCGGGCGCAGGCACGGAGCCAGGCACTGCATACGCTGTCCAAGATCGGCGACGGGCGGGCCTGGCCGGCGATCACGTCGGCGCTCCTGTCCGACGCCGACGACGAGGTGGCGCGCTGTGCCTGGCGGGCGGCGGTGGTGCTGGTGCCCGAGGGAGAGGAGTCGGAGCTGGCCGCGGCGTTGGCGACACAGCTCGGGCGGGGCGCACGTGAGACACGGCTGAGCCTGAGCCGGGCGCTGATCGCACTCGGCGATACGGCATTCCCGGCCGTACGCGCTGCGATGACGGATCCCGACCCGAGGGTGAGTCACCATGCGATGGCCACGGAACGCTTGCTGCGCGACCCGGAAGCCGGTTTCGAGGACGCGATCGAGGAGGCCAAGCGCGTCACGGCCCTGCGGGGCCGGCCAGGAGGGGAGTAGACGTTGTTGATCGGTGAGGTGGCCAAGAGGTCCGGAGTCAGCGCCCGCATGCTCAGGCACTACGAGTCGCTGGGCCTCGTGCGGCCGACGGGACGTACGGGCTCGGGGTACCGCGAGTACTCCGACGAGGACATCCGGCGGATCTTCCACGTCGAGAGCCTGCGCTCCCTCGGCCTGTCGCTGCGTGACGTCGCACGCGCCCTGGACGACCCGGGCTTCCGGCCCTCGGAACTGGTGGCCGACCTCATCCGCACCACACAGGAGCGCATCGCCGCCGAGACGGCGCTGCTCACGCGCCTGCGCCGGATCGGCGCCGCGGAACCGGCCGGCTGGGAGGACGTTCTCCAGACCGTCGCGCTCCTGCACGCGCTGGGATCGGAGAGCGCCGGCAAACGCCAGCGGGCCGCCCTGGCTTCGGCCGAAGAGGCGCCGCTCCCGGTGGAAGCCCTCGTCGAGGCGGCGTTGAGCGAGACGGAGCCGAACGTCGCCGGGGCCCTTCGCTGGGCCGTGGCCCAATCGGGCGATGCCGCGCTGGACCTGTTGGCGGGGGGCCTGGACTCACCGCTGGCCGAGGTACGGGAACGGGCCGTCCGGGCCGTCGCCGAGATTCCGGGCGAACGGGCGGTCGCCCTCCTCCGCGCCGCCCTCACGAGCCCCGACGCCGTGGTCCGCGGGCAGGCGGCCTTGGCACTCGGAGCGGCCGACGCGATCCCGACGCTCATCGACATGATCGTCGAGGGCGTGAACGACGTCGACGCTGCCGACGCGCTCGGCGCGCTGGCCGACGGCACCGAGCCGGCCGACCGGATCGCCGCCGCACTCGTCGCCCGCCTCCCCGCCGGCGCCGACGCATCGCCCGTACGCCGGCGCCTGACCCAGGCCTTCGCGGACATCCCGGGAGCCAGGGCCACGCGCGCCCTCACCGACCTGTCACACGACGAAGACGCGGCCGTCGCGCTGACGGCGACGTACGTCCTCACCCTGCGAGCGGTCAACGGCCGCGGATGACGGCGAGGAGTCCGGCGTCGTACACGTACCGCTCGCCGGCGCGGAGCAGCAGCGCCTCGTGCAGCCGTCCGATCTCCGCCCGCGCCAGCTCCGCGTTGCGGAAGCGGATGGTGGTGACCGCCGCCCTGGGCCCGGGGCCGGGGCCGGAGGCGGAGGCGACCGGGCGGAAGCGTTCCCAGACGACGTTCTTCGTCGCCGTCGGAGCCAGTTCGCCCACCACGACGAACTCCTGCGTCAGGCCCCAGCGCGTCGCACTCACCGTGACCCGGCCCAACTCCGCCCAGGTCGCGTTCCATTCATGGCCTTCGCGCAAGAAGTGGAGCCCGTCACCCGCCACCCGTACAAAAGCCGCGTCACCCCGTGCCATGGCCAGCCCTCCCAGGCTGAACACCACGAGCGCGACGATGCCCGCCAACGCGGCGGGGACGGGATGCTCCACGAAGGAGAACACGGCCGCCCCGAGCGGAACGAGCCCGGCCGGCACGGCAGCGAAGGCCACGCGCATGTGCCCCATGGCGTAGCGCACTTCGACCGGCCCCGCCGATCTCCGCGCGACGACCGCCGGCACCGGCGGCGCGGGCGCAGGCGGCGGCACAGGCACAGACGCAGACGCAGGCGGCGGGGCCGGCGGAGCCACGGGCATGCGCGGCCCGGCATCCGCAACCGTCGGCGAAGGTGCCACGGTCACCGCACCACCCGCGCTCAGAGCGGACAGCACCTCCTCCGCGGACGGCCGCCTCTCCGCCCGCTTCTCCAGACACGCGCCCAGCACCGCCCGGAGCCCCTCCGGTACGTGTTCCAGGCTCGGCGTCTCGTGCACGACCCGGTACAGCAGCTGCGCCGCGCTGCCCTCCCCGAACGGCATGCGCCCGGTGACCGCGAAGCACAGCACCGTGCCGAGGGAGAAGATGTCGCTGGCCGTACCGACACTGCCGCCCTGGGCCTGCTCGGGCGACATGAATCCGGCGGTGCCGATCGCCACGCCCGTCCGGGTGAGCACGGTCGCACCGTTCAGCGCCTTGGCGATCCCGAAGTCGATGAGCCGCGGCCCGTTCTCCGTGACCAGCACGTTCGCGGGCTTGAGATCGCGGTGCACCAGCCCCGCCCGGTGCACGGAGTGCAGCGCCTCGGCCATGCCCGCGCCGAGCCGCCACACCGCGTCCTCCGTCAACGGCCCGCTCTCCCGGACCCGTTCGGCGAGGTTGGGCGCCGGGATGTAGTCGCTGGCCACCCAGGGCGTCTCCGCTTCCGGATCCGCGTCGACCACGGTCGCCGTCCAGAACCCCCCGACCGCCTTCGCCGCTTCCACCTCGCGCCGGAACCGCGCTCGGAAGCCGGGGTCCGAGGCGATCTCCGGCCGTACGACCTTCACCGCCACCCGCCGACCGCTGCGCGACTCCCCGAGGTAGACCTGCCCCATGCCGCCGGCGCCGAGCCGCGCCGTGATCCGGTACGGGCCGACAGCCGCCGGGTCGCCGGCCTTCAACTGTTCCACGGTTCCCCCGAGTGCGATCGCCTGAAGGAGAACGTAGAGCCGGCGCGCACCCCGTGTCAGCCCGACCATCGGTCTCCGCCCCGTCCTCGACGGGGCGGACAGGGCCCGGCCGGGGACGGTCAGCTCAAGGGCGGGCGGCGATGGGCCCGGGGCAGTGCCTGTTCGAGCAGGCTCGCCACCTGGAGCAGCAGGTCCTCCCGCCAGGGCGCGGCGACGATCCGGACGCCGACGGGGAGGCCGGTCGCGGGGTCGTGGTGGACGGGGACGGTGATCGCCGGCTGGCCGGTCACGTTGAACAGCGAGGTGAACACCCCCATCGGGTAGCTGTTCCTCAGCGCCGCCGGCGGATCGTCCTCGGTGCCCGCCCGTCACGCGCAGACCGGCGGCGGGAGGCACGCCATCGTGGGCGTGACCAGGAGGTCGAAGGAGGCCACGAAGCCCTCGACGATGCGCCGCGAAAAATGCTGGGCCCTCGTCACCGCTTCCACGTACGACCAGGAGTCGCTCGACCGGGCCGCGGCGCGCAGGGCACGGTTGTAGGGCTCGACACGGTCCGGATCCGCGAGCGGGATCCCTGCGGCGGCGTTCCACACCGTGCGCTGCGGGTCCCACGGGCTGCGCGAGATGCCCAGGGCCTCGCTCTCGGCGAAGGGCAGCGCCCCGAACTCGGACGTGGTGGTCTTGCCGAGCAGTACGAACCCCGCGTCCACGAACCGCCGCACCACGGGGTCCGAGGCCGCGGCCGGCGCCCGGTCGGCACCCGCGGAACCGCAGGTGGTGGGCCAACCCGCAACGTCGAGCAAGTCCTTGACCGGCAGTGGGGCCCCGTGGAGCGGCGGAAGGTCATCGGGCGAGGCGGCCCGTACCACCGCGTCGGCGGCATCGGCCGATGCCTTGCGGACCTCGTCGTCGGCCCGGTGGCAGAAGGCGTTCAGAAGGAGGTCGAGCCCGTCCATCCGGCGCAGGTGGCAGTCGCCCACCTCGACGGGGCTCACCTCCTTGCGGCGGATGGCGGCGGCGAGTTCGACGGCCGGAGTGAAGGGGTCGATCGGTGCGGGCATCCCGGGCGGTCCTTTCGGGTCCGGGGCGCTGGCCTGGGCCGTCGGTCTTGCCGTGGCCGCGGGCCCGGGTATGGGACGAATGTCGCGAAGTCCGGGCGTGCCGTGGCCGTATGGGGTCCGATGAGCCGGCACCTGACGCCGCCGCGGTGTGGGACGTCGCCGCCCCGTCGCGCCCCGGCCTGCTGCCGGGGGTCGGGATGGCCGGATTCCGTGCCCGTACCCCGGACCCGGCCGATCTGAGCGTGGTCCCGTACCCCGCCGTCACGGTGGCGGTCGATCTCGGCGACGGTCCGCTCGCGGTCGAGGACGGCGACGGCGTGCGGCACGAGGGGAGCGTCGTCCTCGGGCTCGCGCCCGACGGCGTTCGCGGCCGCGGACGCCGAATCGAGTGCCTGCAGCTGCGGTTGTCGCCGTTGGTGGCGCACGCCGTGCTGGGCGGCTGCGCCGAGTGGGGCCGCGCGGTCGTCCCGCTGCGCGAACTGTGGGGCCGCGAGGCCGGGCGTACCGAGGAGCGGTTGCGCCTCGCCCGGTCGTGGGAAGGGCGGTTCGCCATCGCCGATTCCGTGCCGGCCCGACGGTACGAGGCGGGGCGACGGTACGAGGCGGGGCGACGGGTCGACCCGGAGGTCGCGTTCGTCCGGGAGCAGCTCGTGACGCACCGGGGACGGGTCGGGGTCGAGCGGCTGGCGGCCGAGGCCGGATGGAGCCGCAAACGGCTGTGCTCCCGGTTCCGCTCCCAGGTCGGCCTCGGCCCGAAGCGCGCCGCACAGCTCGTACGTTTCGACGAGGCGGTCCACCGTCTCGCAGTGGGGTGCACTGCCGCCCAGGTGGCTGCGGAGGCCGGCTACGCCGATCAGTCCGCACCTCCACCGGGACGTGCGGACCTTCGCCGGGGTGACGCCCGCGGCCGTCGCCGGGGCACCCGGAGGGGCCCGAGCGGCGACCGCCGGTCCCGCGGGTCAGACGGGGGTGCCGCGGCTGCGGCCCGGGCGGACCCGCGGCAGGTCGTCGTGCTCGCCGTCGACGGCGGCCGGCTCGACGGCGGCTGCGTCGGCCACGGCGACAGCGCCGCCGCCGGCCGCCACGCGGCGCCGGACCTGGTCCTCCTGGGCAAGGCGCCGCAGCAGCTCGAAGACCGGGGCGCAGATCGCGAGGACGATGACCGCCCGCTCGGCGAGGGCCACCGGGTCGTCGAGGCCCGCCGCGCGCTCCAGGTCCAGCCGGGCCACCGATTCGGCCAGCCTCGCGTAGGCGGCGAGCTCGCCCGGGGCGTACCGGGCGTCCAGCCGGCGCAGCTCCTTCAGCGCCGACGTCAGCCCCTTGACGTGCGGGGAAGTGCCGGGCGCCTGCCACTCCAGGGCCGCGAGCAGCTCCGTCACCTCGGCCCCGGCGCTCGCTTCGGCCTCGGCCTCCTCCTCGGGGCCCGCGGCGGGCTGGGCCGCCACCGGCACCGGAAGGGCGTAGCTGATCGCTCCGAGGGCGCCCTCGGAGCTGTGCGCCTGGTCCACGGCCCCGAGCACGTCCCGGGTGGCGGCGATGGACAGGCCGCCGAGCGTGGTCAGCGCCTTGATCAGCCGCAGCCGCTCGGCGTGCTCCTCCCCGTACTCGGCCAGGGTCGCGGCGGTCGCCCGCCCCGCGGGCAACAGGCCCTGCCGCCGGAAGTACTTGATGCTGGCGACCGGCACGCCGGTGCGCCGGCTGAGCTCCGAGATCTTCATACGGCTTCCCTGCTGGTCGTGTGGTCCGGCATCCGTTGTCGGCGATTGGACACCACAACAAGATACTGCCACTATCCAGTAGCTGGATACCTGAAGTATCCAGCTCGGATACGAACGCAGCCGCGCCGGAGAATCGATGCCTCATCCCACGCCCCCCTCCGTGCTCCGCCGACCCCGGTTGTGGGTCGGGACGGGACTCATCGCCGCAGTCGTCTCGATGGTGTTCGCCTTGCTCTACGTCGGCGGCAACGTCAACCCCAAGGGCAACCTGCGCGACCTGCCCGTGGCCCTGGTCAACACCGACAGCGGCGCCGACGCGGGCGGCCGCCACGTCAACCTGGGCGAGCAGATCGTCGCGGGCATCCAGAAGGCCGCCAAGGGCGACAAGAGCATCGACTGGCAGCTCGTCAGCCGCGAGGAGGCCGACAGGCGGCTCGGCAAGGGCAAGGTCTTCGGTGCCCTCGTCATACCCAGGGAATTCACCTCCACGGTGAACGCGCTCGGCGCCCCGCAGCCCGCGGCCCAGGGCAAGGCGGCCCCGCCGACCCTGACCGTGCTGACCAACCAGGCCGCCGGCAGCATCGGCTCCTCGATGTCCTCCCAGGCCGCCCAGAAGGCCGCCCACGCGGCGTCCGCCCAGCTCGGCCAGGAACTCCTCAAGCAGGCCGCGGCCCAGAAGGCCCCGCTCCCGACGGCCGCCCAGCTCAAGCTGGCCGACCCGGTGACCGTCACCGTCGCCGACGGCCACCCCGTCGGCTCCCGCAGCGCGATGGGCCTGAGCGCCTTCTACTACGCGCTGGTCCTCGTCGTCTGCGGCATGCTCGGCGCCAACCTGGTCAACTCCCAGGTCGACACGGCCCTCGGCTACCTGCACACCGACTACGGCCCGGTCCGCAAGCGCGAGCCCGTCCAGCACACCAGCCGCGTGCGTACGCTGGCCGCGGGCATGGCGCTCATGCTCGGAATGTCGCTCGTGATGGGCACACTGGTCGAGGTCGCCACCGTCAAGATCCTCGACATGGACGCCTCCCACCTCGGCCTGCTGTGGCTCTACTCGGTCGCCACCATCGCGGTGGTCGGCATGGGCAGCCTGGCCCTGTTCGCCGCTTTCGGCACCCCCGGCATGCTGCTGGCCACCATCGTCTTCGTCGCGATGGCCGTCCCCTCCTCCGGCGCGACCGTGCCGCTCCAGGCGCTGCCCGGCTTCTTCCGGGCCCTCGCCGAGTTCGAGCCGCTGCGCCAGATCACCGAGGGCATGCGCGCCATCCTGTACTACGGCGCCCAGGCCGACGCGGGTCTGAGCCGGGCGTGGGCCTCGATGGGCATCGCCCTCGTCGCCGCGCTGGTCTTCGGCTTCGCCGTCACCCGCCTCTACGACCGTCGCGGGCTGCACCGCATCCCCCGGCCCGACGCCGGGTCCGAGGCCCCGGCCGAAGCCCCCGAGACCCCCGAGACCCCCGAGACCCCCGAGGCCACCGGGCCCGCGGCGAACGCCACGGCCTGAGATGCCTCCGTGGGAGCCGGGTGTACGGCCCGGACCCCGCACCGCCCCGCGCACGTCCCGTACGACTCGGCCCTGTCTCCGAAGGCCTGCCCCCCCGCACCCACCAGGGTTCAGGGGTTCAGAGCCGGACGACGATCAGGGCCGTGTCGTCGGTGGCGCCGCCGACGGAGAGCAGGTCGACCAGCAGAGCGTCCGCGATCCTCTCGGGATCGGCGTCACGGTGGCGCACGAGGGCTTCGGCCAGCCGCTCGAGGCTGACGTCGATGTCCTCGCGTCGGCGCTCCACCAGACCGTCCGTGTACAGCACCAGCGTGTCGCCGTTCGAGAACGCCGTCGTGGCCTGCGGCCTCGGCAGGTGCTCCGGCCGGGCCCCCAAGGGCGGATCGGTTGCTTGGTCGAGGAAGTCCACCGTGCCGTCGAGACGTACGAGCGCGGGCGGCAGATGGCCGGCGCTGCTGTAGGTGATCGTACGGCTGTCCCAGTCGATGCACGTCTCGACGACCGTGGTGTTCTCGGCGCCTTCGACGGAGCGCGCATAGAGACCGAGCACCTCCAGGGCCTCGGCCGGTCCCTCGGCGACACGCGAGGTCGCGCTCAGAGCGCTGCGCAGCTGGCCCATGACACCCGCGGCGGCGAGCCCGTGGCCCACCACGTCACCGACGGCCACGGCGATGCGGTCGCCGGGCAGGTCGACGAGGTCGTACCAGTCGCCGCACACGTTCAGGGAACCGGCGGCGGGGCGGTAGCGCACCGCGATCCTGGTGTCCCCGGTCGGTCGGGTGACGGGGAGCATCGCGTTCTGCAGGGCGAGCGCGACCTCGCGCTCACGGGCATGGGCCTCGCGCAGGCGCTCGTTGAGTTCCTGGAGTTCGCGGGCGCGTGTGTAGAGCTCCGCCTCCAAGACCTGGGCCTGGCCGCTCGCCCGCCGGCCGCGGGCCCGGATCAGTTCGGTGACCTCCTCCACCCGGTGCACCAGGAGCACGACCCGTCCTTCGGAGTCGAAGACCGGCGCGTTCACCGGGCTCCAGTACCGTTCCTCCCACTCGCCGGGTCGCTCCGCGGACTCCACGTCGTAGCGCTGCAGGGCCATGGCGTCCCGCTCGCCGGTCTCCACGACCCGCTGCAGCGACGCCGCCAGGTTGCGCATCCCGTTCGCGGAGGGATCGTTCGGATTGTCGGGGAAGACGTCGAACAGGTACCGGCCGATCATCTGGTCCCGCGTGCGGCCCGAGGAGTGGAGGAACTCCTCGTTCGCGTCCACGTACACCAGGTCCGTGGTCAGGAGGGCCACCATTCCGGGCAGCAGCCGGAACACCGTCGCGTAATCGATCACCACATCCGGCATGTATCGCCCGCCTCCGTGCCCAGTATGTCGTAGAACCTCACCATATAAACTCGCGTCGGTCACAGCGGGAATCTCGCCACGACAGCGATGACAGGCAACGGATGCCTTCCGCCCGGGCGGGGCGCGCCACCGGCCCGCCGTGCCGTCGGCATGCCGCGCCGTCCGGGATGCCGGGCGCGATTACCGTCGGCGGCATGGACGGTGATCGCAGACGATGGCGCCAGTGCCTGCTCGGCGGGGCGGTGTTCGCCGTGTGCATGGCCGGCACCACGCTGCCCACCCCCCTCTACGGCCTCTACCAGGGGAAGTTCGGATTCTCCGAGCTGCAGGTGACGGTCGTGTACGCCGTGTACGCGTTCGGCGTCATGGGGGTCCTGCTCCTGGCGGGCAACGCCTCGGACGTCGTGGGCAGGCGGCCCGTGCTGCTGGCGGGCCTCGGACTCGCGGCGGCGAGCGCCGGCTGCTTCCTGTGCGCCACCGGGCTGGGCTGGCTGTACGCGGGCCGGCTGCTGTCGGGCCTGTCCGCGGGCCTGTTCACCGGGGCCGCGACCGCGTACGTCATGGAGCTCGCGCCGCGGGACGGCTCCTCCCGCGCCACGTTCGTGGCGACGGCCGCCAACATGGGCGGGCTGGGCTGCGGCCCCCTGCTCGCCGGTGTGCTCTCCCAGTACGCGCCCTGGCCGCTGTACCTGCCGTTCGTGGTGCACCTCGCCCTCGTGGCCTGCTCGGCCGCAGTCCTGCTGCGACTGCCCGAGACGGTACGGGAGCGGCGGCCGCTCGCGGCGGTACGGCCGCAGCGGCCCGCCCTGCCCGCGTCCGTGCGGCGGGTGTTCGTGCCCGCGGCAACCGCTTCCTTCGTGGGGTTCGCGCTGTTCGGAGTGTTCACGTCGGTCAGCCCGGCGTTCCTCGTCGAGTCCCTGGGCGTGCACAACCGGGCCGTGATCGGGCTGGTCGTCGCCTTGGCCTTCTTCGCTTCGACAGCCGGACAACTGGCCGTGGGCCGCATCGGGGTCGGCCGGTCCCTGCCGCTGGGCTGCGCGGCACTCCTCGCCGGGCTGCTGCTGCTCGCGGGGGCCCTGTACCGGGACTTGCTGCCGCTGGTGGTCCTCAGCGCCCTCGTCGGCGGCGCCGGCCAGGGCCTGGCCTTCCGCGGGGCGCTCTCCGCGGTGGCGGGGGCCTCTCCCGCCGACCGGCGCGCGGCGGTCATCTCGCTGCTGTTCGTGGTGGCGTACGCGGGGATCTCGGTCCCGGTGATCGGAGTGGGCCTGCTGACGGGCCCTCTCGGCCTGGAGGGATCCGGACTGGTGTTCCTCGCGTGCATGACCGCCCTGGTGTCGATCGCGGCCGTATACCTGCTCCGCCACCCGGTGCGCCAGGACTAGCGACTGTCCGGTGGACCACGGCCGAGCCCGCGGGTCCCCGATCGGGCGATGTGTCGGGCCGGAGCGACTCGAATCCGGCCGTGCGGCGTTACACGCCCTGGAGCTTGATCAAAGCCGCGGCATCCGCCGGGGCGTGACACGGCCCGCGGCCGTGTGCCGGTCGCAGGCGAGGGAGCATGATGTCAGACCTCATTCGGACGTCCACCGGTCGCGAGAGGCTTGCCGCGCGCTGCCGCGACGTGTGCGAGGCGCGCGCGTTCGGGTTGGGCGTCATGTCGGTGATCCTCCTGAACGCCGTGCTGCTGGGCGTCGAGACGTACAGCGGACTCTCCGTGGAGTACGGCGTCCTCCTCCACTCCGCCGAACGATTCTGCGTCGCGGCGTTCACCCTGGAGATGCTGATCCGCCTCGGTGCGCACGCCGACCGGCCGAAAGCTTTTTTCCGCGATCCGTGGAACGTGTTCGACCTGCTGGTGGTCTCCTCGGCCTTCGTCCCGTTCCTGCGCGAGAACACCACGCTGCTGCGGCTGCTGCGGCTGGCCCGGGTGCTGCGCACCGCGCAGTTCATGCCGCAGCTGCGGGTCCTGCTGGTCGCCGTCGGCCGCAGCCTGCCCGGAACCGTCAGCTTCCTGTTCGTGGGCGCCCTGATCCTCTACGTCTACGCGATGATCGGCTGGATCTGCTTCGCCGGCCACGACCCGGTGCACTACGGCTCTCTGGGCCGGGCCGGGCTGACGCTGTTCCTGCTGATGACGCTGGAGGGGCTGGGCGATGCAGTCCACGCCGGACTGGCGGTCTCCCCGTTCAGCATCGTCTACTACGCCTCCTACGTGCTCCTCGCCTCCTTCGTCCTGGTCAACGTGCTGATCGGTGTCGTCCTCAACGCCCTGGAGGAGGCACGCGAGATGGAGGAGGAGGCGAAGCGGGCCGAGCAGGCTGCCACCCGGCGGCCCGCGGTACACCCGGGCACGGTGCGGACGGCGTCGGAAGGGGCGGACGAGCTGCGCCTGCGGATCGCGGCGGTTCGCAGCGCCCTCGACGACATGGAGGCGCAGCTCGACCCCTCGCGCGCGCCGTCGCCGGTCACGACCGGATCCCCCTCGCTGGCGGGGGCCGCGGCGGGCGGGTAGGCGATGCCCGACCCGCCCTGTACGACGGACACCCGGCGACGGGCCGCCCGCGAGCGGCCGGTCGTGGGGCGTCAGAGGGCGACGACCCGCAGGCGGGAGACGTCCGGGTCGAGAGCCCCGCGCACGTGGCCGCCGGGAGCGGTCGCGGTACGGCGGAGGAACTCGACGGCCTCGGAGGTGATGACCTCCCCGGGCAGTACGTTGGGGATACCGGGCGGGTACGCGGCCAGGGTGTCGGCGGACACCATGCCGACGGCCTCCTCGGCCCGCACCACCCGCGCCGGGCCGAGGAAGGCCTCGCGGGCGGTGAGCCGTGCGGGCCCCGGGCGCGGCAGCCGCAGCCGCGCCCGCTCGGGGGCGGGGGAGCCGGAGCCCGAGGCGCAGTCGTCGAGCGGGGCGGGCAGGCAGTGCAGGGCCTCGAGGAACCGATCGGCGTCCGGTGCGGACCCTGCGCCCACCACGGCGACGATCGCGGCGTCCGTGGCGACTTCGACCATGACCTGGTGGTCCCGGAAGAGCAGCCGCCGCGCCTCGTGCCCGGTGATCCCGCCGGCGCGGGTGTCGAGGGCGATGCGCAGCGGGTCGGCGGCCGTGATGTCGGGAAACCGGTGGAAGCCGTCGCTGACCACCCCGAAGCGGCCCAGCGCGCGTACCACCCCCCGTATCTTGTCCGCGGCCTCCACCGAGCCGGTGATCCGGTCGGCGCCCGTGACCAGGGCCCGCCGGGTGAGGTCCAGGGAGGCGGTCAGCAGGGCGCTCGCACTGGTCGACTGCACCAGCCGGAAGGCCCGGTCCACGAGGGGTTCGAGCCGGTCCGCGAAGGGACCCTCGGCGAGGTGCAGCATGGCCGACTGGGTCAGGCTGCCGCCGAGCTTGTGGGTACTGGAGGTCACGAGGTCCGCGCCGAGGGCCAGCGCCCCGTCGGGCAGCGCGGGGTGGAAGCCGAAGTGCGATCCCCACGCCTCGTCGACGATCAGGGGTACTCCGGCGGCGTGTGCGGCGTCCGCGAGGGCCCGTACGTCGGCCACGGCCCCGAAGTAGCTCGGCGAGACCACGTGGACGGCCGCGGCGTCGGGGGTCCGCTCCAGGGCCGTCCGGACCTCCCCGGCGGTCACCCCGTGGGCGATGCCCTGGCCGGGGTCGACGGAGGGCTGGACGAAGACGGCGCGCAGGCCGGAGAGCACCAGCCCGTCGACGACGCTCGAATGCACGCTGCGCTGCACGACGAGCGTGCGGCCCAGGGCGGGGGCGACCATCGAGGCGATCTGGTTGCCCTGTGAGGCGCCGTTGGTCAGGAACCAGGTGCGCCGGGCGCCCCAGGCGCGGGCGGCGAGCTCCAGCGCCTCGTCCAGCGGGGTGTGTGCGCCGAGGTCGAGACCGTCGAGCAGCGGCGGGAAGTCCAGGGCCGGCACCCGCGCTCCGAAGGCCGCGCAGAGGTCCGAGTCCGGGGCGGCCGCGTGCCCCGGGACGTTCAGCCGCAGCCAGTCCCGCCCCGCGTGGGCGAGGAGGGCGTCGGCGTACGGGGCGCGGAGCTGGTCCGGGGGCGGCGCATGGCCTGGGGGAGGGGTGGTTCGCGTGTTCACACCGGGAGGGTGCCAGCGCAATGGCCATAGAGGAATGCTGGACTTTTCTATAGGCCTCCATAGGCTGTCTATATGCTTGAGATCCGGCATCTCCAGGTGCTCCGGTCCATCGTGCGGGAAGGCTCGCTCGCGGCCGCCGCGCGTGCGCTGCACTACACGCAGCCGACGGTCACCCACCATCTGGCCGCCCTGGAGGCCCACTTCGACGCCCGGCTCGTCCGGCGCGGACCGCGCGGAGCGACTCTCACCGAGCTCGGCGAGGCCCTGTTGCCGCACGCCGAGGGCGTACTCGAACGGCTCCGGTACGCCGAGCTGGAGGTGCGCGGGCTCGCGGAGCGGGGCCTGCGCACGCTCCACATCGGCACCTTCCCGACCGCCGGCGCCCTCCTGCTCGCCCCCGCCGTCAAACGCCTCCACCGCCAAGGCGTCCACATCTCGCTCACCGAGGGCGAACTGCCCCTGCTCCTACGCGGCTTGAGGGCCCGGGAGCTGCAGGCCACGCTCGTCTTCTCGCAGCCCGGGGACCGGCTCGACCTGGACGAGGAGTTCGAGCTCCACCCCCTCCTGGCCGATCCCCTGCTCCTGGTCATGCCGCAGGACCACCCCTCCGCGGCCCTGGACCGGGTCCCGCTCACCGCGCTGCGGGACACCGAGTGGGTGGGCGCCGCCGACCCCCACGACCCGTGCGACCGCGTCCTGTCCTGGGCCTGCGCCCAACACGGGTTCGAGCCCGTCCACGCCATGCGCACCGACGACTACGCCGTGGTCCAGGGCCTGGTGGCCGCCGGCGCGGGCATCGCGCTGGTGCCGCGGCTCGCCCTCGGCACCCCCCACCCGGACCTTGCCCTGCGCCGCTTGGACGGCCCGGACCTCACGCGGGAGATCAGCGTCGTCGTCCTGCGCTCCACCGCGGCCCGCAGTGCCCAGGAGCTGGTCTCGGCGCTCCGGGAACAGGCCGCGCTGGTCACGGACGGCTGGGCCCGCGCGGACCGCGATCTCCGCAAGCCGGCCGGGCCGTTGTCAGACCCCATCGGTACGGTCGGTCCATGAGAGCTACCGGAACGTTCACCGTGACAGGGTTCGCCCCCTCCGAGCTGAAGCCCGAACCGGCCGTGGCCACCGCACTGCCGGTGGGCGTGGCGACGATGGAGAAACACTTCGAGGGAGAGGTCACGGGCCACTCGGCGACCCTCTTCACCGCCGCGTTCGACCAGACCACCGGCGTCGGCACCTACGTGGCGATGGAATCCTTCGAAGGATCGCTGCAGGGCCGGGAGGGCGCCTTCAACTTCGTGCACTCCGCGACGACGTCCGGCAGTGACCGCACCGCGGAGTTCTTCACCATCGTCCCGTCCAGCGGCACCGCCGGCCTGGCCGGGATCTCGGGCTCGGGCGGGATGGCGGTCGACGCCGACGGCACGCACCGGATCTGGTTCGACTACCTGCTCGGCTGAGCCCGGCACGGCTTCGACGGGTTCCGTGCCGGTCCGG
Source organism: Streptomyces sp. NPDC059355 (assembly GCF_042752335.1). Lineage (NCBI taxonomy): Bacteria > Bacillati > Actinomycetota > Actinomycetes > Kitasatosporales > Streptomycetaceae > Streptomyces > Streptomyces sp. NPDC059355. Next base: position 142,735 of record NZ_JBHYXN010000015.1, on the reverse strand, counting down.
TGGTCGCCGGCCGGGCCCGCCGGCGGTCAGCCGCGCCGCCGCCATTCCTCCGCCAGCAGGCCGTAGGAGCGGACCCGGTCCGCGTGCCGGTGCGTGATCGTCGTGATCAGCAGTTCGTCGGCGCCCGTCGCCTCCTGCAGCCGCTCCAAGTGGTCGGCGACGGTGCGGGGCGAGCCCACGAACTGCGTTTCCACCCGGTCCGCCACCAGCTTGCGGTCGTCCTCCGACCAGGGAAGGGCGCGGGCCTCGGCCGGCGTGGGATAGGGGATCGCGCCCTCGGCCGTGCGGATGCTCCGTACCCAGGGCGCGTACCCGGTGGCCAGCTCGCGGGCCGTCGCGTCGTCCTCGGCGACCACCACGTCGGCGGAGACCGTCACGTACGGCCGGTCCAGCTCCGCGGACGGCTTGAAGGCGGCTCGGTAGCCTTCGGCCGCCTCCAGCACGGTGGCCGGGCTGACGTGGTAATTCGCCGCGAAGCGCAGCCCGTTGCGGCCCGCGGTCTCCGCGCTCACCCCACCGCTGCTGCCCAGGATCCACACCTGTACGTCGGCTCCCTCACCGGGGACGGCGTGCGCCGCCACACCCTCCGGCGTCCGGTACTCGCCGCGCAGCAGCGCGAGGACGTCGTCGACCTGCTCGGAGTAGTCCTGCGGCCGCGCGCCGGGCAGGTTGAGCAGCCTCTGCTGGAGCGCCACCCGCGGATGGCCCAGCAGATGGGCGAAGGAGAACCGGTCCGGGATGCGCAGCCCGTTCGGGGTGTGGCCGTCGACGACCGGGGCGGCCGGGGGGACCGGCTCGGGCTGCGCCGCGGGCCCGCCCTCGCCCTCCGCCGGGCGGCGCCGCTGCGGCGGACCCGCCGAGCGGCCCAGGCCCAGGTCCAGGCGGCCGGGGTGCAGCGCGTCGATGAGGCCGAACTCCTCCACCGTCGACAGAGCGGTGCGGTGCCCGAGCTGGACGGCGCCGGAGCCGATCCGGATGGTGCTGGTGGCGGACGCGGTCAGCGCCAGGACCACCGCCGGGGAGGTCCCGGCGACGCCCGGATTGAGGTGGTGCTCGGCGAACCAGTAGCGCGCGTACCCGAACTCCTCGGTACGGCGGGCCAGGTCGATGCTGTTGGTGAGGGCCTCGGCGGCGGTCGAGCCGGACGGGACCGGGACGAGGTCGAGCACCCCGAGGGGGATTCCGGACATGGCCTGGCTCCTTACAGGTCGGGGAAGGACGGGTCGGGTATCTCCCGGCGCAGCACCGGGGCGATATCCGACTGGAAGAGTTCGAGCGAGGCGTGGTGCTCCGCCTCGCGGAGCCCGCCCGCCTCGGCCTGCAGGTGCAGGACGGTGTGGCCGAACTCCGCGTGGTAGCGGTGGACCTTCTCGATCACCTGCTGGGGGCTGCCGATCAGTGCCGAGCTGCGCTCTGCGAAGTCCTCCAGGGTCGCGAAGACCGGCTCCACGCCCTGCGCGCGGTGCGCCGCCAGGTACCGGGCGAAGGCCGGCCGGTACGCGGCCACGGCCTGCTGCGAGGTGCGCGCCGCGTGGTAGCCGGCCGTGCCCGCGCCGACGACGGCATGGGCCGGGTCGTGCCCGTAGTGCGCCCAGCGCTCCCGGTAATGCCGTACCAGCGCCGCGTACGGGCCGATGGGATGGGTGACGTTCGCCGAGAACAGCGGGTCCCCGTAGCGCGCCGCCAGATCCACCGACTCCCGGCTCGTCGCGCTGCCGTGCCACACGCGCAGCGTGCGCTGGTACGGCCGCGGCAGCACTTCCGCGCCGGTCAGTGCGGGGCGAAAGCGCGGCTCCGCCGTCACCTTGTCCTCGCGCCAGATCCGCCGGAACAGCTCGTAGCTCTCGGAGTTGCGCTCCCACTGGTCCTCGGGGGTCACGTGGAACAGCTCGCGCTGCGCCGTGCCGTTCCCCTTGCCGATCATCAGCTCCAAGCGGCCGTCGGAGAGGTGGTCCAGGGTCGCGTAGTCCTCGTACGCCCGCACCGGATCGAGCAGACCCAGCGTGGTGACGGCGGTGAACAGGCGGATCCGCCGGGTCAGCGCCGCGATGTGACCGAGCACGACGGGCGGCGAGGACGACAGGAACGGCCGCTCGTGGCGCTCGCCCACGCCGAACCCGTCGAAGCCGAGCTCCTCCGCGCGCAGCGCGCTCGCGACGACCTCGCGGAACCGCTCCCGGACGGGGGGTGCGGCGCCCGTCACCGGGTCCGCGTTGTCGGTGATCAGGGTGATGGCCAGGAACTTCACGAGGCCGCCGCCCGCCGGCCCGAGGCCGTCTGCGCCGCCGCGAGGCCGAGGTGGTCGCGCAGGGTGGTGCCCTCGTACTCGGTGCGGAAGACGCCGCGCTCCTGGAGCAGCGGGACGACGGTGTCGGCGAACGCGTCGAGGCCGCCCGGGGTGATGTGCGGGACCAGGATGAAGCCGTCGGCCGCGTCCGCCTGCACCAGCGTGTCGATCTGCTCGGCGACGGTCGCGGCGGAGCCGACGAAGGTCTGGCCGGAGGTGGTGGCGATGACCAGTTCCCGGATCGAGAGGCTCTTGGCCTCGGCGAGCGCGCGCCACTGCCGGGCGGTCTCCAGCGGGTCGCGGAACTGGCGCACGCTCGCCCGGCCGAGGGCGATGGTGTTCTCGCCGGTCTCCGGGTCGATGTCGGGCAGCGGGCCGTCCGGGTCGTAGCCGGACAGGTCCCGGTTCCAGACGTGTTCGAGGTACTTGATCGCGGTCTGCCCGCTGACCTGGAGGCGGCGCACCTCGTGGGCGGCCTCGCGGGCCTCGGCGTCGGTGTCGCCGAGGACGAAGGTGGCCGCGGGCAGGATCTTCAACTGGTCGTGCGCACGACCGTACTTCGCGAGGCGGCGCTTCACGTCGGCGTAGAACTCCCGGCCCTCGTCGAGGGTCCCGTACCGGCCGAAGATCGCGTCGGCGTCGGAGGCGGCGAACTCGCGGCCCTCGTCGGAGTCGCCCGCCTGGAAGATCACCGGGCGGCCCTGAGGGCTGCGCGGCACGTTGAACCGGCCCTCGATGTCGAACTGCGGGCCCTTGTGGGCGAAGGCCCCGGCCCGGGCGTCGCGCAGGAAGGTGCCGGATCCGGCGTCGGCGGCGATCTCGCCGTCTTCCCAGGAGTCGAACAGTTCGTGGGCGGTGGCCAGGAACTCCTTGGCCCGGCTGTAGCGCTCCTCACGGGGCAGGAAGCCCCCGCGCCGGAAGTTCTCGCCGGTGAAGGCGTCCCAGGAGGTGACCACGTTCCAGGCGGCCCGACCGTCCGACAGGTGGTCCAGGGAGGCGAACTGGCGGGCCACCTCGTACGGCTCGTTGAAGGTGGAGCTGATGGTGCCGGTCAGCCCGAGGCGGTCGGTGACGGCAGCGAGGGCGGCCAGCACCGTGAAGGTGTCGGGCCGGCCGACGACGTCCAAGTCGTATATCCGGCCGCCCTGTTCGCGCAGCCGCAGCCCTTCGGCGAGGAAGAGGAAGTCGAACTTGGCGCGCTGCGCGGTCCGGGCGAAGTGGACGAAGGAGTCGAAGTCGATGTGGCTGCCGGCCGCCGGGTCGCTCCAGACGGTGGTGTTGTTGACGCCCGGGAAGTGGGCCGCGAGATGGATCTGCTTGAGCGGCTTGGCGGTCATGGTGCGTCCTTCCGGAGGCGAGGCGAGGCGAGGGCGATGCGTGTGTCACGCGGCCGGGAGCGCGGCCGCCGCCGCGTAGCGGCTGGCGGGCCGGTCGAGCCCCAGCAGACCGCGCAGGGTGTCCGCCTCGTACTCCCTGCGGAACAGGCCCCGCCGCTGCAGTTCCGGCACCAGGGCGCGGGTGACGGCGGGCAGGTCGTGGGCGATGGCCGCGGGTCGCAGCAGGAAGCCCGACAGGCCCGCCTCCCGGCGCTCCTGGAGCAGATCGGCCAGCTGCCCCGCGGTACCCGTGAACACGGCGGTGTCGCCGTCGTACGGGTCGGGCGCGACCTCGTCGAGGCGGCCGCGGCGGTCGGCCGCGGCGGCGGCGCTCTCGTCGAGGAACACGGTCAGCTCCCCGAAGAGGTGCAGCGGCCGCTCGGCGAGCCCGGCCGAGGCGCGGAGTCCGCGGACGGTGGTGACGGCCGCTCGCGTCTGCGCGGTGTCGCGGGTCAGGAGGTGGCCGATGTCGGCGGACCGGGCGATGAGCCCGTACGCCGCGCTGTCGGCGGCGCGCGCGCTCACGACGGGCTGGCCCTGGGGCGGCCGCGGGGTGATCGAAGGCCCCCGGACGCTGAAGTGGCGGCCCTCGTAGTCGATGTGGTGGAGCTTGGCGCGGTCCACGAACCGGCCCGTGGCCACGTCGCGGATCTCCGCCCCGTCCTCCCAGCTGTCCCACAGGCGCCGGACGGCCTCGACGTGCTCGGCGGCCTCCTCGTGCAGCTGGTCCTCCGCGAGCGGTGCCGGGCGGCGGCCGAAGTGCCGCTCCTCGTGGGGGAGTCCGGAGATTTGTACGTGCAGGCCGGCGCGGCCGCGGCTGACGTGGTCGAGGGTGGCCACGGCCTTGGAGACGTGGAAGGGCTCGGTATGGGTCGTGGTCACGGCCCCCACCAGCCCGACGCGGCGGGTCAGCGGCGCCACCCGGGCGGCGGTGAGCACCGCGTCGAGCCGGCCGCGGACCCGGTCCGTGCGCTCGTCGTGACCGCCCGGGGAGGAGGACTGGAGGGCGAGCCCGTCCTCGAAGGTCACGAAGTCGAGCAGCCCGGCCTCGGCCTCCGCGACGAGGGCGGCCCAGTAGCGGGCGGTGAACAGCTCGGCGGGCCGGGCACCCGGCTCGCGCCAGGCGGCCGGGTGTGCGCCCGCGCCGTCCAGCGAGACGGCGAGGCGCAGCGGCGCGGAATCGGATTCGGGCATGGTGCATTACGCCTTCCTGATCGGCGTGCGGAAAAGAGGAGGCCGATGCGGGCGGGCGAATTCGACCCGTCATCAATTTCTCCCGAAAACGCTACGCCGGACGTCTGTGCCATTCAATGGCGGGAATATTAAGAGAACTTGGCGGTCGTGTTGCCCGGCCCGCCGGGCGCCCGTACGGCCATGAACGAGGGGCGCCGGCGCAGGGTGAAACCGATCGACTCGTAGAGCCGGATCGCGCCGGTGTTGCTCGCGGCCGTGTGCAGGAAGGGGGTCTCGCCCCGCTCCCGGATATCTGCCGCAACGGCGCGGACCAGCCGCGTCGCCAGGCCGCGCCCCCGGTGCCGGGGGTGGGTGCAGACCGCGCTGATCTCGGTCCAGCCGGGTGGCCGCAGCCGCTCGCCCGCCATCGCGATCAGCCGGCCCCGGTGACGGATGCCGAGGTACGTGCCCAGCTCGACGGTGCGGGGCAGGAACGGGCCGGGCTTCGTCAGCGAGATCAGGGCGAGGATCTCGGGAACGTCCGCCGGGCCCAGCCTGACGGCGTCCGGCGCGGCCTCGGCGCGCAGTGCGGTGTCGACGAGTTGGACCCCGGGGACGGCGCCGACGGTCTCCCACCCCTCGGGCGGGCTCAGCACCCCCGCCAGCGGGGCCGTCCCGCCGTGCCCGACGAGTACCCGCAGGTCGGCCCACGAGCGGGGGTCGGCCGGGTCCGCGAGGGCGGCCCAGGGGGAGACGTCCGTACGGTACCGGGCGGCGCGCGAGGTGCCGGGTCCGCTCCCGGCCGGGTGCTCGGCGAAGGCGGCGTGCGCGCCCTGCAGCGCGGCCCAGGCGGGGTTGTCGAGGACGTGCGGGCCGTGCGGGCCTTGCGGGTCCGCGGTGCCGCGGGCGCTGCCGGGACCCTCTCCGGTTTCGATTCCGGTCACGGCGTTCACGAGTTGGTCAGCGGGAGGCCGGGCGGGTTCACCTCGGAGGTGGTGACGGCCTCGTTGGAGAGGTTCCAGGCCTCCAGCAGCTTCCCGTACTGGCCCTCCTTGATCAGGTGGTTGATCGCCTCGGCCACCGGCTTCGCCAGTGCGCTGTCCTTCTTGGCGGTCGCGGCGATCAGCCCCTGGAGCGACTCGCCCGCGCCCGAGAAGGAGCCGGCGTTGCGGGTGGGCGTGCCGGTGCTCGCGGTCTGGGTGAGGTGGTAGGCGATCGACGGATTGGGCCCGAAGTTGATGTCGATCTTCTTGCCGCTCAGCGCGAGCGCGACGCTGTTGGCGTCGGGGAAGTACTTGACCGTGATGTCCTTGCCCTCGCCCTGGAGCTTCTTCTGCCACTCCAGCAGGATCTTCTCCTGGTTGGTGCCGGAGCTGACCGCCACGGTCTTGCCCGCGAGGCTGCGGTGGTCGCCCCCGAAGTTCCAGGGGTTGTCCTTGAGGACCTCGAAGGCCAGGTTGTCCTGCCGGTACGAGGCGAACTCGTACTTCTTCTTCCGCTCCTCGGTGACGGTGACGTTGGTGAACGCCACGTCGACCTTGCCGCCGTCGATGCCGAGGAAGAGGTTCTCCCAGGTGGAGTTCTTCACGACGGGCTTGAGCCCGAGCGTGGCGGCCACCAGCCGGCCGAGGTCCGGCTCCGCCCCGGTCAGTGTCCGCTGGTCGGTGCCGACGTACGCCAGCGGCGGGAACCCGGCAGGCAGCGCGCCGACCCCGATGACGAGCTCACCGCGGTCGCGGACCTCCGCCGGCAGCTGGGCGCGCAGCGATTCGACGACCGGAGTGGTCAGTTCGGCCTCCTTCGCGGCTCCGTTGGAGAGAGCGCCGACGGTGACCTTGCCGGATGGCGCGGGCCGCGTCGCCTCTGCGTCGCCGCCGCATGCCGTCAGGCCGGAGGCGAGGGCGACGGCGGCGGCCGCGGCGCCGATGCCGCGGACGAGTCCGCGACGCGGGAAGGAGGGGCGCAGCATGGTGATGGTGCCTTTCAGATCGGGGAAAAACAGGGGCGGCGGATGCGCGGCGGAGGATGCGCGCTCAGAGGACCTTGCTGAGGAACTCGCGGGTACGGGGGTGCACCGGACGGTCCAGGACCTGCTCGGGCGGTCCCTGTTCGACGATCCGGCCGTCGTGCAGGAAGACGACCTCGTCGGCCACCTCGCGGGCGAAGCCGATCTCGTGCGTGACGATGACCAGCGTCGTGCCACCGGTGGCCAGGTCCTTGATGACCGAGAGCACCTCGCCCACGAGCTCGGGGTCGAGGGCGGACGTGGGCTCGTCGAAGAGGATGACCCCCGGCCGCAGCGCGAGCGCCCTGGCGATGGCCACCCGCTGCTGCTGGCCGCCGGACAGCTGGCGCGGGTAGGCGCCGGTCCGGTCGCCGAGCCCGACCCGTTCCAGCAGCTCGCGCGCCAGTGCCTGGGCTTCGGCGCGACGCAGCCGGCCGGTGGCCACCGGGGCCGCGGCGACGTTGTCGAGCACCGTCAGGTGCGGGAAGAGGTTGAAGTTCTGGAAGACGAAGCCGATCCGGCCGCGTTGCGTGAGGATCGCCCGCTCGCTCAGTTCCCGCAGCCTGCTCCCGTGCCGCCGTACGCCGATCAGCTCGCCGCCGACGCTGACGTGGCCGGCCTCCGGCTTCTCCAGGTGGTTGACGACCCGCAGCAGCGTGGACTTGCCCGACCCCGAACGGCCCAGGACCACGGTGACCGTGCCCGGCCGTACGGTCAGGTTCACCCCGTCCAGGACCCGTCGGCCGCCGAACCACTTGTGCACGTCGTGGACCTCGATCGCGGCGGGCGGGGCCGGTGCCGTCGTGGCGGTCATCGCGCCGTCTCCTTCCGGTGGCGGCTGCGCAGCTCGCCCAGGCCCGCCCGGGCCCGCTGCAGGGGAGTGGGCGGAAGGCTGCGCAGGGCGCCGCGGGCGTAGTGCCGCTCGACGTGGTACTGCACGGCCGAGAGGATGCTGGTGAGGATCACGTACCAGACGGTCGCCACCAGCAGCAGCGGCACCACGTCCCCGGGATAGGTGCTGCCGAGGCCCTGGATCGTGCCGAACAGGTCGAGCAGGGAGACGTAGAAGACCAGCGAGGTGGCCTTCACCAGCCCGATCAGCAGGTTGACGTACGAGGGGACGATCGCGCGCAGCGCCTGGGGGAAGACGATCCGGGTGAACTGGTACCGCTTGGGCAGACCCAGCGCGGCCGCGGCCTCGTGCTGTCCCTGATCGACCGACAGCAGCCCGGCCCGGACGACCTCGGCCGCGTACGCCGCCTCGACCGCGCTCAGTCCCACGACCGCCACGACCATGTCGGTGGCCAGGCGGGACTCGTCGAAGGTGAAGAAGGCGGGACCGAAGGGCACCCCGACGCTCAGCCTGGGGTAGAGCGCGCTGAGGTTGTACAGGAAGAGCAGGACGACGATCAGCGGCACCGAGCGCAGCAGCCAGACGTACGACCAGCTCACGGAACGCAGGACCGGATTGCCGGAGAGCCGCCCGAGGGCGAGCAGAACCCCGCCCGCCAGGCCCAGGAGCGCGCTGTACGTGGCGACCTGGAGGGTGATCCACATGCCCTCCAGCACGACCGGCCGCAGGAACCAGTACGCGAACCGGTCCCACTGGTAGAAGGGGTTGGTCAGCAGCCCGTGGCCGGCCTGGGCCACCAGGACCAGCACGACGGCGCCGCCGATCCACCGCGCGGGGCGGCGCAGCGGGAGCACCCGCTCGGCCGGACCCGGTGGTTCGGGCGGGCCGGCGGGTGCGGCGCGGACAATCGATTCACTCAAGGACACGAGAGCAGCTTCGATAAGGCCGAGAATCGATGTCAACGGTCCGGATATCGATGGCCACACAAACGCGTTCGCTTTTCATACCCCGTACACAAAACGCCGACGACCGTAATGAAAGGGGGACTTCCGTTCACAGCCAGGGAATCTCGTGGGCGGCGTATCGGTAGGCCCGGAAGACGGAGTTCTGCGCCCCGGCCGAGGACTCCAGGCCCACGCCGTCGCCGAAGGAGCGGAACTGCGGGACCACGAACTCCCACACCACCTCCCCGCCCGGGGTCACCTCGAAGAGCCGCCCGAAGGAGCCCTCGGCGATGAAGGTGTTCCCGTTCGGCAGGCGCTGCGCGCTGGACATGTAGGGGCTGTAGAAGTTCTGCGGCGGGTTGTCCTCGTACGACCACACCTCCCGGCCCGTGCGCGGGTCGAGCTCCAGCACCCGCGAGTACGGCACGGACGTGGTGTCGCGGTAGGTGCCGTTGTCGAAGACCAGGACGGTGCCGCCGGGCAGCTCGTGCGGATGGTGCTGCTGCGCCAGTACGCCGGGGCCGATCAGCCACTGCACCGAGCCGTCGGCGCGGTCGATGGAAACGGTCGTCGAGGCGCTGCGGAAGCCCACCACGACCGAACCGTCGGCCCGCTCGTTGACCGTATTGGCCATCGGCCAGTGGTCTCGGGCGAAGTGGCGGTTCAGCACCACCTCCTCCGGGTCCAGGTGCTCGATCGCGGCCCAGCGCCACACCACCTCGCCGTCCCAGGTCAGCTCGTAGACGACATCGCCGTAGATCACACCGCCCGGAGCCTCCGAGCCGGGGATTCCGCCCCGGATCCGGGCCGCGTCGGCCGGGTCGAGCGGCTCGACGACGGCGAAGAGCAGGTTGCCGTTGCGCAGCACCGTGGCGTCGTGGTGGTGGAAGGGGTGCCGGGCCTCGCGCAGCACCGTGGAGTCCGGGGCCAGTTCCTGGAAGATGCCGCCGTGGTAGACGTCCCAGATCGGGAAGAGGGTGGGGCCGGTGGTGTCCTTCGCCGCGTAGAAGAGGTTGCCGTTCGGCAGGATCTGCGCCTGGCGGCCGGGCGGATGGGGGGAGTGCCAGGTGTGGGCGGTACGGCCCTCGATGTCGACGAGATGGATCTCCCCGGCGCTGGTGATGGGCGTGTAGAGCGTGTAGCCGCCGTGGCTGCGCTCGGGGTCGTGGGCGATCAGGCCGACGCCGCGGCGGCGCAGGGTGTTCTGTTCGACGGTCATGGCGATCTCCTGGAAGGGGGGAAGGGGCGGGGTCAGTGGACGGTCACGGCGGCCGGGTCGGCGGCCGAAAGGGGAGCGGGGTCCAGGTGGCTGCGGATCACGCCGCCGTCGGAGGCGCCGGGGAGCTTCTGAGCGGCCTTGGCCCAGGCGGCCTCCTGCGTCAGCTCGGCGAGCAGCTCGGGGGAGAGGGTGGCGCCGTAGGCGTAGCGGGGCTGGAAGGCGTCGACGTACGAAGCCTGCAGGGCGCCCTTGGACTGGCCGAGCACGGCCCGGCGCGCACCGGCCGGGTCGGCGGCGAGCTCGCGCTGGGCGCGCAGCAGGGCACGGACCACGGCGGCGGTGCTTGCCCCGTCCGCCGACGGGCCCGCCACCAGCAGGGTCCTGGCGGTGTATCCGGTGAAGGGCAGCTCCGCATACCGCTCGCCCAGCGCGGTGCGGGCGGCCTCGTAGAAGCTGGGGAAGGTGACTCCGGCGTCGATGTCGCCGCGGGCCAGGGCCGGTGTCACCTGGTTCGGCGCGAGGTTCACCACGGTCACGTCGCCCTCCGAGAGGCCGGCCGACGCCAGCATGCGGGACAGCGCGTACTCCACGTTGGTGCCCTGCGGGACGCCGACCTTGCGGCCTTTGAGCGCGGCGAAGCCGGTGACGCCCCGGTCGGTGCGGGTCAGCAGGCGCCAGTCGGTGAACCGGGACAGGTCGGCGACGATGCGCAGCTCGCGGCCGCCCAGTACGGCCGTCACGGCGGGCAGGTCGCCCACGACCCCGAGCTGTGCCTGGCCGCCGAGCACCGCGTTCAGGGCGTCGCGGCCGGTGGGATGGGTGGTGACGGAGGCGGTGACGCCCTCGCCCGACCACAGCCCTCGCTCCTGGGCGAGGTAGGCCGGCGCGCCGCCGAGTTGGTCGCTGGCGGCGATGGTGACGGCGGGGCGTCCGCCGCCGGCGGTCCCGGCGGCGGACCCGTCGGAGCAGGCGGTGGCGAGGGCGGAGAGCAGGGCGGCCAGGAATACGGCGGCCACCGCGCGGGGTCTGGACATGGGAGGGCGGTCCTTCCGGGAGTGGGGCAGGTCGGGGGAACGGAGGGTCATCCGGTGGGCAGGGGGTGGAGGTGACGGGCGATCAGGGCTCGTAGATCGGGGTCCGGCGGCCCGTCGGGCACGGCGTGGTCGGCCAGCACCCGGCCGGGGGTTCCGCCGAGGACGACGACGCGCTGGGCGAGGGCCAGGGCCTCGTCGATGTCGTGGGTGACGAACAGCACGGTGGCGCCCCGGCGCTGCCACAGCTCCCTCAGCAGGGCCTGCATCCGGATCCGGGTGAGGGTGTCGAGGGCTCCGAACGGTTCGTCCAGCAGCAGGACTTCGGGCTCGGCCGCCAAGGCGCGGGCGAGGGCCACCCGCTGCTGCATGCCGCCCGACAACTGGGCCGGATACTTCTCGGCACCCTCCGCGAGACCGACCTCGGCGAGCGCGGCCAGCGCGCGCCGGCGGCGCTCCGAACGGGGCAGGCCGAGCCGCTTGAGCGCGAACTCGACGTTGCCGCGGGCCGTGCGCCAGGGGAACAGGGCGTAGTGCTGGAAGACCACGCCCCGGTCCGGGCCCGGTTCGCGCACGGGGGCGGAACCCGCCGTCACCCGGCCGCCGTCCGGCACGACGAACCCGGCCACCGAGCCCAGGACGGTGGACTTGCCGCAGCCGCTGGGGCCCAGCAGGGCGGTGAACGAGCCCGCGGGCAGGTCCAGGTCCAGGGAGTCCAGTACGGGCATGCCCCCGTACCCGACGGACACCCCTTCCAGCAGTACCCGTCGGCTCATGACGCGCTCCAGTGCACGAACCGGCGGCCGATGCCGGCCAGTACCAGGTCCACGGCCACACCGAGCAGTCCGAGTACGAGCAGGCCCGCGAACATCCGGTCCACGCGCAGGAACTGGCCGTCCACCTGGAGCCGGTACGCCAGCCCGCTGTCCGCGCCGCCCAGTTCGGCCGCCACCAGGGCGAGCAGAGCCACCGAGGCGCCGTAGCGCAGTGCCGCGAGCAGGGCCGGAGCGGCGGCCGGCAGGAGCACCTCGGTGAACCGCCGGTGCAGCGGCGCCCCCAGCGTGCGGGCCGCCCGCAGGTGGGAGACGGGCACCCGGGAGACCCCGTCGTGCACGTACAGCCAGACCGCGAGCAGCACGGCGTACGCGATGAGCAGCCGCTTCGCGGTCTCGCCGATGCCGAACCAGGCCGTCGCCAGCGGCACCAGGGCGATCGCCGGGATCGGCCGGAGGAAGGAGACGAGCGGGGTGACGGCGGCCGACAGCCTCGGCAGGTGTCCGGTGGCGAAGCCGAGCGCGCTCCCGGTCACGGCACCGAGCGCGAAGCCCTGCCCCGCGCGGGCCAGGCTGGCGGCCACGTCGGAGGCGAGCAGACCGCTGCGGGCGCCGGCGAGGAGCGCGGCGGCGGTCTCGGCGGGCGTGGGCAGCAGTCCCGGGGCCACCGCGCCGGACCAGGCGGTCAGGGACCACAGGGCGAGCACCGCGCCGGCCGCACCGAGGGCGGGGCCGAGCCGGCCGCGGGCCCGACTCGCGGGTGAGGGGGTGGAGTACACGGGGTGGCTCCTCGTGGGTTCGGCGATTCATAAGCGAGGTCAATAATTGACGACGCTTATGAAGGGCGTGTTTCAGCAGTGCGAAACATCCCGGGACCCCCCGGCCCGCGATCGGGCATGCGGTACGTTCACCAGCGTGTCTCGCCCCGAACCCACACCCGAAGCGATCGAGGTCGGACGGGTGATACGCGCCTGCCGCAAGCAGCGCGGAGTCTCCATGGCCGTACTCGCCACCCGCTCGGGCCTCTCCCAGCCCTTCCTCAGCCAGCTCGAACGCGGACTCGCCACGCCCAGCCTCAGCTCGATCTACCGGATCGCCGAGGCCCTGGACGTCACGCCCGGCACCTTCCTCAGGCCGCCGGGCCGTCCCGGCACGGTCAGCCACGAGGCCGATCCGCAGGTGATCCGGGTGGACGAGACCGCCGGACAGGTCGCGCGGGTGCTCATCCCCGGCGGGCGCAGCGGGGTGATGGAGGCCTACGAGCACCACTTCGAGCCGGGACGCGGCGAACGGGGCTGGTTCCAGCACCCCGGAGAGGACTTCCTCTACGTCCTGGAGGGCGAGATCGTCCTGGAGGTCGAGGGCGAGGAGCCGCTGACCCTGCGCGCCGGCCAGAGCGCCCACCACCGCGGCGAACTCCCGCACCGCTGCCACCTGTCGGGCCCCACGGCCGCCCGTACCCTGCTGGTCATCGCGAACGCCTGACCCTCGCGCCCGCCTGGCGGACCTGCTAGGTGCGGGCGGGGTCGTCCGACTGGAGCGCGGTGCGGACGCCGGTGACGACCACGGCGATCAGGCAGAGGGCGATGACGGTCTCGGCCCACAGGAAGGCGAACCAGTCCAGCACGCAGCCGATCGGGGGTGTGCCGGGGGCGGTGTTGCGGAACGCCGCCAGGGCGAACAGGGTGGCGGCCATCCAGGCGAGCGCCGGCCAGACCAGGCCGTCGCCGCGGGTCGTCAGGTACCAGGCCCCGATGAGAACGGCCGCCGCCAGCGCCCACATCACGACCATCATGAAGACCGCGAAGACGACCAGGCTGCCCGATCGGGACAGCTCCAGCCCCACGGCGGCTTCCTGCGGATCGGGCACGGGCGTCGCGGAGACCGAGAAGAGCGTGTCGTTGTTGGAGAACAGCATCCGCACCGGGACCTGCTTGCCGTCGAGCAGTGCCCGGAACCCGATGCCGGTCTCGTAGGTGTCGAACGGGTAGTCGCTGACCGATCCGCCCGTCATCGCGACCTGTACGTCTCTGGTCGCGACCCTCTCGTGCGCCTTGAACTCCAGGTCGCCGAGGGTCGCCGCGGAGGTCTGGAGGCTGAGATCGGCCACCGGCGCGCTCTCCTCCTCCTCGCCGAGGGTCCCGAGCGGGGTGACCCGGACCCGCAGCAACAGCTCTCTGGCCGCGGCGTCGACGCTTTGGACGGTGGCCTCGACGTCCACCCTGTCGGCGGCCGAGGATCCGACCGTGTGGACCGTGTCGATCGCCTGCCGTTCGGTGAACTGCAGCCACGACCCCACGGCCACCGCCACCACGATCAGGATCGCGAGGGGAAGCAGGACCGGCAGGAGCGAGGCCCTGGAGCGGCCTTGGCGAGGCGGGTGTGAAGGTGGGGCCATGGTGACTCCGGCGAGGTGAGGTGGCCGTGGTGCGATCCTCGTCGACAGGGCCGACGATCCTCCGCATCCGGGCGCGCGTGTCGGCGGCGACGGTCGGCACCGACGGGCGGCACCCGCGGTCCCGGCCGCGCCGGGAGGCGGCGGATGCGTGCGTTGCTGATCATCGCGAAGGCGAACCAGGGGAATACGTGTGTCTTGCCGGCCGCACTTCCCGCCGTGGCATGCGGTTTCGAGGGTGCGCAGGCGGTGAACCCGAAGAGCGCCAGTGTGGAAGCCGGGTGCGGAGGTCAAGGTGCTCAAACGTTTCAACTGCGCCGCAGAGATCTGATTTGGGACATCAGGGCATGAATTTCGGTCGCACGCGGCCGAAGTGATTGCAGAGTGCACCGACCGCGCGCGAACCTCGATGTGCAACCGCGAAGGTCCTTGGTCGGCCCGTCGCGGTGCGGGTGGTCAACGTGCCCGCGGGCGCGCAGCCGCCTTTCCCGCTCGATATCCCGTGAAGGAGAGATCGTGCTCGTGAAGTCGAAAAGGTTCGTTCGATCGGCCGCCGTGGCGTTCGCCGCAGCGGCGTCACTCACCCTGACCCTCCCCGGCAACGCCTTCGCCATCGACCACGTCGAGTGCCGGGGCGGTGAGAACTTCCTGAAGATCTGGTCCCACAGCGACGGCCGGGACAGCGTGGACTGCTACGCCAACAAGGGCCGCATCGGGTTCGGGGGCTGGTGGGTGGACAGGATCTCCACCGGAAACAACGACTTGATCTACTACGACGCCAACGGTGACTCGGTGAAGATCAACCGCTGGACCGACATCACGTTCCCCAACCACCCGCCGAAGGTCAATTCCATCGAGATCCTGTGACCCCTTGAGGGCCGCCCTCGCAGGAGCCGAGCCCCCGGCCCGGCCCCTGCGAGGGCGCGGAAGCGACGGTCATCGGGCCGGAGGCACCGGGCCGGAGGTACCGGAACGCGGGCACCCCTAGGGAATGGTGGCCGTACCGGGTGCCGTCTCCGGCCAGACCAGCAGGGCGGGGCAGGGGGCGTGGTCGACGACGAATCGGCCGGTCGGCCCCAGGCTGTGGGGTCCCAGGTGGGTACGGTCGCCGTCCCGGGCGAGGATGAGCAGGTCGGCTCCTTCGGCGGCGGCCACGACTTCCCGTTCGACGCGGCCCGAGCGTTCCCGCCGGGTACACGGGCGTCCCAGCCGCTCGGCAGCGCCCGTCAAGAGCCGTTCGGCGGAGGCGGCGGCCAGGTGTTCCACGGCGGTGCCGGGATCGCGGTCGGGGCGTGCGCGGCCCAGCAGTCCGGCATAGGCGCCGTGTGCGGCGCCCGGTACCTCGTGGCCGGTGACGTGCAGGAGCACCAGTTCGGCGTCCGCAGGCGTGTGGGCGCGCGCGGCGCCGACCACGGCGGGCCAGGTGCCCTCCACGATCCAGGCGACGACGGTCACGGTCACGGGGTTCAGCCTCCGATCGCTTGGAGCGAGACCCACAGTGCCACGACCGAGAGCAGCAGGGCGGCGGGCACGGCGAGCAGGCCGAGCCGGGTGAACTCGCCCAGCTCCACATCGGTGTCGTGTTCCCGCATGATACGCCGCCACAGCAGGGTGGCCAGCGAACCGGCATAGGTGAGGTTCGGGCCGATGTTCACGCCGAGGAGCACGGCCAGGACGGCACCCGGGCCGGTGGGGGCGGTGAGCGGGAGGAGGACGAGGACGGCGGGCAGGTTGTTGATGACGTTCGCCAGTACGGCTGCCAGTGCCGCGATGGCGAGGAGGGCCGCCAGGTCGCTGCCGACGGGGACCAGGTGACCCAGGGCGTCGGCGAGGCCGTTGTCGACCACTGCGCGGACCACGATGCCCAGGGCCAGTACGAAGGCGCAGAACGGCAGGGCCGCGGCCCGGACGATCGCCGTGGGGGTGGTGCGGCGCCGGGCCAGGGCGCGGGCCGCCAGGACGGCCGCGCCCGCGGCCGCCGCCCAGGCCGGGTTGATGCCCACCGCCGAGGTCAGTACGAAGCCCGCCAGGGTGCCTGCCACGGTGAGCAGGGCGAACAGCGGCAGTTCGCGGGGCTCGTCGGTGGGCGGTGCCTCGGCGCCCGCGTCCAGGTCGGTGGCGAAGAAGCGCCGGATCACCACGTACTCGGCGCCGATCGCGACCAGCCAGGGCAACGCCATGAGGGCGGCGAAGCGGGTGAAGCTCAGGCCGCTGGCGGCGAAGGCCAGCAGGTTGGTGAGGTTGGAGACCGGCAGCAGCAGTGAGGCGGTGTTCGACAGGTGGGTGCAGGCGTAGACGTGGGGCTTCGCACGGGCGCCCAGCCGGGAGGCGGTGGCGAACACCACCGGGGTCAGCAGCACCACCGTGGCGTCCAGGCTGAGCACCGCGGTGATCAGGGAGGCCGTCACGAAGACGAGGACGAGAAGGCGCCGGGGCCGCCCGGCCGCGCGCCGGGCCATCCAGGCACCGCAGGCGTGGAACAGCCCCTCGTCGTCGCACAGCTGGGCCAGGACCAGGACGGCCGCGAGGAAGCCGATCACCGGGCCGAGCCGGGCGGCCTCGGCCGCCGCGTGGTCGAGGGAGATCGCGCCGGTGGCGATGACCACCCCGGCGGCGGGGACGGCCACGACCGCCTCCGGCCAGCCCCACGGTCGGATCACCGCGCAGGCCAGCACAGCCAGAAGCAGGGTGACGGAGAGTGCTTCCGCGAGTGAGGCGTTCAGGGTCCGAGCCTTTCCGGAGCGAATCCCGGCGCGGCGCACGACGCAGTCCGGGGCGGGTATCCGGAGTAGAAACTAGCGGTACGCCGCCGGCCCGCGTGGACCAGGTGCGGCGCGGTGGACGTGGCGGCCGGACGAGGCCCCGGCCATGATCCGCCGGACACCCCCAGGCTCCCGATCATGGGCATGGGTGAGCGGTGGACGAGGTGCGACGGGCTGCGGGGGCGGCGCCGGGGACGGCATCCGGTCGGGGCGGTGGTCGAGGCCGACGGGCCGGTCCGGCTCCCGCCCGGCCGCCGCCACCGCGGGCAGGTCCGCCACGAGACGGCGCCGGACCGGATCGTCCCCCACGGCCACCACGGCCACGGCCACGGTCCGGGCGAGGCCGGTCCCGTACCCGGCGAGCAGCGGATCGAGATCCACGGCCACGACGTCGCTGCGCCCGATCGCCCGCCCCGGTGGTTCCGGCCCGTGGCCGAGCACCGTGTGCGGCCCTGACCGCACCGACCGTCCCCGATGGCGCCCGTCGGTGCGGAACACCTCCTCGACCCGGACCTCGGACCTGACGGTGACCTGGCGATGCCTCCACGTCGCCCGCACGCTGGCGTCACCCGGCGCGTCCGCGTCCTCGGCCGGGAATACCTCGTGAGCACTCCTCGTTCCGGGGTATGGTTGAATTGTAAACAATCTTGGGAAGGGGAGTCATGCAGTTCGGGATCTTCACCGTCGGTGACGTCACGGCCGATCCGACGACCGGACGGGCGCCGGGCGAGCACGAGCGCATCAAGGCGATGCTCGCGATCGCACAGAAGGCGGAAGAGGTCGGCCTCGACGTCTTCGCGACCGGCGAGCACCACAATCCGCCGTTCGTCCCCTCCTCGCCGACGACGATGCTCGGCTACGTCGCGGCGCGCACCGAGAACCTGATCCTGTCCACGTCCACGACGCTGATCACCACGAACGACCCGGTGAAGATCGCCGAGGACTTCGCGATGCTCCAGCACGTCGCGGACGGCCGCGTCGACCTGATGATGGGCCGCGGCAACACGGGCCCGGTCTACCCCTGGTTCGGCAAGGACATCCGCGACGGCGTCGACCTCGCCATCGAGAACTACGCGCTGCTGCGCCGCCTGTGGGACGAGGACGTCGTCACCTGGAAGGGCAAGTTCCGTACGCCGCTGCAGTCCTTCACCTCCACCCCCCGCCCGCTCGACGGTGTGGCGCCCTTCGTGTGGCACGGCTCCATCCGCTCCCCGGAGATCGCCGAGCAGGCCGCCTACTACGGTGACGGCTTCTTCCACAACAACATCTTCTGGCCCGCCTCCCACACCAAGCAGATGGTCGACCTGTACCGGCAGCGCTACGCCCACTACGGCCACGGCACCCCCGAGCAGGCCATCGTCGGCCTCGGCGGCCAGGTGTTCATGCGCAGGAACTCCCAGGACGCGGTGCGCGAGTTCCGCCCGTACTTCGACAACGCGCCGGTGTACGGCCACGGCCCGTCCCTGGAGGAGTTCACCTCCCAGACCCCGCTGACCGTCGGCTCGCCGCAGCAGGTCATCGAGCGCACGCTGTCCTTCCGGGACTACGCCGGCGACTACCAGCGCCAGCTGTTCCTGATGGACCACGCGGGCCTGCCCCTGAAGACCGTCCTGGAGCAGCTCGACCTGCTCGGCGAGGAAGTCGTGCCGGTGCTGCGCAAGGAGTTCGCGAGCCTGCGCCCGGCCGGAGTGCCGGACGCCCCGACGCATTCGGCCCGTGTCGCGGCCGCCCGGGAGACCTCGAAGGAGGGGACGCAGGCATGAAGCTCGTCGTCGTATCGGCAGGACTGGGCTCGCCGTCCTCGACACGGCTGCTCGCCGACCGGCTCGCGGCCGCGACACTGCGCCATGTGGACGCCGAGACCGAAGTGATCGAGCTGCGGGACCTGGCGACGGAGATCGCCCAGCACTTCGTCACCGGATTCCCTCCCGCCCGGCTGGCCGCCGCGCTCGACGCGGTCGCCGCCGCGGACGGCCTGGTCGCCGTGACTCCCGTGTTCGCGGCGTCGTACAGCGGCCTGTTCAAATCGTTCTTCGACATCATCGACAAGGACGCCCTCACGGGGAAGCCGGTCCTCGTCGGCGCGACGGGCGGCACCGCCCGGCACTCCCTGGTCACCGAACACGCCCTGCGCCCGCTGTTCACCTACCTGCGTGCGCTCGTCGTTCCGACCGCCGTGTACGCGGCCTCGGAGGACTGGGGTGAGGAGGGCCTGGCGGGGCGGATCGCCCGCGCGGGCGGGGAGCTGGGACGCTTCCTGGAGCCCGCCGGCCGGGACGCCGACCGGGACGCCGTCACGGACGTCGACACCGCGGCCGCGATCGCACCCCGCTCTCTGACCGGGGCGATCACGTCGGTACATGCGACCGCCGGCTTCGAGGTGGTGCCGTTCGAACAACGGCTGGCCGCGCTGCGCGCCGAGTGACCGCCGCCGGGCGGCGGGGAGGCGGTAGCACTTCGCTCGCGTGTTCGACTTTCCGGCCCGGGGTCGCCCGTCCGCGTCGGCCGGCCGGCGCAGCGACAGGCGGCCGGCTGTTTTCGCCAGAGCGCCATGCCCTTATTGCATCGATATGCTGGGACATGTGATCGAGTCTGAACGGCCGCGGCTGCCTCGGCGCTACGGCCGGTGGAGGCTTGTTCGGCTGTCGCCGGTCCTCCTGACCGTCGTGATCGCCAGCCTGGCCTACGCCACTCCGCCGGAGATGGCCTTCAGCCGCCTCCTGCCCGCGGCGCCGGCCCTGGCCGCAGCCATGTGGCCGGTGCTCCCCACCGTCCTGCTCGGGACGGTCTGCCTCATACTCATGATCGGCCTCAGCTTCATTTTCCCCGATCTGGGAACGTGGTGGACCTGCGCGGGGATCGTCGCGGTCACCGTGGCCGCCGCGTACGGAAGCCATCTCCGGCTCCAGCGTGAGCGCACCCTCTTCCAGGTGCGGCTCGTCGCCGACGCGGCTCAGCAGGTGGTGCTGAGTCCCCTGCCCCGCCGCCTCGGGAACGTCGAGATCGAGTCGCTGTACCTCGCGGCCGCGGCGGAGGCCCGTATCGGCGGGGACTTCTACGAGGCGGTCGAGACGCCGTTCGGGGTCAGGCTGCTCATCGGCGACGTGCGGGGCAAGGGCCTGCCGGCGGTGGGGGCGGCGGCGGCGATCGTCAACGCCTTCCGGGAGGCGGCCTACGCCGAGGCGAACATGGTCGAGGTCGCCCGCAGGCTGGACGCCAGCAGCAACCGTTACAACGCCGCCTTTCCCGAGGGGTCGATGGAGCGCTTCGCCACCGCCCTCCTCGCCGAGATCCCGTACGAGGGCGGACGCATCGACATCCTCAACTGCGGACACCCCCCGCCACTGCTCCTGCACCGCAGGGAGCTGCGTGTCCTCGAGTCGGGCACGCCCTCGCCGCTGCTCAGCCTCGCGGAGCTGATCGGCGATCACTACAGCGTCGACACCTTCGACTTCACCCCCGGCGACCTGCTGCTCCTCTATACCGACGGGGTCGCCGAGACCCGTGCCCGCAACGGCGAGTTCTTTCCGCTGGCGGCCTGGATGGACGGACAGCCCCCGACGCCGCCCCGCGAACTGCTCACGGCTCTCCACCGCGACCTCCTCAACCACAGCAGAGGGCGCCTCGACGACGACATCGCAGCTTTGGCCGTGCGCCTGTCCGAGCCCTGAGGTGTCCCCGTGGTCGGAAGCCCGTTCATCTCGGGATAGTGAGAAGCTCTAACGAAACCTATTGCCACTCACTCGGGCGGAGTTATATCCTCTAGCGGTCGCATGATCCTCTATCGCGCGGCAGTGTCCGTACGCCCGACGTCAAGGGGAGACTCCATGTCCGGCACCCGCCGCAGCCGCACCGGCACCCAGACCGCCCTGTTCACCGTCCCGCTCGCCGTCGCCCTCCTCGGAGCCGGCGCGTTACCCGCCGGGGCAGCCGCCTCTCCCGGCCCCCGCCCCGCCACCTCCCTCACCTGCCGCGGGGCCGGGGTGGACCCCGGCGCCCGCGTCCGGTACCGGGCCGAGATCCTCGTCAACGCGCCGCTGCGCACGATCTGGAAGCTGCAGACCGACGTCGAACGCTGGCCGGCCTGGCAGGCCCCCGTGACGAGTGCGGAACGCCTCGACCTCGGCCCCCTCCGCCCGGGCTCGTCCTTCCGGTGGACCACCCCGGTACCCCCCAACCCGACTCCGGCCACCAGCCTGGAGATCACCTCGACCGTCAGGCAGCTGCGCCACCACTCCTGCATCCGCTGGACGGGCCCCGCGACCGGCGAGGGACTGCACATCGACGGAGTCCACGTGTGGAACTTCACCGAGACCCGCGGCGGCGTCCTGGTGAGCACCGAGGAGACCCACACCGGCCCCCAGGTCGACGCGGACGTCCCCACCGCGACCGCCCTCCTGCGCCAGGGACTCGAATCATGGCTGCACGACCTCAAGGCCACCGCCGAGGGGAAGCCGACGGCCGAAGGACCGGCCTAGACAGCCGCCGACCGCTCCACCGCGGTGACGACGGCGCCCGTCCCGTCCTCCGTCGCCGTGTACCGCGCGGCGGCCGTGGCCGCCTTCGCGTACGAGGGGTCCTGTACCGCCTCCGCGAGTACGTCGGCGGCCTGCCGCGGGGACAACAGGGAGAGTCCGCCAGGTCCGCGGGGAGTTCCGCGCCCGCGTCGGCGTAGGGCCACCAGGATCCGGTCACCGTCAGCCCGGCCGCCGTCAGCCCGGCCGCCCCGTCGGCCGGGCGCGGAACCAGCGCGGTGCCGAAGCCGTGCGGCGGTCAGCGCGGGCAGCTCCAGGCGTTCGCCGCAGCCGCGCCACCGCCGGCTCGAAGGCCCGGTCGGCCATGCGCAGGGCGAACCGCCCGAAAGAGCGGTTGCCGCTCCGGCCTGGCGACCGGGACCCGCCCACGGTCGGGCGGGAAGTCGCCGGTGGGCGCGGTGGGCCGGAGGTACGCGCCCAGGCTCGGTATCCCGGTGGCCTCCGTGACGTGCCGGCCGAGCGGTGGCCGTCGACAGCAGGAGCAGGTCCGCGCCCTCGGCCACAGCGTCGGCGAACCCTTCGGCCACGTGGATCACGAACGCCGCGGCCGCCCGCAGCAGTTCGCGCTTGCTCCGGATCTCGGCAATCTCGGCCGGGGAGAGGTCCGGTTCGCGGTGGAAGAGGATCTGCTGGAGCCGCGCCAGGTCTGCGTCGTCGTAGTGGCGGTGGCGGCCCGGCTGCGGTCACCGGGTGAGAGCGGTCCCACCTTGTCGCAGTGGTGCAGCGTGCGTACGGTCACCCCGGCGACGGCAGAGACCTGGCCAACGGTGTAACCCATTGACCTGCGCCCTTCGTTCGTCCACAGCCTCAAGCCTGACGCAGGGGGAGGGCCACCCGTGCGGGACGTCCGTCGCTGGCGGGCGCCCCGGCACGGCCGACGCGCGGGCCGGGCGGCAGCGCGCCGTCAGGCGTGCTCGCGCAAGTGCTCCGCCTGCGCGGTCAGCCAGGCCGGGCGGACCATCTCCACGTTGCCGCCGGCGCCCTGCGCCGCCCGGTCCAGGGCGTCGGCCGCCGTCCGCGCGGCGGGCACCATCCTGGCGCGGGCCGCTTCGCCGAGTGCCCGCGCCGCCCCCGCCTCGGCGGCTCCGGCGCGGTGGAGGGAGGCGGCCGAGCGCTCGGCCGCCTCGGCGGCCGGCCCGTACCGGCCCAGGGTCCACTGCGCCCAGGCGGTGTTGTAGAGGCAGACGCCCTCGGTCCGCGGATTCTCCATGGCCGAAGCCGCGCGCAGTGCCTCGTCCATGCAGGTCAGGGCCTCCTCGGGGCGGCCCAGGGCGAGCAGGGCCACCCCCTTGGCGTTCAGGGCGTAGTCCGTCGCCTCCTGCACGCCCGCGGCCGCGTACGCGCGTACGGCCCGGTCGCCCGCCGCGATGGTCTCCTCCCAGCGGCCCAGGGTCAGCAGGGCCGTGAAACGGGCGTTCCAGGAACGGGCTTCGGTGAGCAGGTCCCCCGAGGCCGCGGCGAGTTCGCCCAGCCGGTCGGCGCCCGACAGGGCTGCCTCCCCGTCGCCGAGGGTGCTGTGGGCGAGACTGAGACTGAGGACGGCGTGGGCCTCCGCCTCGGCGTCGCCGTTCTCCCGGGCCAGTGCTCCGGCCCGGGCCAGCGGTACCGTCGCGTCTTGCAGACGGCCCAGCTGCCGGTGCGCGTCCCCGAGACCGAACATGGCCTCCTGGAGCGCGCGAGGGTCCTCGATGCGCTCGGCCACCTCCGCGGCCTCGGTGAAGAGTTCGAGGGCGTGCGGCAGCGGTCCGGCGCTCAATCGGGCGTGCCCGAATCCGATGAGGTGGGCGAGACGTGCCCGGTCGTCGTTCACGTGTTCCTCCAGTGTCAGGTGCATCGAGATCGCGGCGAGCGCGGAGCCGTGCCACACCATCCATTGCCCGATGGCGCCGAGGATCAGCGCCGCCTCGTCCATGTCCCCGGCCCGCACCCGGTGGTCGAACGCGCGACGGTGGGCCCGTACGTCGTCCAGCGTGCGCCAGTCCGGGCGGGCCGGGGCGATCCGCGCGTACCACTCGGCCGCCCGCCGCTCCCACGCGGGCCGCCCCAGCGGGCCTTCGGCCGGCAGGGCGCCGTACGCGAGGTCGGCGTCCATCGGGTGCAGGGCGTACGTACGGGTTCCCCGGTCCACCGACAGCATGCGCATCCGCAGCAGGCCGGACAGGGCGGCGGTGACGTCGAGGGCGGGAACGAGGCCGCCGACGATCCACTCGACCGCCTCACGCGGCACGGGGGAGCGCAGCACCGCGAGGACGTTCAGCACGCTGCGACTGTCGGTGCCCAGGCGTTGGTAGCGGTCCTCGGCCAGGCCGGCGACCACGTCACCGCGCAGGGTGAAGTCCTCGAGCACCTCCTCCAGCGTCGGCAGCAGCAGGGTGTCGTCGGCCATGGCGCCCACCAGCAGCTCCAGCGCGCGCGGCACCCCGTGGACGCGGACCGCCGCCCGCAGCAGCTCCTCGTCCGAGAGCCGCGCCACACCGAGGCTGCCGTCCTGGTCGAGTTCGCGCAGCAGCGCGACGGATTCGGCGGGCGGCAGACCGTCGGACAGCTCGACCTCGGCGGCGAACCGGCGCAGCTCGGGCGGCAGTCGCAGCGGCAGCGACGAGGTGACCAGCAGCCTGGGTGTGCCCCGGGCCCGGAAGAGGCAGTCGAAGAAGGTGTCGAGTTCCTCGTCGTCGAGCCGGCCGTCGTCCAGGAGCCGGTCCTCCAGGTTGTCGACGAGGATGACGAAGAGGCGGTCCCCCATCGCGGTGAACAGTTCATCGATCTTGTCCGGCACGGGCCGGTTGGCCGCCCAGACCTCCAGGAGGCGTGCTTCGTGCGCGGGACCCAGGGCGCGGGCGCAGTCGAAGTAGAGGCGTTCGAGGGAGACCCCGGAGGTGCGGGTGCTCAGGTTGACCAGGCCCGCCGGGAGCGGCGCCCGGGCGTGGCCCGGCCACTCGCCGTGTGCCAGCAGCTCCATGACCTTGGCGGCGACCGCGCTCTTGCCGATGCCGCGGCGTCCGGTGACGGTCACCATGCGGATCCCCGGGTCGGCGAGGTGGCGGCCGATCAGGTCCCGGGCCTCGGTGCGGTCCTTGAACAGCTCCAGGCCGTGCGAGACCGGCAGCCCGATGACCTTCGACGGGGCCGCTGGGCCCGGGGCGCCGGGCTCGGCGCCGACGTCCGGCAGCGTGGTGTGATCGGGGATGGCCAGCAGTGCGGCCAGCTCGGCCCGGGCGCCGTCGGCGACCCGCTGCAGGGTGTGGTCGACGCGGACCGCCGTGAGCCGGCCGAGGCCTTCTCCGCGGTGGTGTTCGGCGACGACCCCGACGAGGTACGGCCCGGCCCACACGGCGGCCCCGGACATCCCCGACCAGGGCGATACCGCGGGGTCGGGGTCGGCGGCCGCCGCCGCGACCGTGATCTCCAGGGTCCCGGTGCGCAGGTTGGACAGGGCGGCCACGGTTCCGTCGGCCTGGTGCAGTTCCCGGAACTGCATGCCGTCGGCGCCGCGTCGGCGCTTCCACAGGGGGAAGCCCGCGGCGTGCACGTCTATGACGGCATGGCGGTCGTCGCCGATACGGCCGAACCGCGCGGCCGGGACGGGCCCCGCACCCGGCGGGGCCGTGAAGGTCAGCACCGCGACGTCGGTCCCGGGATCCGACCAGGCGAGCTCCGCCGTCGCGGCCCACTGGCCGGGCCGGTCGGCGTCGAAGCGCACCTGTACCCCCGTCGCCCCAGCGACCACGTGGAGGGCGGTCAGTACCGCCGTGTCGCCGACCTGGTACCCCGAGCCCCGCCGCCCGCCTCCGGCGGCGGTGGTGACGATGACCTCGGCGATGCGGTGCGGGTCGAGTCCGCCGCGCCCGGCGGCCCCCTCAGCGCTCACCGAGCAGCTCGTCCCCGGAGATCAGGGCCATCTGCTCGGGAGCGTCCGCCCGTACGGGCTGGAGCGTGAGGGTCAGCTTCTGGGTGACGGTGGACGAGCGCTTCGCCGAGGCGCCGGCGTCGAAGACCCAGAACCGCACCTTCACACCCGGTTCGGTGGTCCGCTCCACCCCCACGGTCAGTTCCAGCTCCACGCGCTCCGCCTTGAACTTCAGGTCGGATTCCTCGCCGTCGGACATCGCCCGGCTCAGCTCCCGGCGCAGCTGGGCGATCATGTCCGCCAATTCGACAGCATCATTCACAGGAGGCCCCCCCGGACCGGATCAGCGTGTCAACTAGCCACGATGGTAGCCAACATGATCACGCCTCAGTGCAGACCGACGGGCGGGTGCGGTGCCGGCTCGCCGCTCAGGGGTGGGCGAGTTCCATGACCGCGATCCCGGCCAGTACCACGGCGCTGGCCGCGGTCCGCACACGGCCGAGCCGCTCGCGGAAGACCAGGGTGGCGATCAGGGCGGCGATCACGATGCTGGTCTCGCGCAGGGCCGCGACGGTCGCGAGGCTGCCGTGGGCCTGCGCCCACACCACGAGTCCGTACGCCGTGAGGGACAGCACGCCGCCGACGAGCCCGGACCTCCACTGCGGCCTCAGCCGTCCGGCCAGCCCGCGGCCGTACCGGGCCCAGGCGAGCAGCGGCAGCACCGGGCCCTGGCACAGGAACAGCCAGGCGATGTAGCCGCCCACGGAGCCCGCGTGCCGTACGCCGGAGCCGTCGACGATCGTGTAGGAGGCGATCGCCACACCGGTCCCGAGCGCGGCCGCCAGCGCCGGCAACCGGGAGCGGGTCGGCAGGCCGTCCGCGAAAGCCAGCCCGATGAGACCGCAGGAGATGACGGCCACGCCCAGCAGTGCCGCGCCCGTCGACCGCTCGCCGAGCAGGGCCCAGGAGGCCACGGCCACCAGCAGGGGCGCACTGCCCCGGGCGATGGGATACATCTGACCGAAGTCGCCCAGTTGGTAGGCCCGTAGGAGCAGCCCCTGGTAGGCCGCCTGCAGCGCGGTCGAGAGGGCGATGAACGGCCAGGCGGCCGGGTCCGGGGCCGGAACGAAGCACACCATCACCGCGGCGCAGCCGGTGATGGTGAGGCTGATCAGCGTGAAGCCGGCGAGTTTGTCCTCGGTCCGGTGGGCCAGTCCGTTCCACAGTGCGTGCAGCAGCGCCGCGGCGAGCACCGCGACGGACACGGCGCCGCTCCCCGTCGGCAGCGACGGACCTCCGGACATGGCGACGCTCCCGTCTCTGGAACTGATTTCCGCGCTAACATAACACCATGGAAATGAATTCCGAACCGGGCGGGCTCGCGGCCCATGTCCGTGCCCATCTGCCGGAACTGCGCGGAGCCGAGGCCCGCGTCGCGCGGGTCGTGCTCGACCAGGGCGCGGACCTGGTCCACCTGAGCATCAGCGACGTGGCCGTCCTGGCCGGCACCGCGGCCTCCTCCGTGGTGCGCGCCTGCCAGCGCCTCGGCTTCCGCGGCTACCAGGAACTCAAGATCGCCGCGGCCCGCCAGGCTCCGGCCCGGCCTCTGGAACGCGACCCGGACGACTCGGACCCGGCGGCGCGCGCGCTCGCCGACACGGTCCGCTCGGCCCGGGAGGCGCTGGACGGACTGGCCGCCACCCTGCCGGCCGAGCGCGTACGGCAGGCGGCCGACCTGCTGCACACCGCCCCGCGGGTCCTGGTCACCGGTGCGGGGCTGTCCGGCGCGGTCGCCGCGGACGCCGCCTACCGGCTGCGCGCCCTGGGCTGCGCCGTCGACGCTCCGGTCGACCCGATCACCGCCGAGCTGGCCGCCGCGCAGCTCCCGCCCGGCGCCGTCTGCCTGGCCGTCAGCCACACGGGAGCCACCCGCAGTACGGTCGACGCCGCCCGCCGCGCCCGGGCGGCCGGCGCCGAGGTCGTCGTCCTCACCAGTTACGCCCGCTCACCGCTGAGCGACATGAGCACCTGCACCCTGGTGGCCGGCGGCCAGGACCTGGTCTTCGGCCTGGAGACCGTCGCCAGCCGCATGGCCCACCTCGCCGTCGTCGACGCCGTCACCCTCACCCTCCTGGCGCTGCGCGGCCCGGACGCCGAGCGGACGCTGAACCTCGCGGCCGACGTGACGGCGGACTAAGCCTACTGACCCCGGACCGGCGGACGGTCAGGACACCAGGGGAGCCGCGTCCGCTTCCGTCAGCCGTACCGTGCACAGTCCGCCGCGCTCGCTCTTCACGTCCGTCACCTTGAGCTGGGTGCCCGGCGCGAGGATGTACTCCTCCTCCCCGGTGAAGGCGGAGAAGCTCCGGATGCCGACCGCCTTGGCGGGCGTCACCTCGAAGAGCGTCCGCTTGCCGCGGCTGCCCAGGAAGGACCGGGCCACGTTCAGCTGGGAGGTGCACGAGGACACGCCCCACCAGGTCACCGTCCGCCCCACCGGGTACTGCGCCCGCAGGTCCAGCGACACACCGCGCCACAGCGGCTGCGTGTGGGCGGGCAGCCCCGAGACCGCCGAGAACAGCAGCCGCAGGTACGGCAGGTAGGGCGTGACCCTGGTGCGGTCCGGGGAGCGCAGGACGGCGTTGATCTCCCGGTAGAACGCGGACTCGCAGGTGTAGAGGTGGAGCGCGGCGATCGCTTCGGCGGACAGGCTCCCGGAGATCTCGTCCGCCCGCCGCTTGCCGAAGTCCCGTGACCGGGTGATGGTTCCGGCGAGCCCCGACAGCGTCTCGGCGACCGGCGCGAGGGCGTCCTGGAAGTCCATCAGCGGGGTGTCGAACACACCGGTGATCGCGGGGAGGACGAGGCCCTCGTCCTTGACGCCGGTGAGGCGTTCCAGATACAGCTGGTGCAGGTTCATGGTCGACTCGATGAAGGCGCCCATCCGGGCCGCGACACCCCCGTCCGCACTGCCGGCGCCGTCCGCACCGGCCGCCCCCGCGTTCCACCCCTTGCTCGGCAGCCAGTCGATCCCGTCGGCGCCCAGCGAGGCCAAGGCCTCGTTCACCATGGCGAAGTGATCGCCCTCGCAGAAGATGTCGCCCTGCGCCGCCGGGTTAGCGTGGTCGATGTGCCGGACCTCGACGTCCGGGTACTTCTCCTGGAGCCGCAGCACCACCTTCTTGAGGCTGCGGGCGTGCGCCCCCCACCAGGCGAACACGACCCCGCGGTCCTCCTCGCCGGCGTCCTGCTTCGCCTTGAGGATCTCCTCGACGATCCGTTCGGCGACGGGCCGCCAGAACGCCGTGTGCCGGTCGGCCCCCATCGCCCCGTCGGCGCTGGCGGTGAGCGAGGCGTTCAGCAGCAGTACACCCTGCGTCAGCATCGCCTGGAACCACTCCGGCGGCTGGACCGTCTCCCGCTCCTTCAGCAGCGCGCGAACGTCGGCGATCGGAGTCTTCTTGGCTATTCCGTACTTCCACATGGCCGCCGCCTTGATGATGCAGCGGATGCTGACGACCCTGCCGAACTGACTGTCCTTCCAGTCGTTGAAGGTGTTGTCGAACATGGCGATGCCGGTCGCGCTCTCGGGGCGCGGGTACGGGTTCTGGCCGAAGGCGACGACCTTCCACTTGTGCGGCGGGTTGGGCTTGAGCGCCTGGAAGGTCAGCTCACGGACCGGGACGACCTCGGGGCTGCGCCCCTTCCCGATGAACCGGGCGGCGTCCGGCTGCGCCTCGATGACGGGCTTCAGGAGCGGAAGCCAGGGCTCACCGCCGCCGTCGAACAGCTCGGTGAGACCCAGGGCGTCGTTCGCATCGGTCACGGGGGAGGGCCCTTCGGCGGCAGGGGCGCCGGCCGAGACCGGGGCGGGAACGGGAACAGGGGCGCAAGCGGGGGCGGCGGCAGGGGTGACGGCATTCGGAGGCACGATGCGCACCCGCTCCTCGACCGGACGCTTCTCGATGCCGTCGAGCTGCGTGACGACCGTGGCGCGCAGCTCGTCGTCGTCCTCGAACCAGTGGTCGTGGAAGAGCGTGTAGCCGGTCCACATCAGGTTGGCGCACACCCTGGCCGGCACCCGGCCGGTCTGTGCTCCCATCCCGACCAGCGCCACGGAGCGGATACTGCCCGGCGCCTTCCGGTTCTGCCGGTGGACGGCCTGGAACGCGGCGGCGCACGCCAGGGCCACGTTCAGCGTGGCACTCACGTTCTGCGAGGACCGCACCATGGTCGGCGTCGATATCAGGAAGCGGGGAACGGCCGCCCCCGACGCGACGCATACCGCGCTGCCCACCGGCATGACCCCGGCGAACCGGTCGCGGATCGCCCGCTGCACCCGCAGCTGGATGCCGGATCCGAGGTGCCGCTTGATGACGGCGTCGACCCCACCGTCCATCCGGCCGCGGGAGTTCGTCGGCGTGACCCAGGCATCGACGTCCTCGTCGAGGATCGAGCCCCGGCGGATCTCGATGCCGGGGGTGTCCGCGAACGCGGCCCGCCACGCCTCCACCACGTGCTCGTTGACGTCTGTCAGCACCACCCTGAGCACGGGCGGAGCACTGCTCTCGGTCATCGTCCACTCCTGTCGGAAAACAGCTCGTTCAACACCTCGAACGTAGCCGCCACCACTGACAGTTCGGGGTGCCCGACCGCCCCCCTGCCGCGCCGCGCGGGGTCTACCTGAACAGGCGGTCACCGGAAGTGGCCATGCGATGGGTGCCGCTGTGGCGGCCCACCCAGTCGCGGACGAGGCCGACGGCGTTGGCGCACTGCCAGCCGTCGTCGTACTCGCGCACTCCGGTGAAGGCCCCGTAGCCCGCGATGATCCCGTCCACACGGCCCTCGCCGAGCAGCTTGTCGACGTACCAGGGATCGTTGTACGTGGTCGTCCAGGACAGCGTGGCCGCGAGCTGCCGGGCGTCACGGTCCCCGGCGCCCTTCTTCAGCTCCGCGCACGTGTAATGAGTGGATTCGGCGCAGTTGCCGAACCCCTTGGTGATGTCGCTGTCGCCGTAGTCCATCACCCGTCGACCGGCCGGGAATCCGGAACCGGACCGGTCGAAGGCACCCCGGACCTGATCGCGGGTTCCGGTCGTCGTGATTCCCTCCAGACTGCCGAGCCTGCCCTCCAGGCTCTTCCAGCCCCGGCCGCCGACATCCGGGGTGTTGCCGCCGTGGTACTCGTAGAACCCGTAGAGCACCTGGATTCCGGCAGCCGTCAGCCGCTGCGCCTTGTCGCGCAGTCCGGCGACGCTGCATCCGCGGTTCTCCTGCTCCCCGCAGTAGTTCGGGTCCTTGATGTCCAGCCATACCAGCGACAGTCGGCGTCCCGCGCCGGCGTGGGAGAGAATGCGGTCGATCATGCTGTCGAAGGCGGGTCCCAGCCGGTTGTCGCCGGCTGAGGAACAGTCGTGATAGGCGCGCCATTCGTTCGGGTTCCACCAGGCGCACACGTCTATCTCGATGCCGTTGGCGCCGTGCTTGAGCGCGGCGTCCACGCCGCCCAGGGTGTCGACGCGGTGCGCGATGGCGTAGATCGGGTGACGCTGATCGGCCGCTGCCGCCGGGGTCGTGGCGAGCGCGGTGCTGCCGATGATTGCGCACAGGGCCACGACCAGGGATAAGAGCATCCGTGGGCCGGCGGTACGCCTGAGGTGAGTGGTCAAGAAAGCACTCCGTCATGTCGGTGTCCGAAAGGGGCGATCGATCTCGCCCACCACATGCTGACACGCGATAAATGCATGATGAATGGAACTTGCTCGGGCATGGCCCGTGAATGGCGAGAAACCGCCGATCTCGACGGGTCAGGCCCGGCCGGACGGCGGTTTCAGCCAGGCGCCGATGGTCGGCAG
Organism: Streptomyces sp. NPDC059355; assembly: GCF_042752335.1. Classification (NCBI taxonomy): domain Bacteria; kingdom Bacillati; phylum Actinomycetota; class Actinomycetes; order Kitasatosporales; family Streptomycetaceae; genus Streptomyces; species Streptomyces sp. NPDC059355. The sequence goes on along the minus strand of NZ_JBHYXN010000015.1, from coordinate 111,680 downwards.
TGCATCGGGGCCGTCGTCCCGTTCCACCGAGCCGACGAGGTCGGCGATGGTGACCGCCTTGAGCGAAGCCCGCCAGACGGCCTCGGCGGCGGCCATCACGCCGGCGATCCCGCACGGCTTCGTGCACGCCTCGGGCGGGGCTCCGAACGGGCCGCGCCGCCGGATCTCGGTGCAGACGAACGCCGGGTCCGCTCCGTCGACGGCCAGTACCACGTCCAGGACGGTGATCTCGGAAGCGGTCCTGGTCAGCGCGTATCCGCCCGTCTTCCCCTGGACGGAGGTCACGAGACCCGCCCGGGACAGGGCCTGCATCTGCTTGGCCAGGTAGCTCGGCGAGACGTCGTGCAGCAGCGCCAGCCGGGCGGCGGGCACCGGCTGACTCGCCGCGGTCAGCACCACGCAGCAGTGCAGCGCCCACTCCACGCCCCCGGACAGTTTCATGCGCCCTCCATTTGACTCGGACACAGCTTATCCGAGTAACATCTCGGACAAGAGTTGTCCGAGTTCGAGGCGGTAGAGGCCGCACTCGGTCCCACGCAAGGAAGGGCACGGTCATGAAGATCACGGTCATCGGCGGCACCGGACTCATCGGTTCCCAGCTCGTCTCCACGCTCCGCGCGGCCGGACATGAGGTGGTCGCCGCATCCCTGTCGAGCGGCGTCGACCTGCTCACCGGCGCGGGGCTGGACCAGGCGCTCGCCGGCGCGGACACCGTCGTCAACGTGACGAACTCGCCCACCTTCGACGAGGCGTCCCCGGACTTCTTCCGCACCACGATGGGCAACCTGCTGGCCGCGGGGGAGCGGGCGGGCGTCGGCCACCAGGTGATCCTGTCGATCGTCGGCGTCGACCGGGTGCCACAGCTGGACTACTACCGCGCGAAGACGCTCCAGGAGGACGTCCTCAAGCAGGGGCCCACCCCGTACTCGATCGTCCGCGCCACCCAGTTCTTCGAGTTCATGGACGCCGTGCTGGCCTGGACCGCCGACGACCACACCGTCCGGCTGCCCTCCACCCCCGTCCGGCCGATGGCCGCGGCCGATGTCGTCGCCGCCCTCGCCGAGGTCACCACCGGCGCACCGCTCAACGGCACGGTCGACGTCGCGGGCCCCGAGGTCTTCGCCCTCGACGAACTCGGCCGTCTCACGCTGTCGGCCCGGCAGGACCCCCGTACGGTCGTCACCGATGAGCAGGCGGGCATGTTCGCGGCCGTCGAGGGCGACGTCCTGACCGGCGGCCCCGATGCTCGCCCGGCCACCACCTCCTACGAGGAATGGCTCGGCGCGACGCGCTGAACGCGGACCCGACCGAAGCGGGCAGGCCATCGCCGCGTCAGAGCCCCGTGTCGGTGGTCCACAGAGCCGTCCGGCACGTGCCGTCGACCATGTCCTCAACGGCGTCCGGGACCTCGTATCGTGTGCCCGGCGCGGCGCGGCGCGGCGTACGACGGGAGGGCATCCGGCATGACGCACGACAGTGGGATGAAAGCGGCGGGACGCGCGAAAGGCGGGGAACGGGCGGACACCGCCTCGGTGTTGCGGTTCGCGACGGAGCTGTGCGCGTGGGTGGCCGCGCCGTGGGCGTTGGCGCCCTGGTCGGTGGGGGCCGCGGTGGCGGCCGTGGCGCTGCTGATCGGGCTGCCGACGGTGTTCTCCACCCCCGGTGACAAGGCGCATGTGATCGTGGCGGTGCCGGGGGCGGTCACCGTGGGCTTGGTCCTCCTCCAGCTCGCCGTGGCCGTGGCGGCGTCCTGGGCGGCGTGGCCCGCGTGGGCGGCTTCGGCGGTGACCGTGCTCGCCACCGCCTGCCTGTGGACGGAGCGGGGCCGTTGGCGCGGGCTGCTGGGCGGGGCAGCCCGTACGGGGGAGGCCTGACGGACGACCTCCGCCATCAGGATCGGCACGTGCCGGGTCCCCGGCTCCTGGTCTACCCGCGCCCCCACCGGACCGGCGGAACCGGCGGCGGGGGTGGTGCCGGCGGCCGGGGCGGTGCCGTCGGCGGGACCGGCGGATGGTGCGGCAGCAGGTCGATCGGCTCGCGCAGGCGCAGCGCGGCCGGGATGTCGAGCCGCCCTTCGCGCGAGGCGACCACGACGTCCCGTACCGCGAGCCTGGCTTCCACCCCGCACTGCCCGCTGCGGGCGGCGACGAGCCGGCCGTCGCGGACGACTCCGACCAGCCCGCTGATCCGGAAGAGGACGGTGAGGTTCACGGGGACGGTGGCGGCCGGGGCGCCGTCCACGAGGAGGTCCACGGACGGGTGGTGCGTGGAGCGGATGGTGTGGGTGGCCAAGGCGATGACCTCCTCGGTGCCGGGCGACCGGCGCGTGCGCAGCGCCGCCTCCTGCAGGGCCTTGTACTTGGACCAGCCCGAAGCCACGAGGGAGACGAGATCGAGGTCGAGGAAGCCGTTGACGACGGTGGCCAGCTCGCGCCCCACGGCCCGGTCGGCCGCGGAGGTCAGGCCGTGCCCGCCCGGGAGGAGGCCCGTTACCGCGCCGCAGGCCTGCAGGGACTCGGCGAGCGCTTCGGGGGCCTGCCTCTCGGGGCCGAGCAGCAGGTCCCGGACGGTGAGGGGCTCGACGACGGGAGCGGTGGTCATGAGTCCTCCTCCTTCAGTGTCTGGTCACCCGGGTCCGGGTGCGGTTCCAGCCGTACCGAGCGGGTGGGCGGGCCGGTCTCCGAGGGTTCGGCCACGTCCGTCGCCGCCGGGGCGGGCCGCAGCCGGGAGCTGACGTGGTCGTGGACCCAGCGGGGCCCGTGGTGGCGGTGGCTGAGGAAGGCGTATCCCGCGAGGGCCAGCAGAGCCGCTCCGAGCAGGCCCGAACCGACGACCAGGCCGACGGGGACCGTGTCCGGGGTGGGTTCGGGGTCCGGGGTCGGGGTGGGCGGAGTCGGGGTCGGAGGCGTCGGGGTGGGCGTGACCGGAGTTTCGCCGGTCACCGAGAACGCCGCCTCGGCGGCCACACCGGGGTCATCCGTGCACTCGGCCCGTACGGTGTACGAGGCCTCGGCGGCATCGGGCGCCACTTCGAACTCGGCGTCGAAGGTGCCGTCCTCGTCGGGAGCCACCGTGTCCCACTGTTCGCCGTTCCAGGACAGGGCCACCTCCGGGCAGTTGAATCCCGAACCGGATACGGCCGCGGACCCGCCGCCGAACGGAAGCGAAGCGGGATCGAGCTTCACCTCCGGTTGCGACACGGGCGCGGTGGTCACCGTGAACCGCTGCTCGGCGGAGACCTGCTCGTACCCGGCGCAGGTCGCCGTGACCGTGTGATCCGTGGCGTCCGCGTCGGACGGTACGGCGAACTCGGCCGCGAACGCGCCGCCGTCCACCGGTACCTCCGCCGGCGTGGCATCCGGCAGCGGGCTACCGTCCCACGTCAGCGTGACCGCACCGGCTTCGCCGTCGTTCCCGGTACAGCCCTCGAACCCCGAGCCGGTCACGGCGACCGAGCTCCCGACGGGGCCCTCGACCGGGTCCAAGGCCAGGGCCGTCGGCCCGGTATCCGCCGTCACCTGGAATTCGGCGGTCGCCCTGATCTTCGAGTTGACCGTGCAGAGCGCGGTGACCACCTTGTAGCTGTCCGGAATCGCATCGGCCGGAACCGTGACGTCCGTCTCGAACTCGCCGTCGGCACCGGCCCTCACGACGCTCGGGTTGTCGTCGTCCTCCCAGGTGACGTGGATCTCGGCGGGCTCGGCAGGGTTCGGATCGGGCGCGATCCCGGCCGTCGTGCAGTTGTCGAAGCCGTAGCCGTGCACCCCCACCCTGCTCGACGGCGGGCCCTGGGACGGATCGAGCGTGATGGACCACGCTGCCGCGGCCTGGACCGGCGGGGTGGCAGCAGGAGCAGCAACGGGCGCGCCCCAGGCGAACACCGCGCTCACCAGCGCGGCCGTCAACGAGCGACGGGCCCGGAAGGCAAAGGGAACCATGACCCTCCGTGAGCCGCTCCCCATTCTCCTCCGGGTCCCGCCGCCCCGCCTCCGCCGCCCGGGGTGCCCCCGCCGCGCCTCAGCCGACGCGGCCTTCGCGGCCCCTGACCTCTTGCGGGTCGCGAATCATGACGGGAATGGTGCCTTCTTCGGCGAGCTCGGCGCCGCGGTCGATGATCGACCGGTTCGAGGTGTGGAAGCAGAAGCCCTGCTTGCCCCATGCGAAGACGCCCGGCGAGTGGACGTGGACCTGATAGGGGACAGGAACGAGGCCGCGGCGCAGGAGATCGCTGTTCAGGGCCTCCTGGCCCTCGTTGGCCGTGAACTGACCCGTGCGGACCCAGCCGATCGCCTGGTCGGCGGGGCCGGGCGCCGTCGCCGCCAGGCTCAGTGCGTCCATCTGGTCCCGGATGGACGGGAAGTGGCGAAGCGTCACCGGCTCGGCCAGGGCCGCGTCGAGGCGGGTGCGGAGCTTGTCGAAATGATCGTTTCCGAAGAGGAACACGATCGACCGGCCCTTCTGCCCGGGAGGCAGCCGGTTCAGGTGGTCGACGAGCTGCGCGATCACCGTGTCGTCCCGCTCGGAGTCGCCGGGGGAGAGGCCCGGGGTGTTCTCCACCACCATGTTGGGCGCCGCCGGTACAGGGCTGATGTCCCGTTCGACGACGAGGGTGACCTTCGGGTGCGAGGACAGCTGCCGGATGATCTCGTCGCGCCGGCCGCTGTCGTACCGCGTGTTGTGGTGGGTCTCCGACACGAAGACCACGAGCCGCTCGCCGGCGGGTGCGCCGTGCAGAGCGAGCGCGCTCACGTCCTTGATGTCCACCTCGATGATCCAGTTGGTGGGGTGGTCGATCGTCTGCTGGATGGGCATGCCCCTGCGCTCCTGTTCCTCGGATCCGGTGCGCTGTCCGTGACGCACAGGAGCCGAGTGGTGCCGCCCCCGCACGCAGCCATCACTCTCCTGCGGCCCGGACCGTCCGACAAGTCCGGGCGCGGGGGCGGTGGTTGTGCACGGGGGCGCACGGGCATACCACGATCGGTCGGTGCACTTCGCGAGCAGCTCCTCGTGGGCGCGGGCGCACTCACGGAAGGGGCTGCTCGGGCCTGCCGGGGACGGCGTAGTGCGCACGCAGATGGTCGAGGTAGTCGTCCGGGTGCGGGTGGGCCCGGTCCTGGGCGCCGTGGCGGTGCAGCGTCAGACGGCCGTCCGGGTGCATCGCCACGGTGGTCGTCGCCCGCCGGGGCGAGCCCACCGCCGGGTCGTCGAGGGCGTGTGGTGACCGCAGTACGGCGACGGTGGCGGGGAACATGGCCAGCGCTTCGGCGGTACCGGCGGCGGGCGGACAGCCGGTGCGGTTGGCGCTGCTGACGTACAGCACCCGGTGCTCGTCCAGGAGGGGCCGCAGCGGCTGCCAGCGGGCGCCGAAGAGCAGCACCCGGCCGTCCTTGCAGGCGGGAGCGAGCCAGGCGGGCCGAGGGGTACCGGCCCGGAGCGGCAGCAGCAGGGTGAGGTGCTCTTCGGCCAGCAGCCGGCCTGCCAGAACCGTACGGGCGGCGTCGAGTGCGACGACCTCGGCGACGGCGCGCAGGGTTTCCGCGTGGTGGGCCCACAGCGCCACCGGCTGACCCGATGGCCTTTCCTTGGCCTCGTTCACGGTCCGCGGCGCGGTGGCGGCGACGACGTGGGTGAGGGGCGCGGGGTTCGGCAGGACCACGGCCGCACCCCGGCGCAAGGCCTGCCGGGCGCGATCCAGGTCTACGGCGTCCCGCGGTGCGGCGGCGCCGGTGCTCATCGTGCGCCGCCGGCGGCCTGATGGGTGAGGCCGTCGAGGTAGCCCGCGAAGGCCGTGTCGTCGACCACTGCCCGGCCGGTGCGGTAGGCGCGGCTCTTGACCCAGACCACGGCCGCCCGGGTCTGGTCGCGGTCCAGGCAGTGCCCGAGGCGGGTGGCCACCGCGGTGACGACCCGGGCACTGGCCAGATGCGTGAGGACCACACGGGGCGTGATGCCCAGCACCTCCTCGGGATCGTAGGGCTGGAAGAGCCGCGGGTGGACGAAGGGCGTGCCGGTGGAGATGGCGGCCACCCCGGTTCCGACGATGGGCGTGGTGACGCTCAGCGGGACTCCGGTCTCGTCGGCCACCATCCGTGCGATGGCCGGCAGCCGGGTCAGATCGGGTGCGGTCCACCACGGTGCGGCGGCCGCTCCCAGCACATCGGCCGTGCGCCGGGCGAGCAGGAACAGCAGTTGTTCGGTGGCGACCATGCCGGCCCGCTCGGCGATGCCCAGCCATGAGGAGGACACCACCCGAACTCCCGCGGCCAGCGCCTGCAGGGTGTTGGCCAGCCCGAGCCCGAGGTCATTGTGCAGGTGGGAGGCCAGCACGACCTCGCTCCCGGCTTCCGCACGCACCCGGCCGAACATCTCCCCGCAGTCGAGCGGCAGTTGCGCGCCGACCGTGTCCGCGAGGACGACCAGCCCCGCCCCGGCGCCGGTCATGGCCTGTGCGTAGTGCGCCATCAGGGCGTGGTCGGCGCGGGAGGCGTCCGCCAGGCACACGTCCACCGCGACCCCCTCGTCCAGATCGCGGGCCCGTTTCACGAGGTCGACCCCGGCCGCGAGCGCCTCCGGAGCGGTGCGGTGGACCATCACCCGCGCCATCGCCTCCGAGGCCGGCACCACCACCATGACCCGCGCGTGACGGCTGCCCCGTACGGACGCGATCGCCTGCTCCAGATCCCGGTGGGCGCCGCGGCAGACCGCCGCGACGCTCACCGCCCCTTCGGCCTCCAGCGCGACCCGGCGTACGGCTTCGAACTCTTCCCCGCACACGGCGGGGAAGCCGGCGGCGAACACCACGTGCCGGGGGCCGTCCGAGCCGAAGACGCGGCCCATCTCGCGAGCGAGCTCCACCCGGAAGCCAGGCGTCATCAACGTCTTCGCCTGCGCACCGTCCCGGGCCGACTCCTCCCACACCACCACCCGCCCCGCGGCAGCGGACTCCCGCACCACATCCACGAACACCACGCTCCTGTGCACCCGGACACCGGCCCGCGGGCCGGCGGCCCCCACGTCGGCCGTACGCCGTCGACAAGGGAACGATCCGCCGCCACGATGCGCACGCTCGAACAGTTGAGGCGCCCGTCTCCACACCTGTGCCCGAAGATCACCGAACCGTGATCCGGAGCAACGCGCACCAACTCCCGCCACTCCTTGCCCACATGAGGCGAAAATTGGCAGCAATCGCGTCGGCAGCGGCCCTGGTGGCCCTCGGCGCGCCGGGGACGGCCTGGGGGACCCCGAGCGGCAGCGGTCTCGCACACGGCTACCAGAACGGTGACGTACGGATCAGCACGAGCCGGAGCCCCGACGGCGGCTTCCTGCTCGTGGATCCGGGGCGTGGCGGTCTCCAGGTGCGCAACCGCGCCAACGATTACTTCCAGGGCCGGGACGCCGGCCGGCCGTCGTCGGACGCCGACGATGTCTGGGGCGACGGGACCAAGGGCGACCGGCAGACCGCCGACGTCGACGCCTATGTCGCGGCAACGCGGACCCGGGACTACTTCCTGGAGCACCACGGCAGGCGCGGCATCAACGACGACGGGGCGGGGCCCCGGGTGTTCACGGACGTGGGCCCGGCCGACGGCGGGTTCCTCGCCCGGTACGACCCGGAGTGCGGCTGCATGCTCCTGGGCCCGGCGGCCGGCGGCAACGCCGCGCGGAACGCCACCGACGTCGTGGCGCACGACGCCGGGGGTGGGGGAGGGCGAGGAACCCAACCACCAAGTCGGCGGGATCAGCAACAAGTTCTTCTGCCAACTGGCCGTGGGAAGCGGGAAGTCCGTCTGGGGCGACAGCCCGACCTGTGGCGGAGAGCCCGAGGTCAAAGGCATCGGCAACGACAGGGCCGGGAAGATCTGTTATCGGGCGCTGACCCGCTACCTGGTGCCCAACTCCACCTTCTCCGGCGCCCGCGCCGCGACCTTGCGAGCCGCGTCCGAGCTCTACGGTGCCGGCGGCACCGAGGCCAAGGCCGTGGCCGCCGCGTGGCTCACGGTCGGGGTCGACGGCAGCGACCCCGTGCCCCCGGCGCCGCCGACCCCTTCCCTGAAGTGGATCAACTTCCAGCGGAGCACCGTCGGCGCGGAGGTCATGCTGCGGCTGCGGGCGCCCGACCCGCAGCGGCAGCGCGTCACCTTCACCGCCACCGGCCTGCCCCCGGGTCTCTCCGTGGACCCGGCCACCGGTGTGGTCACCGGCAGGCCGACCGGGCAGGGGACGTTCGAGGTCACGTTCACCGGCACCGACTGCGACGGCAACGCCGCGTCCCGTCAGATCAGTTGGGACGCCGGGCCTCAGTAGGGGGCGCGGCGGGGTCCGTGGCCAGGCAGGCGGCGGCCGGCGGCCGCAGTTCCTCCGGAACCGCCGTCACATCGGCTCTGCCGTCCTGCACCCGGTGCCGGAGGGCTTCGCCCCGCGCGTCGCCCAACGGCAGCCCGCCGGCAGCGTGGACGAGCAGTGCACCGAAGGCGAACACGGCACAGCCCGGGGGGAGTTCGCCGGTCTCGAACAGCTCCGGGGCGGTGAATCCTTCCGTGTAAGCGCGCCGCCGCGAGCTGCGCAGGGTGCGGCGAGCCGGCGGGCGGCGTCGCCCCAGGGCTTCGCCGTCAGCTCTCGTTCCGCGCCCGGTCCGGGTCCGGGGCGCCCGCGCCCGCGGCCGTCGCCTCGTGTTCGGCGGCGGAGGCCGCGCGCAGTGCGGCACGCGCGACCGCGACCGCGGCGGTGGCCTGCCCGAGCCGCTCCACCGCCGCGTCGAGGGCGGCCTCCGCGGCCAGGCGGTCCTCGCGGAGCCGGACCACCCCGTCCACGCCCGCGGCGGAGTTGGTCTGCGCACGGGCGGCGTAGCCCTCGATCAACCGGTTCGCGACCGCGAGCTCGCGCGGCGCCTCGTCGGTGCCGGAAGGGCTCGGCCGATGTGCGTTCACCGCCCGGTAGGCCTCACGCCACAGCACGGCGGCATGCATGCGCTCCCCCTGCCGGACGACCGCCTCCACCGCCGGGTCCTGGCAGGCTGCGACGAGGCCGAGAACCGTCTCCATGTTCGGCAGGCGCTCGCCGCCGAGGGCGTGATGCAGCGTGGACTTCGGCACACCGGCCCGCTCCGCGATCGCCGCCAGAGGCGGGCCGTCGGCTGCCAGGCACACATCCCGGAGCAGCTCGGCCAGGCGGGCGAGCTCCGGGGGTGCGTCATCGGGGATCGGTTTCATCGGCCGTCCGGCCATCCCTCGTACCTCCTGTGGCTTCGGCGTCGACGATGGTCTCGGGGTCGTCTCTGCCTTGGAACCATAGTGCGCGCGTGTCCTGTGCCAGGCCGGGGGATGCGCGGGCCGGCTGCCTGCGGTGGCCCCATGAACGCACTTACGGCACGGCCCACCGCCCTGTACGGCATCCGGTATTCGCGGCCGGCCGAGGCGGGCGCGTTCGCCGCGCTCCTGGCCCGCGCCTTCGCCGACGACGCGGTCATGGCCTGGATGTTCCCCGACACAGCCGGCCGGGCCCGCGGGCCGGCCCGCTTCTTCGAGCTGACCCGACGTCAGCAGCGCCCGCGCGCAGGCGCCGTACGCGTGGCCGCGACCGGCGGGGGGCAGCTGCCGGCGGCCGCGCTGTGGTCGGGTCCCGGGCACTGGCAGCCCTCCGCGGCACGGGAGCCGGCGACGATGCCGCGATACGCGTACGTGTTCGGCCGCAGGAGATCCGGCTGCCCGACGGAGGGCCGACCCTCTGGCCCATGTGGCGCGACGCCGGGCGGCGGCCACGGCGCCCGGCACGGCGGCCACCGCGTAGCCGTGCTCCGCCGCAGGGGCCGTCGGGGCAAAGCGGGTATTGCGCGCCGTACCCGTACACCGACAAGGTCCTCGGCGTGCAGAACTCACGGCGCCTCGGGCGGTCCCTTCTGCCGGGCCGATTCCGCCAGCCGTGCGGCGAATCGGGTGACGAGCCCGCGAAGTTCTTCCGGGCGCTCGATGGCGAACGGGCGGTCGAGCGAAGCGAGTGCGGCGGGCAGCCAATCGAGCCGGTCCACACGCATTTCGACGCGTGACCAGCGCTCGTTCTCCGGATCCGGACCGCCCTCGGACACCGACTCCTCCACGATCGCGACGCCGGCGGGAAGCCGGGCCCGGACGTGCTCGGCCGTCCCCTGGACCCGTACGGTCACCTCGTGGCGGTACGGAGCCGAGGCCATCGCCGACAGGACGCGTTCCGCCGGGTCGAACCCGGCGGGCGGGTCGAACGTGCCGGGCAGGGTCCTCGCGTCGGCAATGCGGTCCAGCCGGAACGTACGGTCCTCGCCGATCGCGGGATCGACGCCCGTCACGTACCACCTGCCCGAGTGGGCGACGAGCCCGTACGGGTGCAGCGCGCGTTCGCTGCGCCGTCCGTCGGCGGCGGTGTACCGGATCGAAACCGGCCGGTGGTGGCGCACCGCGTCGGCGACCGAGAGCAGGACCGCGCTCTCCGGGGGCGCCGGCGCACTGGGCGGGGCGGTGAAGGCGAGGGAGCCGAGCACGGCGTCGAGCCGGTGGCCGAGCCGCTGCGGCAGGACCCGGCGGATCTTGGCGGCCGCCGTCTCGCTCGCAGAGCCCGTGGCGGTCATCAGGCCGGCCCGCCGGCCGGCGATCAGGCCGAGCAGCACGGCGAGCGCTTCGTCGTCGCTCAGCATGAGCGGAGGCATGCGGTAGCCGGAGGCGAGCCGGTAGCCGCCGTGGCGGCCGCGTACCGACTCGACGGGTACGTCGAGGTCGAGGAGGTGATCGGCGTACCGCCGCACCGTGCGCTCGTCGACTTCGAGCCGGGCGGCGAGTTCGGCGACGGTCCGAAGGCCGCCCGATTGCAGGAGCTCCAGCAGCATGAGCACGCGTGCGATGGGTCTGGACATGTCCAGAAGTCTCACGCACATACCGGGCGGATCCTGTCCGGTATCCGCTTTAGCGTGAGGTCACCACCACGACACGTCTGGAGATTTCCCCATGGACTTCGTCTCGATCCGCATCATCACGGGCGACGTCGCCCGCCTCGTCGGCTTCTACGAGCGCGCCACCGGAATCGGGGCGACCTGGTCCACCGAAGACTTCGCCGAACTCAGGACCGCCTCGGCCACCCTCGCCATCGCCGGAACCCGCACCGTGCCCCTCTTCGCCCCCGGCGCCGCCCGGCCGGCCGACAACCACAGCGTCATCGTCGAGTTCCTCGTCGACGACGTGGACCACGTACACCGGAACCTGGCCGGCTCCACGGAAGACTTCGTCCAGGCGCCCACGACGATGCCCTGGGGCAACCGCTCACTGCTCCTGCGGGACCCCGACGGCAACCTCGTCAACTTCTTCACCCCCGTCACCCCGGCCGCCATCGCCAAGTTCGCCCGCTGACGGGTGGTCACACCAGTACTCCGGCGAAGAACATGGAACCCAGAAGGCAGTACTGGATCGAGCAGAGCGCCAACAGCGGCACGTGAACCCATCGGGACATGTACTTCATGAGTACGAGCCCGACGAACATCTGGGCATGGTTGCGGTACCACGACATTTCCGCGCCGGCGAAGAACGGCACGAGGAAGATTGCCGCCGTCAGGATCGATGCGGCCCACTCCTCGGCGCCGAGCCGGTGGTTCCGGAAGAGCCGAACGATCGCCGTCGCCACCACCAGCAGCAGAAAGACCGCATTCAGCCAGAGCTGGCTCCTGTGCGCGCCGAGGCTGTGCTCCACCAGCCACGGCAGGGACCCCTGGGGCCGGTACCAATCGCTGAAGGGAAAATCGTAGGCGTTCCTCATCTCGTCGAACGGCTGCCGTACGCCGCTCTGCCGGTAACTGGACTCCTGGATGGTCTCGTACGCGTCCCACCGGCCCGTCGCCTGCCACATCAGCCACTTGGCCCACAGGAGTCCGCACCCGGCGATGGCCGCGGACGCCCCGGCCTTCGCGAGCCGCATGGGCCATCCGTCCCGCTGCCATGCGAAGAACGCGCTCAACAGCAGCATCCCGACCGCGACGGCGCCGACCAGATGGCAGGCGGCCGCCATGAAACCACCGGCAGCGGCAATGACCCAGGAACCGCGCTTCACGCCGGCGACGCAGACGAGCAATGCCAGCGTTCCGGCGGCGATCGGGAACATCGCGTGGAAGTAGATACCGCCGGGAAAGACCACGCCGATGGCGAGGGTGAGGCCGGTGGCCCAGGTGAGCCGGGCGCCGAGTAAGTACCACAGCACCGCGAAACTGCCGAACAGGCACGCCTCGGTGACCACGACCGCGGAGATCTCGTAGGAGAGTCCGCTGGCGGAAACCGCCCGGACCGACATCGGGTATCCGGGAAACCAGGCGACATTTCCGCACACGACATCGGGGAAGTCCGGGTAGCGATCCCGGCACCGAAACATCTCGTAGCCGGTCTTGGCGATGGACAGATAGTGTTCGGAATCCCAGCGGCGCCGGCCGGCGGTGGACCAGAACACCACCTTGGATCCGTCGCCCGCAACGGAGGCCTTCGCGACCAGCCAGGTGATGAGGTCGGCCACCAGTCAGGCGACGACCGGAGGCAGCAGACCATGCAGCCATGCGCGGCGCGATGGCCGGATCCTCACGGAAAGTGGGAGACCGGTCATCCCCCGCTCCGCGCTCGCGCCCCGCATCCGCGCACCGCGTCGCCGAGTCGGCCGAGCAGCCCGTCGGGCCGGCCGAACCCCCTGGTCAGGAGGGGCTGAGAGAGGCTCTCCACGCCGCCATGGAACCACGGGCCGAGCCCGCCCACCTTCTCGCGCGCCGATCTCCACCCCGGTCTCCACCCGTGGGTCCAGGTGCCTGATGTCTGCTCACAGCAGGCTTGAGGGCATGAACACGACCACATGGATCACCGACATCGCCCTCATCCTGATCGTCTTCCGGCAGCTGCGCGAAGGCCCGCTGACCCCGAGGTCCTACCTGCTCCCGCTCGGGATCGTGACGTTCGTGGGCTTCGGCTACCTCGACACCGTCCCCACGGGCGGCAACGACCTCGTCCTGATCGGTGCCCTCATGGCCGTCGGCGCGGGGCTCGGCATCGCCGGCGGCGTCTTCACCTGGATGCGGCGCGCGGACGGGCAGCTCCTGATCAAGGCCGGTGCGGTCTCGGCGGCACTGTGGGTGATCGGCATGGGCGCCCGGCTGGGCTTCCAGGTCTGGGTCGACCACGGAGGCGCCGCCGACGTCGCGCGGTTCAGCGTGGACCACCGGATCACCGGCGCGCAGGCGTGGGTGGCGGCACTGGTGCTGATGGCCCTGACCGAGGTGGTCACCCGGCTGGCCACGATCTTCGTCCGAAGCCGGCTGCTGACGCGTACGCAGCGGTCCGCGGCGGCCGTGCGGACCGCCGTCGCCGCCGGTCGCAGGGCCTGAGCGTGGGCTATGGTCGCGGCATGCCAGCAGGAGAGGCGGACCGGCCCGTCGGCGCGGCCCGATGGCCTTCGCCCGATCGAGGCGGACGCGGCGCCCGCTCCCAGTGGGTGCTGGTCGCGGCGGTCGTCATCGTGGGGATCCTGACGATCCGGCCGATGGGCCTCGGCGGCCGGGGCCTGGCCGTCCTCGTACTCTTCGTGATCAATTGTGCGGTGCTGGCGGTGCGGCTCGTGCCCGGGTCCGCCGTTCCCGACCGGCTCGTCGTCGCCTGGCTCGCCTTCGGCGTACTGGCGGCTGCGGCACTGATCGGCGCCGCCCGCGCGGGGACGTTCTACCTCTTCGCCTTCTTCCTCGTGGCCTTCGCCGGGTCCCGCCTGGACACGAGACCGGCCCTCGTCCTCGCCGCCTCCTGCAGCCTCCTGTGCGGTGGCGTGCTGTACCTCCAGGCCGAGCCGGGCCAGTACGCGACGACCGTCGTCGGCCTCGCGACCGGCGCCGCCGTGCTGGCCGGCATGGCCGGGCGGAGCCGGGCGCAGGCCGCGCGGGCGGCGATCGCGGCGGCCGAGTCCGCCGAGAAGGCCGCGAGGGCCGAAGCCCGCACGGCGGTACTGGGGGAGCGCACCCGGATCGCCCGGGACGTCCACGACGTACTCGCCCACTCGCTCGCCGGGATCAACATGCAGCTGGAACTGGTCGACGCGCTGATCGACACCGGAGACCTGGCCGGGATCCGGGAGGCCAACGGCAGGGCGCACAGCCTGGTCAGGGAGAGCCTCCGGCAGGCGCAGTGGACCGTGCACGCGCTGCGCGAAGACCATCTGCCGCTGCGCGAGAGCCTGACCGCGATGCTCGAATCGTCGGGCCACCACGACGCACTCACCGTGGTCGGAGACGTCCGCGAGCTGCCGCCGCAGCCGACGCAGTGCCTGCTGCGGATCGCCCAGGAGGCGCTGACCAATGCCACCCGGCACGCCCCCGGCGGCGAGGTCGCCATCAAGCTGACCTTCGCCGAAGAGGCGACCGTACTGAGCGTCCGCAACCGGCCCGCGACGTTGCCGGTGACCGCGGCCACCGGAAGCGGAATGGGACTGATCGGGATGCGTGAACGCATTGCCCTGCTCGGCGGCACGGTCACCACCGGGCCCGTCACCACGGGGCCGGACTCGGGAGGCTGGCAGGTGGAAGCGGTGATCCCGCGATGAGCGAACCCACGGGCGCCACCCGGCCCGTCAGGGTGATCGTCGCCGACGACCAGGCCGCGGTACGGGAACCGCTCGCCACCGTCCTCTCGTTGTTCCATGACATCGACGTCGTCGCCACCGCGACGGGCGGGTACGAGGTCCTGGCGGCCGTCGCTGCGGGGCCGGTGGACGTCGTACTCATGGACCTGCGGATGCCCGGCATGGACGGAACGGAGGCGACCCGGCGCCTGAGCGCGGAACACCCCGGTGTGGCGGTGGTCGTCCTGACCACCTTCGCCGACGACGAATCGATCCTGGGCGCACTGGGCGCGGGAGCTCGCGGCTACCTGACGAAGAACGCGGGCCGCGAGGACATCGCCCGGGCGATCCGGGCCGCGGCCGCCGGACAGTCGGTGCTCGACCGCGAGGTCCAGGCCCGCCTCCTGGCCGCCGTCCACACGCACCGGCCCGAGCCGGTGCCCCTGCCGCAGGACCTGACGCTGCGCGAACGGGAAGTCCTCACCCTCATCGGCCAGGGCCTTCCCAACAGGGCCATCGCCGAACGGCTCTTCATCAGCGAGGCCACCGTCAAGACCCACATCAACAACCTGTTCGCCAAGGCGGACATCCGCAACCGGGCCGACGCCGTGCGCCTCGCCATCGGAGCCGGCCTGGCCTGAGCGCCGTCGCGTCAGACCACTGGTAGGAAACTTTCCTATCCGCTACGCTCCCCGACGGCGGCTTGGCGCGGTGCCTGATGTCATGGGCATGACGCGCTCAGCGAGAGCTCTGACCCGGCCGCCGTGACGCTGTCCCCTGCTCGCCCCCGCGGTCCGGGGGCGGCGCTCTCCGCACCGGTGTCCAGCTCTCGCCGTTCCCAGGCCAAGGAGTTCAGGCATGCACCTGTACGCCTCCACCCCACCACCCGCACCGGGCCGCCGACTTCGGCCCGCCCTCCTCGTCGTGACCGCCGTGCTCGCGCTCGTCGCCGGGCTCCTCCTCGCCTGGCCCGGCAGGGCCGGGGCCGCCGCCGACCCGCTCATCTCGCGCGGCAAGCCCGCCACCGCCTCCTCCACGGAGAGCTCCTCCCTCGGCGCCGCCAACGCCTTCGACGGTTCCGCATCGACCCGCTGGGCCAGCGTCGAGGGCAAGGACCCGCAGTGGATCCGCGTCGACCTCGGGGCCGGCGCCACCGTCTCCCGGGTCAAGCTGACCTGGGAGTCCGCCTACGCCAAGGCCTACCGCGTCGAGGTCTCCGCCGACGGCGCGACCTGGACCAGGATCGCCGAGGAGAAGGCCGGCAACGGCGCCACCGACGACCTCACCGGCCTCTCCGGCAAGGGCAGGTACCTGCGCGTGTACGGCACCGCGCGCGGCACGGCGTACGGCTACTCCCTCTTCGAGGCCGAGGTGTACGGCACCGTGGACGACGGCCCGCCCCCCGGCGGCGGCGCCTTCACGGTCGTCGCGGCCGGGGACATCGCCGCCCAGTGCACGGCCTCCGACAGCGGCTGCGCCCACCCGAAGACCGCGGCCCTGGCCCGGCAGATCGACCCGAAGTTCTACCTGACGATGGGCGACAACCAGTACGACGACGCCCGGATCGCCGACTTCCGCGCCTACTACGACAAGAGCTGGGGCACCTTCAAGGCCAAGACCCACCCCGTACCCGGCAACCACGAGACGTACGACCCGGCCGGCTCCCTCGCCGGATACAAGGCGTACTTCGGGAACATCGCCTACCCGCAGGGCAAGAGCTACTACAGCTTCGACGAGGGCAACTGGCACTTCATCGCCCTCGACTCCAACGCCTTCGACCAGGCCGCCCAGATCGACTGGCTCAAGGCCGACCTCGCCGCCAACGGCAAGCAGTGCATAGCCGCCTACTGGCACCACCCGCTGTACTCCTCCGGCGGACACGGCAACGACCCCGTCTCCAAGCCCGTCTGGAAGATCCTTTACGGCGCCAAGGCCGACCTGGTCCTGAACGGACACGACCACCACTACGAGCGGTTCGCCCCGCAGAACCCCGACGGCAAGGCGGCCGCGACGGGATCGTCGAGATCGTCGGCGGCATGGGCGGCGCCGAGCCCTACCCGATCGAGCAGGTGCAGCCCAACAGCCAGAAGCGCATCAGCGGCCAGTACGGGGTCCTGAAACTCGACTTCACGGACTCGGGCTACAGCTGGACCTACGTCGCCGCCGACGGGGTCAAGGACACCAGCCCGAAGTACAGCTGCCACTGATGTACCTGGCCAGCACCGGCCGCCCGGACGCGCCGCCCCGCCCCCTCGGGGCCCGGCGGCGCGTCCCCGCCACCGTGATCGCACTGGGCGCGGTCAGCCTCGTCACCGACGTCTCCTCCGAGATGGTCACGGCTGTCCTGCCGCTCTACCTCGTTCTGGGCCTCGGCCTCTCACCGCTCCAGTTCGGCTTCCTCGACGGGATGTTCAACGGGGCCACCGCCCTCGTGCGGCTCCTCGGCGGCCGCCTCGCCGACCGCGGCGGCCGCCACAAGAGGGTCGCCGGCGCGGGCTACCTGCTCTCCGCCCTCTCCCGGCTCGGGCTGCTCCTCGCCGGCGGCGCCACCGCGGGGATCGCCGGCTCGCTCCTCGCCGACCGGCTCGGCAAGGGCGTGCGCACCGCCCCGCGCGACGCGCTGATCTCGCTCAGCGGCCCGCCGGAGACACTCGGCCGGGCATTCGGCGTGCACCGGGCCATGGACACCACCGGAGCCCTGCTGGGCCCGCTCGCCGCCTTCGCCGTGCTGTGGGCGAGCGCCGACGCCTACGACGCGGTGTTCGCCGTCAGCTTCTGCACGGGCCTGCTCGGCGTACTCCTGCTCGTGCTGTACGTCCCCTCCGCCGGCCCCGCACCACCGGTGCGGCCGACACCCCTTCAGCCCGAACCACTTCGCGACCCCGCCTACCGCCGCATCCTCTGCGCGGCCTCCCTGCTCGGAGCCACCACCATCGGCGACTCCTTCCTCTACCTGCTCCTGCAGCGCGGCCTCGACCTGCCGCCCGCCCTGTTCCCGCTGCTGCCGCTCGGCGCCGCCGCCGGATACCTGCTTCTCGCCGTCCCGGCCGGCCGGATCGCCGACCGCGTCGGGCGCGGGCTGCCGTTCCTGGCCGGGCACGCCGCACTGCTCGGCGCGTACGCCGTCCTGTTGCTCCCCGTGGCCTGGCCGACCGTGGCCGCGGTGCTGGCACTCCTCGCCGTCTTCTACGCCTCCACCGACGGGGTCCTGATGGCGCTGGCCGGGCCCGTACTGCCCGCGCACCGCCGCGCCGGCGGGCTCGCGGTGCTCCAGACCGGCCAGGCGCTGGCCAGGCTGCTGGGCGCCGCGGGCTTCGGGGCCGCCTGGACGTTCTGGGGGCAGGGGCCCGCCCTGTGGACGGCGGCCCTCGCGCTGGCGGGGGCCCTCGCGGCCGCCTGGCGCATCCTGCCCACCCCCACCCCCACCCCCACCCCCACCCCCACCCCCACCCCCGCCCCCACCCCCACACCCCTCTCCGCCCGCGCTCCGGCCCCCGCCCTCGACACCCCGGAGGCACCGTGAACCACCGCCCGCCACAGCTCCGCCGGCTCGCCCTCGTCGTGCTCGCCGTCCTGCTGCTCGGGGGCGGCTCCCTGGGCTACGTACTGCACGCCCGGCACCGCGATCTGCCGACCGCCGCCGTGGCCGGATCGTTCAGCCTGGCCGAACCCGGGCTCTACTACCGGGACTCGGCCACCGGACGGATCGCCCGCCGCAGCGGCACCGGCGGGCCGCCCGACACCGCAGGCCCCGCCTGCGAGCGCTTCTACGCCGCCGGGGAGCACGCCCTGTGCCTGCGCAAGCCGGCCGGCATCCCGGCCCGCACCCAGGCCCTCGTACTGGACCGGCAGCTGCGCGAGGTCAAACGCGTGACCGTCCCCGGCATCCCCAACCGGGCCCGCGTCTCGGCCTCGGGGAACGTACTGTCCTGGACGGCCTTCGCGACCGGCGACTCGTACGCCACGACCGCCTTCTCCACCCGTACCTCCCTCCTCGACCTGCGCACCGGCTACCTGATCAAATCGATGGAGGAGATCCCGCTGACCATCGACGGGACCCGCTACCACGCGCCCGACGTCAACTACTGGGGGGTGACCTTCGCCCGGGACGACAACCGCTTCTACGCCACGGTGTCGACCAAGGGCCGCACCCACCTCGTCGAGGGGAACCTGCACGACTGGTCGGCGAAGGCTCTGCGGGAGAACGTCGAATGCCCGTCCCTCTCACCGGACAACACCCGCATCGCCTTCAAGAAGAAGGTCTCCGACGACCCCGCCGCTCCCTGGCGGCTGTACGTCCTGGACCTGGCGGACCTGCGCGAACACCCGCTCGCGGAGACGCGGAGCGTCGACGACCAGGCCGCCTGGCTGGACGACGCGACCGTCGGCTACGCCCTCCCGGGACGCGAAGGACGCGGCAGCGACATCTGGTCGGTCCCGGCGGACGGCACGGGCGAACCCCGCCTCCTGGTCCCCGGCGGCTTCTCCCCGGCCGCCGTGAACTGAAAGGGTCCCGGAGCCGTGGCGCGGGCGCGGGCCGTGCGGGGCCGCGCCCGACGGCGCGAGCGGAAGCGTTCGGTGGAGGCCGAGGCGTGTGCGAATGCGTCGGGTCGCCCCCCGCGCTCCTTGTCCGGATCCGGGCCGCCCGGGCAGGGTGTGCGGGAACCGCACGTCTTCGAGTACCCGTCTGCAGAATCCTTTCCTTCGCGAGGCGCGGAACGAGCCGGACCGTGCCGCTTCCCACGACACCGGGGGGACCCGTGCCACAGGACATCGACTTCGAACTCCCCGCCGCGGCGGCGATCGGCCCGGGGCTGGACGAGGTCCGGCGGCACAACCTGGAGTGGGTCCGTCGACTCGGCCTGGTGTCGGACGACCATTCCGCCGCCTGGTACGCCTCCTGGGACATGCCGCGCCTGGCCGCCCTCGGATTTCCCCATGCCCGGGGGCCCGCCCTGGACCTGTGCGCGGACGCGATGGGCTTCTTCTTCGTCTTCGACGACCAGTTCGACGGTCCCCTCGGTCTGGACCCGGCCCGGACCGCCCGCGTCTGCCAGCAGCTGATCGACATCGCGCACGGCGCGGCCCCGCCCGCCGGGGGCGACCCGTGCACGGCGGCGTTCGCCGACATCCGGGCCCGCGGCACACGCGGTGCCCACCCCGCCTGGACCGCCCGGACCGCACACGAATGGGAGTACTACTTCGCCGCCCACGCACACGAAGCGATAGGGCGCCTGCGCGGAACCCCCGCCGACATGACGACCTACCTCCAGGTCCGCCGCGGCATCGCGGCCACGGACCTGCCCCTGTCCCTCGGCGAACGCGCCGCCGGCATCACCGTCCCCGCGGCCGCCTTCCACGCACCCCAGCTGCGCATCATGCGCCAGGCGGCCATCGACGTCACCCTGATGTGCAACGACGTGTACTCCCTGGAGAAGGAGGAGGCCCGCGGCGACGTCGACAACCTGGTCCTCGTCCTCGAACACACCCGGCACCTCGACCGCGACGAGGCCGTCACGGCCGCCGGCCACCGCGTGAACCGGCTGGTGCGGCGGTTCCGGGAGTTCGCAGGGCAGGTACCCGCGCTGTGCGCGCAGCTCGGCCTCTGCCGCCGGGAACGGGCCGCCGTGGACACCTACGTCGGGATCATGACCGCGTGGATGGCCGGCTACCACGCCTGGCAGACCGGCACGCTGCGCTACCGCACCGCTTGCGAGGTCGTCCCGGCGTCGGGCCCCGGCCATTTCGACCAGATCCTGCGCGTCCTGCCCCGCAACACGCACGCCCACGGCACGTCCTGACCCGCCGTCGCCCGAGCCGTGGCCGGATCGGCGCTCTGACGCGACCGCGCCGGGCTGTGTTCAGCTACGTCCCGGTACGGCCACGCACCGGCACGCACGCCACCGGTGCGCCTTCGTCGTGCCGCCGCACGGCCCGTGCACGCCCCGATGAGGCAGGAGAGGTCATGCCCCGCATCACACGATGGACCGCGGTCACCGCGGTCACCGCCGTCGCCTTCGCCACCGTAGTGGCCGCGACTCCCGGTGCCGGCGCCGCCGAAGGAAGCTCCGACCGGGCCCAGGCGGCGCCCCGCCCGGTGTACTGGACCGCGCAGCCGCCGGGAGTGACGGCCGCGGCGCCGCAGCGATTGCTGAACCAGCCCGTCCGGATCACCAACGACTTCGCCAAACGTCCCACCACGCAGTGCCTGGACGTGGACGCCAACGGCGGCGGCAACGGCACGGTCGTCCAGGTCTGGCAGTGCAACGGCACCACCCAGCAGCGCTGGTACCTCTGGAACAACGGTGCGCTCGAGAGCTACCGCTTCCCCGGCAAATGCCTGGACGCGGACCTCAACGGGGGCGGCAACAACGGCACCAAGGTGCAGATCTGGGACTGCAACAACACTCCGCAGCAGAGCTGGTCCCACCCCTCGGGGGACCGGGCCGTCTACAACGCCCGCTTCTACGGCGGCGGCAACATCGTCATGGACCGGGACGCGAACGTCCTGGGGAACGGCGCCCGCGTCCAGCTGTGGCAGAAGAACTTCCAGTCACAGCAGTGGTGGGACGTATGGGCCGACTGACCCTGTGGCGCGCGGCCCGGGCCCGGGCGGCCGGGGCTGCCCGGTCAGCCGTCCACGAGGACGGGTGCCCTACGAGGTCTGCGTCGGGGCGAGCTGCGTGAGGACGAGCAGGGCGTCGACGAGGTCCTCGGCGGGCGCGCCGGTGGCCAGGCGGCGCAGTTGCTGCCCGAAGACCAGGGCGACGGCCGCCCCCGCGAGCCGCTCGGGATCCGGAACGCCGAGGCGGGTCAGGATCCGGGCGGCCAGCAGGTCGTAGGCGGCGAAGCATTCGGCCGCGGCGGCGCGCAGCCGTTCGTCGCGGCCGGCCTGGACGTACAGCTCGAAGGGTGCGATGTGGCGGCTGTCGAAGGCGTTGCCGCCCGCGACCTGCGCCACCACCTCGGCCGCCTGACCGATGTCGAACCGCTCGTCGGTGCACGCGTCGGCAAGCCCCGTGAAGTGCCGCGTCTCCTCGGCCACGAAATGCAGGAGGCTCTCGCGCAGCAGCTCGTGCTGGGTGGCGAAGTGGTAGGTGACGGAACCGAGCGAGACTCCGGCCTCCTTGGCGATCCGCCGGTTGGTGACGGCGGCGACGCCGTCCTGCCCGATGATCCGCAGCACGGCGTCGATGATGCTCTGGCGGGTGTCGGAAGCAGGGGGCATGTCGGCATTCTGCCCCATCGGCCGCCCTGAACGACCCGCCAGGGTGGGGAGTCGGGCCTGTCCGAGGTGTGGACAGGAAGTGGAGGGGTCCCTATTGTTCGTTCGAACGAACAACTCAGGGGAACCGTACGGGAGTCAGCGTGGACATATCCGGATCGAACGTTCTCCTCACCGGGGCCACCGGCGGCATCGGTTCCGCCCTGGCGGCGAGTCTGACGGCCCAGGGCGCCCGCCTCACGGTCACCGGGCGCCGGCCGGAGGCACTCAAGGCCACCGCGGAGGCATGCGGCGCCCGCACCGTGGTCGCCGATCTGGCCGTCCGGTCCGACGTCGTCCGGCTCGCCGAGACCTGCGCCGACGCGGACGTCCTCGTCGCGAACGCGGCCCTGCCCGCCAGCGGAGACCTCCTGGACTACACCGGGGAACAGATCGACCGCGCCCTCGACGTCAACCTGCGGGCGCCGCTCCTGCTGTCCCGGCTGCTCGCGGCCCACATGGTGGCCCGCGGCCGCGGTCACATCGTGCTGGTGGGCTCCATCTCCGGCAAGGCGGCGACCAAGTCGACCTCGCTGTACAACGCGACGAAGTTCGGACTGCGCGGATTCGCCCTCGCGCTGCGCCAGGAACTCCGGGACACGGGCGTGGGGGTGTCCCTGGTCCAGCCCGGCTTCGTCCGTGACGCGGGGATGTTCGCCGCCACGGGCGCCGCCCCGCCGAGCGGCATCAGGACCGTGACACCCGCACAGGTCGCCGGCGGCGTCGTACGGGCCGTCCGCCACGACCGGTGCGAGGTCAACGTGGCGCCGCTGGAGCTGAGGCTGCTCAGCGCCATCGCCGGGCAGTTCCCCGGCTTCGCCGAGCGGATCCAGGCCCGGGCGGGCATCGACGGCTCCGTGCGGCAGATCGTCGAGGCCCAGCGGTCACACCGGTAGGCGGTCTCTTCCGGATCCGGCCGCACCGGGCACCGGCACCGGCCGCCCTCGCCTCGACGCGGGGCCGGGCCGATCCGAAAGACACCCCCCAGCGGGGCCGGCGGGGCGCTCTCGCCACGGTCGGCCCGGGGCTTCAAGCGCTCAGGCCGGCCCGCCTGAGCGCCACTCGGGACAGGTCGCGAATGGCCTGTTCGTCACCCCGTCGCCACGCATCGGCGAGACCTCCCGCCGGTACCGGGACCGCGGCCAGATCCTTCAACGGCCCGGTCAGCGCCCGCAGGGCGAGGAGATCGGCGCCGCCGGGAGCGTCGAGCAGCCCGCTGATCCGGACGCTGCGCCTGATCCAGCGCACGCGCGGGGGAAGCCAGAGCGCCAGTACGAGCGCCACGGAGACGACGATCAGGGCGACGGTCGTCAGGTCGGCCACCCGGCCCACCCAGTCCTGCATCGACTGCCCCGCGTCCGAGAGTCCGTTGCCGGCCTCGGCGGCGGACTGCAGCGGCTTCTTCAGCAGCCCCCCGACCAGCGGCACGTTCGACGCCGCGTTCCCCGCGTCGTCGAGGCCGGAGGCAAGGCTGCCGCTCGCGTCCTCCAGCTTGCGCCCCGGTTCGGCGAGAACCATGATCCCGTCGTGGACGGCCAGTGCGATCCTCACCGCGGCCGCGATCAGGAACACGGCGATCAGGTCGGCCAGTACCTGCCGGAAACGACGTGCTGGGGTCTGGGCGTAGAGGCGCATGGGATGCTCCTGTTCCGGCGACGGCAATCGGACGGGACCGGTCGGCCGGCGACCGGGTGAGGCACGACCGCCGTGACGAGGAGCCACGGCCCGTCGACCGACCGTACGCGGATCCCGCCCCGCCGGGCGCCTTTCCGTGCCGACGGCGCCGCGAAGGTCGCCTCCCCTCGGCGACGACCGGCGACACCACTCCCGTGCGCCGGGGGCGCCGTCCGTCAGATTGCACCGGCGCCACCGGCAATCATTCGTCATATGCCGAAACGATGAGGCACTCTGGAGTCATGGACCACGTACCTGCTTCCGGGCCCGCGGATGCGCCGGCCCCCGCCGCGCGGCTCGCTTCCCTCGCCGCCGCCCTGGCCGACGAGACCCGGGCGGCCATCTGCATGACCCTGTTGGAGGGGCGCGCCTGGACGGCGGGCGAACTGGCCCGGATCACCGGGGTGGCCCCCTCCACCGTCAGCGGGCACCTGACCCGGCTCCTCGGCGCGGGGATCTGCGTGACGGAGCGCCAGGGGCGGCACAGCTACGTGCGCATCGCCTCCGCCGCCACGGCCCGCCTGGTGGACGAGCTGGCGTCCTACGCCGTCCCGGGCCGGGACGCGGCGCACGCCGTTCCGGTGGTCGCCGCGCCCGACCCGCTGGCGCGGGCCCGTACCTGCTACGACCACTTCGCGGGGCGGCTCGGCATGGCGGTGACGGACGCGATGGAGAGCCGGGGCCTGCTGCGCACGGAGGCCGTCTTCGCGCTGACCGAGGGCGGACTCGAATGGTGCCGCCGGGCGGGTGTCGACGTGACGGGCGCGGGGCGCAGGCCGCTGGCGAGTTCCTGCCTGGACTGGACCGAGCGCAGACGCCACTTGGGCGGCCTGGTCGGGGCGAGGCTGTGCGCGCGGGCCCTGGGCGAGGCCTGGGTAGTGCGCCCCGAGGGCGGCGGACGGGGCCTGCTGGTGACGGGGGCGGGGGAGGAGGCCTTCGGTGAACTGCTGGGCCTCGCCCCACGGTCGTGGAGTTAGCGGGCGCTGCGACACTCGGACAGCCTCCAGGAAGTTGCAGCGACAATAGTTCGGCGAAGACCGAAGAGTTAAGGGTAGAGTCGTAGCCATGAAGACCTCCCCGCGTGCCCTTCCGCCCGGCCTCCTCATCGTCGGCGCCGTCTGCTTCACGGTGTTCGCCTGGGCGTCCGCCTTCGTCTCCATCCGCAGCGCCGGAGCCGCCTACTCGCCGGGGGCGCTGGCGCTCGGCAGACTGCTCGCCGCCTCGCTGGTCCTCGTGGCACTCCTCCTGCTGCGCCGCGAGGGCCTGCCCCCGCGCGGCGCCCGCCGCGGCATCCTGCTGTCCGGATTCGTGTGGTTCGGCGGCTATACGGTCGCGTTGAACTGGGGCGAACGCCTCGTCGACGCGGGCACCGCTTCCCTGCTGGTGAACACCGGGCCGATCCTGATGGCGCTCCTCGCCGCACGCCTGCTCGGCGAGGCCCTGCCGCCGCGGCTGCTGACGGGCATGGCGGTCTCCTTCGCCGGCGCCGTGGTCGTCGGCCTGTCGATGTCCTCCGGCGGCGACGGCTCGACCTCGGTGCTCGGGGTGGCGCTGTGCCTGCTCGCGGCGGTGGCGTACGCGACGGGCGTCGTCGCGCAGAAGCCCGCGCTCTCCTTCGGGACGCCGCTGCAGATCACCGCGTACAGCTGCCTCGCCGGGACCGTGGCGTGCCTGCCGTTCGCCGGGCAGCTGGTGGCCGAGGTGTCGCGGGCCCCGCTCTCCGCGACCCTGAACATGGTCTACCTGGGCGTGGTCCCGACCGCCCTCGCCTTCACCACCTGGACCTACGCCCTCGCGCGGATGCCGGCCGGGAAGCTCGGCGCGACGACCTACGCCGTGCCGGCCATCGTCGTCCTGCTGAGCTGGATCCTCCTGGGCGAGGTCCCGGCCTGGCTGACCCTGCTGGGCGGCCTGCTGTGCCTGGCCGGGGTGGCCGTCTCCCGCTACCGCCCGCGCGCCCAGGAGGACTCCGGAGCGCGGGTGGACGCGCCCGCACCGGGAGCCGCCGGCACGCGCGGGCGGTAGGCGCGGCTTCAGGCCCGCGGCTTCGCCCCCTGCGCCACCGTGTGCGGCACCCAGACGGCGGCGTGGAAAGGACCGTTGGAGGTGTTCGGGTCGGCGGCCGGGAGCGCTGCGCTGCCTGCGACGATGCCGCGGCTGTTGACCTGCGCCGCGGCGGAGTTGAGGCCGCCGAGGGAGGGCAGGTAGGTGAAGTCGCCGTTGTCGAAGCGGCTGACGAACGCGAAGGAGTTGGGCGCGAAATTGTCACCGACCATGACGTTCCCGGAGATCTGCCTGACCTCGGTGACTCCGCGCCCGGAGCCGATCACGGCACTCTTGTGCGTCGTGAGGTCGAACGAGCTGGCGAGCAAGCCGTCGCCGCCGACCACGGCGCTCCCGCTGATCAGCTGCCCGGTCAGGAAGCGGGACCCCAGGTCCGTGCGGACGCCGGTACGCAGGTCGTAGGCGTATCCGGCGAGGCCGTTCCCGGCGGTCCGGGACCGACCGACCACCGTGGAACCACTGATGTCGTTGGCCGTGCTGGAGTTCCCGCCGAGAGTGCCGAGATCGGTCATCGTGCGGGTGCGCAGGTCGTACGCGAACCCGTGCGTGGTGGCGGCGGGCGCGTCCGGCAGGGAGGAGCTGCCCACGACCACCGCACCGCTGACGGCCGCTGCGGTGCTGACGCCCGACGGACCGGCGAGGCTGCCGAGATCGGTCATGATCCGGGTGCTCAGGCTGTACGCGAACGCGTGCGTGACCGCGTCGCCGGACAGCGACGACGTCCCCACCACGGTGTCGCCGTTCAGGCCGGTGATGCGGGTGCTGCTACCGCCGAGAGTGCCGATGTCGACGAGCCGGCGGGTCCGGAGGCTGTAGGTGAATCCGCGGGTCGGGCCGTCGGCGGAGAGGTCCGACTGCCCGACGACGTGGTCCCCCTCGACGTCGGTCGCCCGGCTGGAGTACCCCAGGGTGCCGAGATCGGTCATGGAGTGCCTGCGCATGTCGTACGCGAAGGCGTGTTCGGTGGCGTCGCCGGTCGTCGACGAGCCCCCGACGACCGTGTTGCCCTCGATGGCGGTCGCCTTGCTGCGGGTACCGCCCAGCGTGCCGAGGTCCTGCACGGTGTACTGCACGGTCCCCGCCGCCGGCTCGGCCGACGGCGTGTCAGCCCCGTACGCCGGACCGGCGCCCGCGGCGAGCAGGCCCGCGCCCACCAGGATCCAGGCACGTAATCGTCTGCGCATGATGCCCCTCAAAGTGATCGGTTGAAACGAGCACGGCTCGACAGGCCGTCACGCCCCCCTGGCGCACGGTCCGACCGTGTGGTGCGGCCTTCACTTGTACGTCAGTTCCGAGCGGCCAAACAGAGGGCGGTCGGCCACAAACCGGACCGGCCGTCACGAGCCCGCGGCCGCCTGCCGTCTGCGCGGCCAGGCCGGCCGGCGGCGCGAGATGCGGCGTCTGCGTTCGGACGGAGCCTGCGGGACCAAGGCGAACGACACCGTGATGTGAGCTCCTCCCAGGGGGCTGCGGCCGATGTGCACCGAGCCGCCCGTCGCGCTCGCGGCCCGCCCCGCGATGTCGAGACCCAGCCCGGTGGAACCGGTGCTGCTACCGCGGGAGAGCGCCAGGCCCGGTTCGGGGATGCCCGGCCCGCCGTCCTCCACGACCAGCTCCACGGCCTGAGCCGTTCGCACCACCCGGACGCCGAACGGGGTCCCGGGCGCGGTGTGGCGGAAGATGTTGCCGATGAGCGCGTCCACCACGGCGGCGACGTCGTCGTCGGAGAGGCCGACGGCCGTGGGCTCCTGGGTCAGTTCGACGCAGCAGGGTCGGTTCTGCTGCTCCGCCAGGACCGACCAGAAGGCGGTGCGGCGGCGCACCACGCCGGCGGCCTCGCAGCGGGGGCCGGACGACCCCGCCCCGGCGGCGTCGTGGCTCGCGGGCGTCTCCGTACCGAGCATGCCCTGGCCCATGGGGCCCACGGCGAGCGGGGTGCGCGCCGCGGCGATGATGGCCCGCAGTTCCGCCTCCAGTTCGCCGACGGCCGCTTCGACCCTGGCCGACTCGGGTGTGCCCGCCATGCGCTCCGACGCGAGGTGCAGTGCGGTGAGCGGCGTACGCAGCCGGTGGGACAGATCGGCGACGAGTTCGCGCTCGACGGCGAGCAGCTCGGTCATCCGGTGCGCCATCGCGTTGAAGGCGACACCCGCGTCCCGCAGCTCCTTGGGGCCCACGGGGTCCACGCGGGTGTCCAGGTCGCCCTGGCCGAGGGCGCGCGAGGCCTGGGCGAGCTTCCTCGAGGACCTGACGACCTTCGAGCCGAGACGGTCGGCGACCAGGACGGAACCGCCGATCAGCGCCACCGCGAGGAAGGACATGACCGCCCACGATTCCTTGACCCCGTGGGTCAGTTCCTCCTCGGGCACGAAGTTCTCGATCACGGCGACCCGGTCGCCGGGGAGCACCACCGGCTGCAGGCATATCCAGCCGTCCGGGATCTCCTGGGAGATGGACTCCCGCCCCTGCTGAGCCCGTTCGAGCAGCGCGGCGGGAGCCTTGGAGCTGCCGAGAGCGGGAGCGTCCGCCGGCAGGTGGATCACCAGCTGCTGGGCCGGGTCCAGACTCGCGGCGGACTCCCGCAGCGCGGAGGGATCCGTGGTCAGGGTGAGGATGGGGGCCAGGGCGGCGGCGCGCTGCTCGGCGGCGGTGACGGCCTGGGCCTTGACCAGCGACATCACCAGTGCGGCCAGGGGTATGAGGAAGGAGAGGGCGACCATGGAGGTCACGGCGAGCGCCACTCCGGCCAGTGAACGCCTCAACGCGGTGCCACCAGTTTGATGCCGACTCCGCGGACGGTCAGCAGGTAGCGCGGGGCCGCCGCCCGTTCGCCGAGCTTGCGGCGCAGGGACGACAGGTGGACGTCCACGGTCTGGTCGTCTACGTACGGCTCGCGCCATACCTCGGTCAGCAGACGCCGTTTGGAGACCACCTGGCCGGGGTGGCGGGCGAGGAACGCGAGCAGGTCGAACTCCCGCCGGGTGAGGCGCAGCTCCACGCCGGCCAGGTACGCGGTGCGCGCGCCCGGGTCCACGGCGAGTTCGCCCACGGTGGTGGGGTGCAGCGCGTCGGCCGCCGGAGCGGTGTGCGCGGCCGGTGCTCCCCGCGTTCCCGGAGCGGGTCCGGCGGCGGGTACGTGCGTGGTGCGCCGCAGAACGGCCGAGAGGCGCGCCACGAGTTGCCCGCCGGAGAACGGTTTGACCAGGTAGTCGTCGGCGCCCGCGTTGAGGAGGCTGATGATTTCCCGCTCGTCGTCGCGGGCGGTGGCCACCAGGACGGGTACGGAGGAGATGCCCCGGATCATGCGCAGTGCGTCTCCTCCGTCCAGATCGGGCAGGCCCAGGTCGAGGACCACCGCGTCGAGGGGTGTCTGGGTGACCTCCCGCAGGGCTCCGAACCCGTCGGCCGAGCTGCGCACGGCATACCCGTGTTCCGTCAGGACCTCGATCAGTGACTGGCGGATGCTGGGGTCGTCTTCCACGACCAGGACGCTGGGCATGGGGGACACCTTAGGGTCGGCCGGGTGAGTTGAGGCCGGGGGGTGTCCACAAAGCAGCGCCGGCCGCCCGCGGGGCAGGTGGGACTTTGCGGACACCTCCCCCTGGTCATCGGGGGTCGAACGTCGCGCGGTCGCCGGTGACGTGCAGGTGCACCGGGTGGTCGGAGACGGGAATGGTGCAGCCGTCCCGAGTGCTGCAGCTCGCGTAACCGATCAGCACGGTCGCGTCTCCGTCAGCGTCGGCGCGGACGGGCAGCGTGGTGGTGACCGGGCCGTCCGGGTAGACGGGCACCGGGGCTTCGACACCGGACACGGTGATCGACCGTACCTCCGCGGAGGCCGCCAGTCTGCCGGCCGCCTTGATCGCCCCGGTGACGGCCACGGCCGTCGGTCTGCCCACGCCCTCGACACCGTCGGCCGGCAGATCGGTGCTGTAGAGGTGGAAACCCTTGCGCTCGGGCGTGAAGACCGCGGAGAGGGTGCCCGCCGAGGCGTGCCAGTCGGACACCGAGAGGGTGACCGTGACCCCCTGCTCGGTGAAACCCGTCGTGGGTGCGGGGCGGTGGGCGCCCTCGGCCTGCTGACCGCCGCACGCGGCGAGGGCGGCGGAGGAGAGAAGGGCGACCGAGACCCGGGCTGTCCGGGAACGCCGTATGTGCTGCGAAAGGTTCATGTGGGTCTCCGGATCTCCGTATGTCCGCATGCTTGTGTCTCTGTGTCTCTGTGTCTCTGTGGCCCGGATCGGGCGGGATCGGGCCGGATCGGTTCTAGAGGGCGGTGGTGGAGTCCGCGCTCCACAGCTGGAGCGTGTACACCAGGTCGTTCCACACCCCGGTGGCCAGCAGTACGCCGACGAGGACGAGCAGCCCTCCGCCGGTCCGCAGCACCCACGGGTAGTGGCGTTTGACGAGGCCGAAGGCGCCCAGGGCGCGGCGGAAGGCCAGCGCGGCCAGGACGAACGGCAGACCCAGCCCCAGGCAGTAGGCGGCCATCAGCAGGGCTCCGCGGGCCGCGCTCGCCTCGGTCCAGGCCAGCGCCTGGACGGCGGCCAGGGTGGGGCCGATGCAGGGGGTCCAGCCCACCGCGAACACCGCTCCCAGCACGGGTGCTCCGGCGAGCCCCAGCGCGGGCCGCCGGTGGCTGCGGAACTCCCGCTGCGCGAAGCCCGGAAGGAACCCCATGAACGACAGCCCCATCAGCAGGGTGAATCCGCCGACCGCTTGGGTGATCACCTCTTGGTGGGCCAGCAGGGCGCGGCCGAAGTGGCCGAACAGGGCGCCTCCGGAGACCAGGACCGCCGTGAAGCCCAGGACGAACAGCAGGGCTCCCGCCGCCATGCGGCTGCGGCGCCCGCCGCGTGCGTCCGCGAGGTCGGAGACCGACAGGCTGGTCACGTAGCTGAGGTAGCCCGGGACGAGCGGCAGGACGCAGGGCGAGAGGAAGGAGACGAGCCCCGCGACGAGCGCCACCGGGGCTGCGATCAGGAGTGTTCCGTTGACGAGGGAGGTCGCGTCCGGGGCGGCGAGCGTCATGACTCCTCCTCCGCGACGTGCGCGAGCACGGGCCGCAGCTGCTCCTCGGTGACAGCGCCCCCGATGCTGGCGGCGATGCGTCCGCGGCGGTCGATCACGAGGGTCGCGGGGACCGCCTGCGGGTTGAGCAGCGCGGGCGGGAAGCGGAGCAGC
Source organism: Streptomyces sp. NPDC059355 (assembly GCF_042752335.1). NCBI lineage: Bacteria > Bacillati > Actinomycetota > Actinomycetes > Kitasatosporales > Streptomycetaceae > Streptomyces > Streptomyces sp. NPDC059355. Next base: position 80,902 of record NZ_JBHYXN010000015.1, on the reverse strand, counting down.
AGGTCACCGGTGGGGTCGGGCAGGCTGGGGAAGCTCAGGGAGTGTGCGCGTACGAAGGAACGGGCGGCGGCCGGGTCCCGGTCGCGCGTGTTGATTCCGAGGAACCGGACTCCCTCGGACCGGGTCCGGCGGCTGAGCTGCTCCAGGTCGTCGGCTTCCGCCCGGCAGGGTCCGCACCAGGAACCCCAGACGTTGAGGACGACGACGTGGCCCCGGAGCCCGGCGAGGCTGACGGCATTGCCGTCCAGGTCGTCGCCGTCCAGTGCGGGCGCGTCCGGTCGCGATCCGGGATCCATGACCGTGGCCCGGGCCGCGGTCGCCACGGCCGCACCCGCCCGTCCGTCCGGTGTCCCGGGTCCGCCGTCGTCCGTGGCGAGGCCGGCGAGGACAAGGCCGGCCGCCACCGCGAGTCCGGCCCCGGCCGGGGCGAGGACGTACCTGCGGACCGGTCGTCTCATGACGCCCACTGACGCAGGAAGGAGTTGATGCCCTCCGCGGTCAGGGGCGGGTTGCCGGTGACGTGCGTGTCGGTGCGCACGGTGCCCGACGGGGAGACGACGACCAGCACGGGCATCGTGTAGGTGCCGCCGGACGGGCTGTACTTGCGCAGGAGCGCGGAGTTGGCAGAGCTGTTGCCGCCGATGTCGATCTTGACGAGCTGGTACGAGTTCCCCAGGATCGCGGATGTCTGGGGCTGGGCGAACACCTTGTCGGCGGCCTTGCAGTTGCCGCACCAGTTCGCGCCGAAGTCGAGCAGTACCGTCCGCCCCTCGGCCTTGGCCGTGCGCAGGGCGGCGTCGACGAGTTTCTGCGCGTCGGCCGAACTGTCGTAGCCGGGCCCGGGTACGGCGGCCGGCTTGGCCGCGGAGGACGTACGGGACGGCTTGGCCGCCGTCCCGGTGGCGGCGGACCCGGCCCGGGCGGGCGAGGAGCCGGGCCGGGGGGTGGCGGACGCGGATGCGGAGGCGGAGGCCGATGCGGTCGGGGACGCTTCGGGCAACGCGGTGGCGGACTCGGTGGCCGGGGGCTCGGCGGACGGAGAGGCCGAGGACGGCGCGGCGGATCCGACGGGCTGGGTGGACGGCCCGCAGGCGGCGGTCAGCCCCGCCGCGACCACGGCCGCGGCGACCAGCGGAAGCCGCATTCCCCGGGGTGCGGCGGGGCGGGGCGGCTGCGTACGGCGGTCGGCGCGGACGGGTCGGAGCATGCGAGAACTCATGGCGAAGACACCCCAGGACACGAATCGGAATGCGGGAGGGGCAGGGCGCCCCCCGGCTCGGCGAAACCGGCGGCCCGACCAGGGCGTGGTCACGCCCCGGCGTCGGAAGCCGCTCGGCTGAGGCGAGCATAGGACCGCTCCGGGCCGCCGGAACCGGCTCGGCCCGATCTTGAGGATGCCCTAAGGAACAGCTCACCTTCCGCTTCGCCGGAGCGCGCCCCGGAGGCGGGGACAAGGGGGTCAATCCCGCCGAAGGGGGCGGAGCCGGGCGCTGTCGTCATCGTCGACCCGGCCGGAACGTACGGCGGGATCGGGTCTCAGAGCGACGACTCGCGGACGGTGGCCTTCGCCGACGGGTCGATCGTCGCCGTCACGACCGATCGGTGGTCGGCGCTGGTGAACGTGACCGTGAGGGTGTCGTCCTCGGACTGCGACGTGGTGGTCTTGAAGCCGCGGTCCGGGACGGCGGAGATCAGGCACACGCCGCGGCTCCCGTACCGCACGGTGACCTTGCCGCCCTGCGAGGGGACGGTGTACAGGCCCGCTCCGCCCTCGGCGCAGTCCACGGAGCTTTTCGAGGGGTTGGTCCGGGGGGCCTTGGCGGGGGTGGGGGACGCGGCCGAGGGGGACGGCTTCTGCGTCGCCGAGGGCGAGGGGCTCGCGGACGCGCTCGGGGACGGCGTGCTCGGCGCCGGGGTGCCCGCCTGCCATGCGGGCGGCGTCTCGATGACCGTCGGGGCGGAGCGCGCGACCGGGGGCGTATGCCGGGTGGAGCCGACCACGAACTGGACCGTGGCGAGCACGGCGGTCACGCTTGCGGCCGTGCACGACAGCCATATGAGCAGGTAACGCGGGAGTCGGGGCACGGCCCCATAGTGGCGGACGCGCCGGCGGGCCCGTCACCGCCTCCCCTCTTCCGCAGGAACCGGGGCTCGCGGGGCCCGCACGGGCGGCGGGGCCGGCGAACGCCGACGTCCTCCGCGCCCGTGGAGGGGCGCGGAGGACGTGGGGGAGCCGGACGGGCCGTTACTTGGAGGCGCCGAAGTCCTGCGTCCACCACGGGCCGCCGTCGCCCTTGTGCACGCCTATGCCGATCTCCTTGAAAGCGCAGTTGAGGATGTTGGCCCGGTGGCCGGCGCTGTTCATCCACGCGTCCATCACCGCGTCGGCGTCGGACTGGCCGCGCGCTATGTTCTCGCCCAGGCGGGACCAGGCGTACCCGGCGGCTTCCACCCGGCTGGTCATGGTGGATCCGTCGGGTCCGGTGTGCGACATGACGCCGCTGCGGGCCATGGTGTCGCTGTACGCCCGTGCGGCTGCGCTCAGCTTGCTGTTCGTGGTCAGGGGGCCGCATCCGGCGGTGGCCCGCTCCTTGTTGACCAGGGCGAGGACCGCGGACTCGCTGCCCGCGTCGACCGTGCCGGACCCTCCGGAGCTGCCGGATCCTCCGGAGCCGCCAGACCCTCCGGAACCGTTGCCCGTGGTCGCGGGCTTGCGCGCGGGCTTGTCGGCCGGAGCGGGCGCCGCCTTGGCCGCGATGCTGCTCTCCGCCGCCGAGGGCTGCGCGGGGGTGGCGGAAGCCGAGGCGTCGGCCCCGGGCGTCCCGGACGGGCTCGGACTCGTCGCGGCCGAGGCCTCGCCGGTGGGGACGGGAGGGGTGGGGGTCGCCGTCGCGGCATCGGCGCTCGCCGTCCCGGACAACGGTCCGGCGGCGCCGTCGGTGTGCCCGCCCCCGCGCGCTGCACCGTCGGAGTCGGCCACCGCGACGCCGACCGCCACCGCCGCGGCGGCAGCGGTGACGGACAGCACGATGCGCGTGCGCACCGTCTTCCTCCGTCGTTCTTCGACGCGGGACGGACGTCCGGGAGTACGGCTGGGGCTCATGCCGGTAACACCTCACAAGGCAGGGGAGGAGGGGAGTGCGTCCGAGCCTAGGTTGATGACCAGCGAAAAGAGCGATCTGGAGGGGTTCTTCAACTTCCCTTAAGGAAGCCCGCAGGATCGACACAGGGGCGATTGGGGCAATAACCCCACTTGCGGCAAAGGGCTTACGGACAGTCACGTACCGATCGCGGCTCCCGGCGGTGCAGTGCGCGGGTACCCAGGTCGTAGGCCATGCAGCCCAGGGCGAGGACGACGAGGGGCCATGCCGCCGGGGAGTCGGTGGATACGAGCCCGCCACCCATGAGGGCCCAGACCGACCCGGTGCCGAGCGCCGCGGTGCATGCGGGGGCGCTGGGGACGGCCACGCGGAGCAGTGCCTGCCTGCTTCCCGGATCGTGCTCCACCTGACCGGTCACCGCTGCTCCCCCTTGCCGAACTGGTCTCCGAGACGCCGCAGTTTGCGCCGGACGCGTTCTCCGAAGGTGCACGGGTCCACTCCCGCGAACGCCGCCGGGTGCAACTCGGCGGTCACCGCGGCAGCCTCCGTCCATGTCCACCTGGCGGTCGGCGCGGCGTAGGCCACGGCGACAGCGCGTTCGGTGGGGGTGAGCCGGGCGAGTACGGCGCTGATGCGCGGGTCGTCCGGCAGGTGCCCGTACAGCGCCTCGAAAGGGTCAGGGCCGCTGCTCAGCACGTCGTGGGTGGTCATGCCGTCGCCGAAGCAGTAGTCAAGGCTGTACAGCCGCAGGCCATTGATCTTGCGCTCCTGGTTCGGGGTGAGCCGGAGCTTGTTCCTGCGGGCATCCGCACGCAGCCGGTCCAGGTCCCGGCTCGTGAGTCCGGCATCCGTCCGGGTGGCCGTGTGCCACAGGTCGAGCAGGGCGGTTGAGACCGCCTCTTCCCACCGGGGGCCGTGGCCGCGTTTCCCGGGCCAGAGGTGGGGGTCGCTCGCGAAGGCGGAGACCTTGGCGGCATCACCCTTGGTGGCCGCGTAGGCGCTTTCGGCCGCCCGGATGGTTTCGTGCTGATCCTCCGGGGACAGCACGCCGTGCTTCCAGTGCCCCGAGTCCTGGCTGAAGTGGTGCCGGACCCAGGTGCTGGTCCGAGCGTGGGAGCCGTCGCCGAAGGGCTTGTTCGTGATGTAGACGTTCAGCCCCTCGGGGGCTGCGGGGGAGGCCTGCCGGGTGTCCGGCAGCAGGACTCCGTCAATGAAGACGAAGCGCTGCTCCCCTTTGCAGAAGTCCCAGTTGTCGATGTCGGTGTTCATCGTGCCTCCGCGTTCCGGTGCGAACAGGTTCACTCCTCAGTCCTGGCAGCGCCGCCAATCGGCAATGCGGAAAAGTGACTTGCGTCACAGCGTGGGACGGTGCCTGGCGTGCCGCGTGCGCCTCCGGCCGGATGCCGGCACGGTCGGCCGTGGGCCCGGGGCTCTTAAGATCTTCTTAGGAGGGCTTCCTACGCTCGCCGTCCATGACGACCCGACAACTGTCCGCCGTGCTCGGCGTTCTCCTCACCGCGGCTCTCGCACCCATGGCGCTCGCGCCGGCCGCCGTGGCGGCTCCCGCCGGCTCCGGCTCCGGGCGCGCGGGCCTGCACCCGGTCCCGGCCCAGTACCTCTACTCCTCCATCGGGGACTTCGACGCGGAGGTCAAGCCCTTGATCGACCGGCCCGACATCGCCGGTGTCCAGGTGGTCGTGCCGTGGAAGGCCCTGGAACCGCAGAAGGATCAGTACGACTTCTCCGCGATCGAGGAGGCGCTCACCGTCCTCCAGGCACGCCACAAGAAGCTGTTCGTCCAGGTGCAGGACCGATTCTTCAGCGCTCCCACAAGGCTCCCGAACTACCTGCTCACGGACCCGGCTTACGCCGGAGGTGCCGCGCCGACCACCAACGAGAGCGGGCTCGGCCCCGGCGAACCCGGAGCCGTCGCGGCCCAGTGGGTCCCCGAGGTGCGGGGGCGCTTCCAGAGCCTGCTCAAAGCGCTGGCCGACCGCTTCGACGGACGGCTGGCGGGGGTGAACCTTCCGGAGACCGCAACGCAGGTCGATCTGGACAAGGACCGCAGCGGCTACACCGACGAGTCGTACTTCCGGGCCGAACTCGACAACATGGCCTTCGGCGCAAAGGTCTTCAGGCGCACGCAGTTCATCCAGTACGTGAACTTCTGGCCCGGGGAGTGGAACAACGACCACGGCTACATGGAGAGGACCTTCGAGTTCGCCAAGGCCCACGGAGTGGGTCTCGGCGGCCCCGACGTCCTGCCGAACCGCCAGGCGCAGATGGAGAACTCCTACCCCTTCTTCGAGCGGTACCGCGGAAAGCTCCGCATGGTGGCGATGGCGGTGCAGGAACCGGACTTCGAGTACACCAACCCCTCGACCGGCAAGCCGTACACCAAGGAGGAGTTCGTCGACTTCGGCGGCCGGCGCCTGGGCGCGGACGTGATGTTCTGGGCGACGAGCGCACCCTGGCTCCACCGGCCCGCGTCCTGACAGCGCTGCCCGCACCGCACCGCCCCGGTGATGCGCCGAGTGCGTCTCAGGCGAAGGGGGTCTTGTCGGGGCGGCAGACCGTGCCCGGGGGCGGGAGCGTCCCGTCGACGAAGTAGCGGCTCTCGTACGCGCTGATGCAGCTGCTGGCGTTGTTGAACAGGGCCGTGTGCCCGTACCCGTCGTTGGTGAGCAGGCGGGCGTCCGCCAGCTCCTTCGTCATGGCCTGGGCACCCGTATACGGCGTGGAGGGGTCGTAGCGGGTCCCGATCACGAGGACGGGGTGGGCGGTGGGCCTGTTCCACGGGCCGTCGTACCCGTCGGCGGACCGGGCGGGCCAGGTGGCGCACGGTTCTGCGGCCCAGGTCCAGAAGCGTCCGGCGTCGCCGCTCCGCCGGGCGCTGTCCTCCTCCAGGCCGTGGTAGACGGCGGGGTCGCTCGGGTTGGGGCTGTCGGAGCACCACACGGACGCCGCCTGCTCGTCGCCCAGGTACGGGTTCGGCTGAGCGACCGGGGGCGGCGGCGGGTACACCGGCGGCCCCGGAACGCGGCCCTGCGACAGCTCCTGGAGCCGCCGCGCGAGATCCGTCCAGCCGGGGTTGACGAGATAGAGGCTGTTCACCGTGTCGGCCACGGTCTTGGCGTACGTCCACGGGCCCACCGGACGCTCCCGGAGCCGCCGCATCAGCTGGTCGAACTTGTCGCGGGTGGCCTCCGGGCTGCCCGCGGAGAAGGCGCAGCGGGACGTGGGGGCGGATCCGCACAGGGCGAGGAACCGGTCCAGGGTGGCCGCCGCGGTGCGGTCGGAGCCCATGCGCAGCAGCGTCGTGGTGCGCGGCTCGCCCGGTGCGGCTCCGTTCGTCCAGGCCTGCGGGGCGATGTTGCTGTCGAGGACCATGGCCCGGACCTTGCCGGGGAAGAGATTGGCGTAGGTGGCGCCCAGGATCGTGCCGTAGGAGACGCCGAGGTAGTTGAGCTGCGGGTCGCCCACCGATCGGCGCAGCAATTCGAGGTCACGGGCGGTGTCGGCGGTCGACACGTGGCGCAGCAGGTCCGGGTCGCGCTTCTCGCAGCGCCGGCCGAGGTCCTCGTACGCGTCGATCCAGGCCTTCCGCTCCTTCTCGCCCACCGGGAAGCCGCCCGGCTTGGCGGCGGCCCAGGCGTCGGCCTCCCGGGTGTTGGCGAAGCAGTTCACCGCGGTGCTGTTGCCGATCCCGCGGGGGTCCCAGCTGACGATGTCGAACCGTTCGCGCAGTTCCCTGGGGAAGGCGTCGTAGTTCTGCGGCACCTGCACGGTCCCCGGTCCCCCGGGGCCTCCCGGGTTCACGAACAGGGTGCCGATGCGCTTCCCGGGATCGGTGGCCTGCCGGCGGACGACCGCGAGGTCGATGGTGCGGCCCGCGGGGGCGGAGTGGTCGAGCGGCACCTTGGCCGTGGCGCAGTCGTACGGGCTGCCGGGCTTGCAGGGGCTCCAGTCCAGCCGCGGAACGGTCACCGAAGGTGACGTCGGAGCCGGTGGCGGTGACGGAGCCCTCTGCGCGGCGGTGGCGAGTCCGGGCGCGGTGAGCAGCGCGGAGCAGGCCAGCGTCGCGGCCACGGCTGCCGCGCGCCGGCGGTGGCCGGATGTGGCACCTGGTACGGACATGATCCGCCCTCCTCCGTTGCGTCGAGGGCACTGTCCGGCGGCCGATGCCGCCGCACCGGTACACACAGTTCTGTTACCACCAAACCGCGATTCGGCGGCGCGCGCCAGGGGTGCCCGGTCGTGTGGCCCGCTGTCGGCCGTGCGGCTGCGCGGGCGGATCCCGCCGCTCTAACTCCAACCTGTGTTGTTCATAGAATGGCCGGATGAAGGACATCGATGCGATCGCGGTGTTGCAGGATCCGGTGCGGCGTCGTCTGTACGAATACGTGGCGGCGCAGGGCCGTGAAGTCGGCCGCAACGAGGCCGCCGAGGCGGCCGGGGTGGCGCGCACGCTCGCCGCGCACCACCTGGACAAGCTGGCCGAAGCCGGGCTGCTGGAGAGCGGCAGCCGTCGCCTGACGGGCCGCTCGGGGCCGGGCGCGGGCCGTCCCGCGAAGGTGTACACGCGGGCGCTGACCGAGCGGTCGGTATCGCTGCCCGCCCGTGACTACCGCACCGCCGCCGCATTGCTCGCCGAGGCCGCCGAGGAGGCAGGACTCGATGCCGGACTCCGTGCCGCCGCGAGCCGCCGGGGTGAGGCCCTGCGCGGGTCGACCGCACCCTGCGCCGGCCTCGAAGGGGCCATGGAGGTGCTGGCCGCCCGTGGCTATGAACCGTATCTGGCGGACGCCGGGAGCCCCCGTGGCGCCGAGGGCCCCGAGGGGGAGGCCGGGGCGCCCGGATCCGTCGTCCGCATGCGCAACTGCCCCTTCCACGCCCTCGCGGAACACTTCCCGCCGCTCGTCTGCGGCATGAACCTCGCACTGCTGGAGGGACTGCTCGGCACCGACGGCCCTGTCCGGGCCCGCATGGACGCCCGGCCGGGGGAGTGCTGCGTGGTGGTCGAGGCTTCTAAAAACAATAATGATTGACATAGAAATGAGGGCCGTGCTGGGATGAGGACATGACCGCATCCCAGCACGGCCCGCGCGCCGCCCACCTCGCCCAGCTGAACGTCGCCACGCTCCGGCACCCGCTCGACGACCCGCGCATGGCGCCGTTCGTGGAGCTGCTCGATCCGGTCAACGCCGCCGCCGATGGCACGCCGGGGTTCGTGTGGCGGCTGGTGGAGGAAGGGGCGGCCGATGCCACGGAGCTGCGGCCGGCGGGCGAGGACGTCATCGTCAACATGTCCGTGTGGGAGACCCGGGAGGCGCTGTGGGACTTCGCCTACCGCAGCGGGCACTTGGAGGTGATGCGGCGGCGTCGTGAGTGGTTCGCACGGCATGTCGAAGCACACCTGGTCCTGTGGTGGGTGCCTGCCGGTCACCTTCCGACCGTCGACGAGGCGCTGGAGCGGCTCGCGGACCTTCGGGCGCACGGGCCGTCCCCGCGGGCGTTCACCTTCGTCTCCTCCTTCACCGCTGCCGAGGCTGCCCGGTACACGCTCCTCAGGTGACCGGGGCGAGCAGCCGGTCGGCGACCGCCGCCGCGATGGGCAGGTCCGTCTCGGACTCGTACCAGGAGAACCCCGGCGACGGGTTGACCTCGAAGCAGGCGATCCGCCCGTCCGGGAGGAGTTCCAGGTCCACGCCCGCGAAGGGCAGCCCCGGATCGGCGGCCAGAGCGACACGGCGTTCGGCGATGTCGTCGTCGAGGCGGTGGGCGTGCAGCCGTGCGTCGACTCCCGCTTGGGCCCGGGCGTAGCGGTAGTCGACCGCGGTGGAGTCGACGCGGACGGCGAACGTCCGATCGCCGACCACGTGGACCCGTACGTCCGGGCCGGCGAGGCGCTCCTGGAACTGGACCGGGCACCACCGAAGGCGTTCCAGGCGGCTCGTGTCGCGGACCGGTTCGAAGGCCGTCACCAGGGACCGGATGCCGCCGGCGGACTTGTACACCGCCCCGCGGTGCAGGTCCACGAAGCCGAGGACCTCGTCCGGGTCGTCGTCGGAGACCAGGGCCGCCGGGCTGTAGAACCCGTGACGGGCGATGAGCTGGGCCTGTAGGGCTTGGACGTGTTGGAGGCCATGGCCGACAGCGGGTTCGCGATCCGGCGGCCGCCCATGGCGCGCGCCACCTCGGTGGAGCTCAGGAGCGTGTCGGGCGGCGCGCAGCAGGGCGCCGAACTCCCCCTGCGGAGCAACGCCCGTGTCGATCGGACTGGGCTGCACCATCCGGTCGCCGATCTGGAACGTCGAGTCGACGCACGCGACATGGAAGTTGGTGAGGGCGGCCTCGGCCTGGGACGCCCGTGGGACTCCGGACGGCAGGCTGGTGCCGGCGGTCGATGTCGACCCGGACGCCGAGGTCCCGGCCGAACTGCGCGTCCCGGACGTCGAGGGACTGCCGCTGGTGGTCGAGAAACGCCGGTACGACCCGCAGTAGGCGACGGCGAAGGCCCCCGGCAGGGGGCTTGCCGTGCCTGCTCGGCGTGACCGGTCACGTCCGCCAGTAGGTACCCGACCGGGAGTCGACGTGGACGAGATGCCGGCCGACGCGCACCACGTGGTAGCCGGCACCGGCCCATGAGCCGGTGTCGCCGTCGCCGGCCGGCAGCGGGGTCCAGATCTCCAGGAAGGTGCTGCCGTCCGTGTTGGTGCCGCGCTCGACGAGGTTCGCACCCTCCCACCGGAAGGTGCCCGTGTCCTCGCCGGGCTCGCCCTCCAGGTGGTGGAAGTGGACCCGGGAGCCGTCGAAGGACGTGACGCCGGCGAAGCCCCGGCTGTCGGCGAAGTACGGACCGGCCTGCAGCCACACCACTTCGCGGTCTTCGACCAGCGGACCGCCGTTGCGGCTGATGCCGCGCCGCAGCCACGCCCCCCGCTCGGGCACCGGGACGCCCTGCCCGTCCTCCGGCGCGAGGCTCCCGGGCGTATCCGTCGGCTCAGCCATCGGCGGCGGTGTCGTCAACGGCCCGCAGAGAGAGCTCGATGTTCCCGCGGATGGCCTGTGAGTAGGGGCAGACCGCGTCCGCCCGGTGGAGCAGGGGCAGCAGGTCGGCCGCGTTCCACCCCGCCAGGGAGCCCGTGAGGCCGACCGCGAGACCGTAGCCCGCGGGCGTGTCCGTCGTACCGAGCCGTACCTCGCACGCGACGCGCGCGGCCGAGGCGTCCGCCCCGAACTCGGCTGCGACCTCGGCGAGCGCGGACGTGAAACAGGCGGCGAACCCTGCTGCGAACAACTGCTCGGGGTTGGTGGTACCGGGCGTCTTCTTGAGCGGCGGGGCCAGACGGACGCCGAGGCGCCCGTCATCGGAGAGCACCGATCCGGTACGGCCCCCGACGGCGTGGGCGGTCGTCCGGTAGAGGGTGCGGGTCAGCGGCACGGTCATGTGGTCAGCCCATCTGTACGACGAGGGAACGCCACCCGGGGCCGGACAGCGCTAGGGCGTCTGCCGGTGGGGCAGTGCCTGGCGCGTCGTCGTGCATGACCGGGTACGGCGCGTCTCGTCCGGGGCCTGGGGACCGGGCCACCGGATAATCTAGCAACGGGAGCGGGCCCGCCGGGACGCCCACCTGCGGTGACCCTCCTCACCCCCGTGGACCTGACAGGTCCTCCCGGACTTGACCGGCTCTGGAAGTGCACCGGGACGGCCGGGTCGCCGCTGAATACGGTGCCCGAGTCGCACGCCATCAACGTGCGGTTCGGGGGGTCGAGCAAAGCCACCCCTGTCGATCCACGACAGTCACAGGGAGCAGAAGTGAACCGCAGGAAGTTGTCGATGGTGTCGATGTGCGCCGCACTCGCCGTCACGGGCGCGACCGCGCTGACCGGCTGCAACAAGGACAGCGGCGCCGCCGGCGTCGCCGCCGACGGAAAGGCGATCTACAAGATCGGTTTCCAGGGCCCGCTCACGGGCGAGAGCTCCGCCATCGGCGTGAACATGGAGAACGGCGTCAAGCTGGCCGTCAAGCAGGCCAACGCCCGGGGCGACCTGGCCTTCCACGTGGAGTACGCGGCATCCGACGACGCCGGCTCCCCGGACCAGTCCCCGGCCGCGGCGCAGAAGCTCATCGACGACGAGAGCGTCCTCGGCCTGGTCGGCCCCGCCTTCTCCGGCGCGGCCAAGGCCTCGGGCCGGCTGTACTCGGAGGCCGGCCTGGTCTCCGTCTCCCACGCCAGCAACCCGAGCCTGCCCGAGCTCGGCTTCCGCTCCTTCGTGCGTTCCGTCCCGAACGACAACGCCCAGGGCGGCGCCATGGTCACGTACTTCACCAAGCAGCTGGGGACCAAGAAGGTCTACCTCGTCGACGACAAGAGCGAGTACGGCGTCGGCCTTTCCAAGGTCGCCGAGAAGCAGCTCAAGGAAGCCGGTGTCGAGGTCGTCAAGGCCAGCGTCCCCTCGAAGACCCCCGACTACACCGCTGCCGCCACGGCCGTGAAGCACTCCGGCGCCGACGCGCTGATCTACAACGGGCTCTACTCGGACGCGGCGCCGTTCGCCAAGAAGCTCAAGGATATAGGCTTCGACAAGCCGAAGATCGCCAGCGACGGGACGTACGACAAGAAGTTCACCGAGCTGGCCGGCGACGCGGCCGAGGGCTGGCTGCTGACCTGCCAGTGCCTGGACGCCAACGTCGACCCGGGCACCAAGCAGTTCGCCGAGGACTACAAGACGGAGTACAAGGCCCCGCCCGGCCTGTACGCGGCCGAGTCCTACGACGCCACCAACCTCATCATCGAGCAGATCAAGGCGCTCGGCGGCGGCGACGGCGGAGACGTGCGGCGCGAGGCCGTCCTGGAGAAGGTGAAGAAGGCCCACTACAAGGGCCTCACGCGGCAGTTCTCGTTCAAGGAGAACGGCGAGTTCGCCGGCAACGGCATCTACCTCAGCGAGGTCAAGGGCGGCCGGATCACCCTCAAGGGCAACGTCGACACGCTGGTGAGCGCGGGCTGACGAGCGATGACACTCCTGGAATTCCGCGACTACCTGGTCCCGGGCCTCGCGCTCGGCGCGCTGTACTCCGTGATCGCCATCGGCTACACCCTGGTCTACGGCGTGCTCAAGCTGATCAACTTCGCCCACAGCGAGGTGTTCATGCTGGGCGGCTTCGGAGCGCTGATCGTGCTCACCGAGGTCGCCCCCGGCCACCCCTCCGGGCTGGTGTCGGTCCTGCTCGTCCTCCTCGGCCTGGTCGTCTCCGGCCTGGTCGGGGCGGGCACCGCCTTCGGTCTGGAGAAGGTCGCCTACCGGCCGCTGCGCAAGCGCAACGCGCCCGCGCTGATCTTCCTGATCAGTGCCATCGGCGCCTCGTTCTTCCTCTACAACCTCGCGGGCAAGCTCTTCGGGCGCGACCCCAAGGCCATGCCCGCGCTCTTCGACAACGGCGTGCTCTTCCACGTTCTCGGAGCACCGGTCGACGTCGTCAAGCTGCTGCTGATCGTCGCCGCGCTGGTGATGATCGTCGGCCTCGACCTGCTGGTGCGCCGCACCAAGCTGGGCTCCGCCATCCGGGCCGTCGCACAGGACCCCGAGGCCGCCGGCCTGATGGGCGTCGACATCGACAGGATCGTCTCCCGTACGTTCGTGATCGGCGGGGTCCTCGGCGGGATCGCCGGCTTCCTCTTCGGGCTCAACAGCCAGGTCTCGTTCACCATGGGCTTCATCCCCGGCATCACGGCCTTCGCCGCGGCCGTCCTCGGCGGCATCGGCAACATTCGCGGTGCCATGCTCGGCGGAATGCTTCTCGGCCTGGTCGAGACCTACAACGTCCCGCTGTTCGGCGAGGAATGGCGCTACGTCGCGGCCTTCGCGGTCCTGGTCGTCGTGCTGATGTTCCGCCCGACCGGCATCCTCAGCGCGAAGCTCGGGAGGACGGCATGAGCACGATCGACGACACGCGTGTGGTCACCCCGGGGCGGGCCGCGCACCTCCCGATGTCCACGTCCACGGTGTCCTTCCGTCCCACCCGGCCCTCGGCCGAGGCCCTGGCGGCCCTGCGCAGGCACCGCTGGTACGAGCGTCCGCGCTGGCGCAGGCTGTGCACCCTCACCGCCGTCGGCGTCCTGCTCGCCGTGATGACCGGCGAGCAGGGATCCGGAGCCGACCTGCTGCTCTCCCTGCGCACGACCTTCACCGGGACCGCACTGTGGGCCTGGATCGCCGCGGCCGTCGCCCTCTGGGCGGTCGCCGAGTTCGGCGCCGCCCCGCGCCGTGCCGTGGCCTCCGGTGCCAGGGCCGCCGCTCCGCTGGCCAGGATCCGCCCGGCACTCGACAGCCGCCCCGGGCTGCGCGTGGCGTTGGTGGTGGCCGGGCTCGCCGCGGCCGTGTTCCTGCCCCTGCTGTTCGACCGGTCCACGAACCAGGTCCTGGTCGACTGGGTCGGCATCTACATCCTGCTCGCCCTCGGACTCAACGTCGTCATCGGATGGGCCGGTCTGCTCGACCTCGGCTTCGTGGCGTTCTTCGCGATCGGCAGCTACAGCACCGCCTTCTGGAGCGGACAACTGCCCGTCAAGCCGCCGTTCGAGCTGAACCCGTTCCTGTCCATCCCCGTCGCGATGGTCACCTGCCTGCTCGCGGGCATCCTGCTCGGTGCCCCGACCCTGCGCCTGCGCGGCGACTACCTCGCCATCGTCACCCTCGGCTTCCACGAGATCATCTACCTGATCGCCAAGAACGCCGAATCGGTGACGGGCGGCTCCCTGGGCGTCTTCGGCATCCCGCACTTCTCCGTGGACCTCGGCCCCGTGCAATACCGCTGGGGCCTGGACCCGCTGGACTACCTGTGGCTGCTCATCGGCCTGATCACGGTCCTGGTGCTGCTCTTCCGCAAGCTGGTGCGCTCCAAGATCGGACGCACCTGGGAGGCCATCCGCGAGGACGAGGTCGCCGCGGCCGCGCACGGAGTGGACACGGTGAAGTACAAGCTGATGGCCTTCGCCATCGGCGCCTCCACCTCCGGAGTCGCCGGCGCCGTCTACGCCAGCAAGGTCGGGTTCATCAACCCCGAGAACTTCCCGCTGCTGTACTCGGTGCTGGTCCTCGCCTACGTGATCTTCGGCGGGATGGGCTCCATCCCCGGCGTCCTGCTGGGGGCCGCACTCCTGGCCTATCTGCCGCACGGCCTGAAGGACGTGGTGGACCAGAAGGACCGGTTCATGTACCTGGGCGCCCTGCTGGTGGTCATGATGATCTACCGCCCGCAGGGACTCCTGCCCGCCAGGCGCCGCAGGCGCACCGTCCGCACGCGGGAGGCATCATGACGACCACACTCGCGGAGCGCACGGCGCCGGCGCCGGCACCCGACACCTGCGCCCCGGTCCTCCTGGTATCGGGAGTGACCTTGCGCTTCGGCGGCCTGGTCTCCCTCTCCGAAGTGGACCTCACCGTACGACGGGGCGAGATCCACGCCGTGATCGGCCCCAACGGCGCGGGCAAGACCTCCTTGTTCAACTCGCTCACCGGCGCCTACACACCACAGGAAGGGCGCGTGCTCCTGCGCACCGACGCCGGTACGGAGCACAGCCTGCTCGGCCGCAAGCCCCACCACGTCAACCGGCTCGGTGTGGCCCGTACCTTCCAGAACATCCGCCTCTTCTCCGCCCTGACCGCCCTGGAGAACGTCAAGGTCGCGGCGGAGAGCGGAACTCGCTGCGGGCCGCTGAGCATCATGCTCGGCCTGCCCCGGGCGAAGGCGGAGGAACGCGCCGCCGAGGAGACGGCCCGGCGCCTGCTCGCACTGGTGGGCCTCGACGGCCGGGCCGAGGAGAGGGCCGACTCCCTCTCCTACGGGGACCAGCGCCGGCTGGAGATCGCCAGGGCGCTGGCCACCGGCCCCCGGCTGCTCCTTCCTGGACGAACCGGCCGCGGGCACCAACCCCACCGAGAAGCGGGAACTGGCCGCGCTGATCCGCCGCATCAACCGTGAACTCGACATCAGCGTGCTGCTGATCGAGCACGACATGCCCCTGGTGACCTCGGTGGCCGACCGGGTGACCGTGCTCAACTTCGGCAAGGTCATCGCCTCCGGCTCGCCGTCCGAGGTACAGCGCGACCCGGCGGTCGTGGAGGCCTACCTCGGCACCTCCGACACGGACTCCCGGCAAGGACGGACCCGATGACCGCAGCGGCACACCTCGCGCACAGGACCGCCGTCACGGCCCCGGTCCCGACCCCGACGATCCTGGAACTCGCCGATCTCCACGTGTCCCACGGTGCGATCAGCGCGCTGCGGGGCATCGACATGGCCGTCCGCGAGGGGGAGGTGGTCGCACTGCTCGGCGCCAACGGCGCCGGCAAGACCACCACCCTGCGCACCATCTCCGGCCTGCACCGACCCGCTGCGGGAGCGGTGAGGTTCTGCGGGGAGCGCATCGACGGCATCCCCTCCCACTCGGTCGTGGGCCTCGGCATCGGCCACTCGCCGGAGGGCCGCAGGGTCTTCGCCGACATGACGGTCCTGGAGAACCTCCACATGGGCGCCTACCGCTTCAAACGGCTGCGGCAGGAGGACCTGGAGCGGGTGTTCGCCCTCTTCCCCCGCCTGGCCGAGCGGCGCACCCAGCAGGCCGGCACCCTCTCCGGCGGGGAGCAGCAGATGCTCGCCATGGGACGCGCCCTGATGGGCCGCCCCGAACTGCTGCTCCTCGACGAGCCGTCGATGGGCCTGGCCCCGCTGATCGTGGCGCAGATCTTCGAGATCATCAAGGAGATCAACGCCCAGGGCACCACGGTGCTCCTGGTCGAGCAGAACGCCGCCCAGGCCCTCAGGATCGCCGACCGCGGCTACGTCCTGGAGACGGGCCGGATCACCATGCACGCCCCGGCCCACGAGCTCCTCGACGACCCCCGTATCCGCACCGCCTACCTCGGCGAGACCACCCCCTGACACCACCACACACCCGCTGCTCCCTCAGGTGCCGACCGGGTCAGGGCCGCGCAGGGCGCTGGTCAGCGGGGCCAGTACGCGCCATCCTGTCGTCTCGTACAGAGCACGGCCCTCCGGCGTCGCGCCCAGCACGCCTGCCGTGGCCCCCTGCTGCGCGGCAGCCTCGGTGAGTCTGTCCATCACCAGGCGCCCCAGGCCGCGGCGCTGGTGGGCCGGGTCGGTCTCCACCTGGTCGACCACGGCGGTGCGGCCGGTGACGGCGATCTGGGCGCGGGCGGCGAAAGCGCCGTCGGCGGTGCGGACCAGAGCGCGCGTGACGCCGTCACGTGTCCAGGTGTTCATCCGGTACCCCGCGGGGATCCGGACCGGGGCCCGGGTGGGGGCGACGGGCAGGGCGGCGGCCATCAAGTAGCCGGCTCCGCCGGCGAGGTGCCAGCCGGGAGCGAGCCAGGTTTCCAGTGTTTCCGGCGGAACGAAGGCCTTCAACCAGACGCCGGGCGCGGTGGCGTCACCGGTGATCTCGCGGACGGTCGCCTCGTCCGCGGAGTGCAGGACGTGGCGCATGACGTGCCCGTGCAGGCCCACGTCGATGGTGAAACCCCAGGCTGAGGGCGCGGGTTCGGCTGCACCGCGCGAAGCGGACCAACCGTGAACCCATGCCCGTACGGCCTCGGCGGTGTGCGCGAAAGGCAAGACTTCCCCCTCGTGGGTAACGACTGAACTCGTGGATTGATTATTACATCAGGGGTCGCGGCGGACCGCGGAGGACACCCGGCCCCGGCAGCCCCCTGTACGGCCTCTTCCGGCCAGTCGAGTACGCACCCCATCGCCCGTTTCGGGCACCTCGTCCTACGGCGTCGAGGCTCAAAGACGCCCGTCGTCGGACGGCCGGCGTCCCGGGTTCCCGGTCGGGTTCAGGCCTGCCCGCCCACGCGCCTTCTGCGGCGCGCCGGGCCGGACGTATTCCCCGACCGGGCCACCCCGGCGGGAAGGGCGGATTCCGCGGCCGATTCGGCCCCGACTTGATTCAGCCTGAAAGGAGAGTTCTCGCCAATGAACTCCAGGAGGCAATCTCATTCCTACGAGGAAGGCCAACCGCCAAGGAGACGGAGGGCCGCCGATCGGTAGGGAGTTGAGGTATGTCCAGGATCGTTCTCGTGTCGGGAAGTCTGCGCCGGCACTCGGTGAACAGTGCGGCTCTCGCCACCATCCGGGGCATTCTCGACCGGCGTGACGGTGAATTCCGTACCTCGGAGATCAGGGTCGCCGATCTTCCCTACTACGACGAGGATCTGGACGTGGGTCCCGGACCGGCAGCGGTGAGTGCCGCACGCGAGCTGCTCATCGCATCCGATGCCGCGATCATCAGTACACCGTCCTACAACGGTGCCATGACAGGGGCGTTGAAGAACGCCCTCGACTGGCTCTCCCGACCGTGGAAGGCGAGTTCCCTCTCCGGCAAGCCCGTCGCACTCCTCACCGCTTCCCCGGGGAGATACGGCGGCGCCGATGCGCAGCCCGACACGCGCAGGGTCCTCGAAAGGTGCGGCGCCGTACTGATCGACCATGCGCGGGTGGCCATCGGCAATGCCGAATTCCTGGTCGGCCGCGACGGGACCATCACCGAACCCTCGGTGGTGGCGGAGCTCGAAGGCCTCGTCGAAGCCACCGTCGCCGCGGTACGCGGCCACCACCGGCTCCCCGTCGCCGCCTAGGGTCGCCAGGCCCCCTCGTGCACACCCACAGACATGCCCGTCGAGGCAGCGGTCTCGATCCGGGCACGGCAAATGACCCGCCACTGGAAGGAGGTGATCGAGTGAAGAAGATCGTCCGTCGCGTCGTCCGTCACGACATCTGATTCTCCGGTCCCGCCCCTCGTATGTGCGGAGGAGGTGAATTCCATGAAGAAGAACGTCGTCCGTCGTGTCATCAACAGCAAGATCTGAGCCCTTCCGGGTCGGATCGATTGCTTCCGCCGGAGTCATGGCGAAGGTGGTGGTTGCTGTGAAGAAGGTCGTCCGCCGCGTGTCCCGCAACAAGATCTGAGCCGTGCCCTCCGGGGTCGCCTGATCATTCCCGGTATCGCGCAGCGAGGGAGGTGACTTTCATGGCCAAGGGCATCGTCCGTCGTGTCACCCGCAACAAGATCTGAGACCCCCAGGGGCCGGATCTCTCCGGGCGCCTCTCCCGATATCTCACCCGTGGAAGGAGGTGATTGCATGAAGAAGATCGTCCGTCGTGTCGTCCGACACGACATCTGATGCGGAATCCGCATCTCAGCTGAGGGGGCTCACCCCCTCGGGCACCTGTCTCCCGGGGAAAGCGAACTGCTTTCCCCGGGGGCTGTCCCATTGAACCAACCAACAGGGGGTATTTCCATGGCGAACCTGGAGCGCCTGACCCGTATCGTGAACAGTCCCGGCCGGGGCCTCCTGGGCGCGGACGCCCGTGGCGGTCTGCACTGGCTCGACCGTGATCTCAACGTGCTGAGTTCGTCCAATTCCTCCGCCCCGTCGCAGGACCCCGCCGGTGACCCGATCTATGCGGTCACCCTCGTCGACGACTGGATCGTCACGCGCGACAAGACGGGCACGATCTCCCGCTGGCACGCCGACACCCTGCGGCTCTCCGACCGCCTCGACGCCGCCGCGACCGCCGACGCCTCGCTGCTCCTCGAAGGCGAGCAGCCCGCCCCCACCATGCTCCGCGGCATCGGTGTCTGGGACGGCAAGCTCTACACGAACAACGGGTACTTCCAGGTCGTCGTCATCGACCTGGAGACCTTCACCGTCGAGCGGATCACCGAGTGGCCGCACGGCTACGACATGCTCGAATGGTTCTGCACCGACGCCCCCGGCGTGCACGCCGTCTCCGACCGGTCCGGCCGCATCCACCTCGGCTCGCTGCCGGACCTCTCCTTCCCGACGGTCGTCCAGGTCGACACGTCCAACGTCCACCGGGTCGTCTACGACGCCCGGCACAACCGTCTCTGGGCCCTCGGCGACGCGGGCATCGACGAGACCCACAACATCGCCAACGGCGTGATCACGGTGGGTCTCGACGGCACCGTCGGCGAGCGCTTCGACTACGCGCGCAACGACGTCGAAGGCCTCGTCTTCTCGCCCGACTTCTCCTCCGTCTACACCGGCGGCTTCGACGGCGAGCTGCTGATCTTCGACAACACCGACCCCGAGCTGCGCGTGGCCAAGCGGGTGGGCGGCTTCAGCCACCAGATCATCGACATCACGATCGACGAGCACGGCGACGTCTACACCCTCACCCAGGACGGTGAGGTGACCGCGCTGACGGCGGACGGCACCGTACGCGCCCGGCTCGGCTACGAGCGCCAGTGCGTGTGGGACCTCCAGCCCGTCCCGGGCGACGACAGCGCACTGTTGGCCGCGACCGACGACGGCACCGCCCTGCTGCGCCTGGTCGAGCAGGTCCCGGGCCACCCGGCGCTCGTCCTGGCCGGACAGGAGTTCTCGGGCCTCGGCTTCACCCGCCGCCTCGTCACCCTCGGCGACGGCTGGGCGGGGGTCTTCTGGCCGGGGACCGTACGCCGCGTCTCCGGCGCGGGCCACGTGGTGTGGGAGCGGCAGATGCCCGCCGTCTCGCACACGCTCAGCCGGTCCCCCGACGGCAGCCGACTGCTCGTCGCCTGCAACGCCGGCGCGATCGAACTCGACGCCGCGACCGGGGAGGAGCTGTCCCGGATCGACGATCTGCCCGCCAGCGCCTGGGCGAGCGCCTACCTGGAGGACGGCAGCCGGCTCATCGCCACCCGGAACGGGGTGATGGCCGCCTACTCCGCAGAGGGCGAGGCCACATGGACCACCGAACTCGGCGGCTATCCCAAGCGCCTCCTGGTCGAGGGCAACCGGGTGCACGCCACCGGTGGCGGCGGCATCAAGGAGTTCGAGGTCGGCGAGCCCAAGCTCGGCCAGCGCTTCACCGAGCTGCTCGACAACACCTGCGAGAACTCCGTCGTGGCCGACGGCATCCTCGTCGCGATCACGTACGGTCTCCAGGTCGCGGCGTACGACCACGAAACCGGTGAACTCCTCGGGCTCCACGAGGACCTGCCCGACTTCCCCAAGGGCATCGCCCTGCTGCGCGGCCAGGACGGCACCACGTACGTCGTCATCGGCGGCCGCGGCGGATACCTCCGGCTCTACCGGCTGGACCGCGAACGCAAGGACAGCGTCCTGACCGCCGTGCGCGACCTGTGGCTGCCCACCTCCACCGGCGACTATCCGAACGCCGGCGCACGATGAGCTCTCCCGCGGCCACCATGCCCAAGGCCGGCCCCGCCTCCGGTTCGGATGCGGTGGTCGAGCCCTCGCCCTTCCAGAGCCCGCGGTTCAGGGTGTTCGCTGCGGGAAACGCTGTCAACAACATCGGCGAGGCGATGTACGCCACGGCCCTGCCGCTGCTCGCCTACCGGCTGACCGGCTCGCTCGCCATCATGACGCTGCTGGCCGCCGCGGTCCCCGTGGGCATGCTCCTGGCCCCCTCCCTGGGCTGGGTCGCCGACCGCTGGGGGCCGCGGGCCCTGGTCGTACCCGGTCTGCTGCTGCAGGCCGCCGCCGCCCTGGTCATGAACCTCGTCCTGCACGCGGGCCCGCCCACCCCGGCCTCGCTCTTCGTCTGCGCGCTGCTCGTCGCGATCGGCGGAGCCGCGTACCGGACGGGCTGGATGACCGGAGTGCCGGGGATGTTCCCCGACTGCCCGGTGCGCGCACGAGGGACGCTGAACAGCCTCTTCTTCGCCGCCACCCTCATCGGCCCCGTGGTCTTCTCCCTCTGTCTGCCCTTCATGGGCTACGAGGGTCTGCTGTGGCTCAACCTGGCCACCTTCTTCGCGCCGATCGCGGTCTGGGCGATGGGGGTGCACCCGCCCCGCGTCCAGCCGGGCGGGCCCGGCACGGGCCGCAACTGGAAGCTCTCCGAGGGGTGGAACGCGATCGTCGCGGACCGCCGTGTCCGCGACATGCTCATCGTGCAGGTGGTGCTCGCCATCACCTGCGGTGCGGGCTTCGAAGCCCTGGTCGTCTACTCGCTCGGCCACACCTGGCACCTCTCCGACCGCTCGGTGAGCGCCGTCATCACCGTGATGAACGCGTGCATGCTCGCGGGCAACCTGCTCGTCGCCCAGCGCAAGCGGATCCGCCCGTGGATCTCCCTGACGCTGGGCATGACGGCCTGCGGCCTGTCGCTGCTGCTGCTGGCCGTGCCGTGGTGGCCGGTGTTCCTCGCGGCGGTCGCACTCGGCGCGCTCGGCGAAGGCGCCGTCCTGAGCACCGTCGTGATGATGCGGGTCAAGTACCTGCCCGGGCCGGTGCTGGGGCGCGCCTCGGGTCTGATGTGGCTCATCACCGGCGGCGCCGCGCTGCTCTCGCCCGCCGTCACCCCGGCACTGACCGAGGCCGTCGGAGCACGGGGGACGTTCCTCGTGCTCGGCCTGGGCGCGTGCTCCGCCCTCTGGTACCTGAGGCGCGGCCGCAAAGACTGGGTCCGGCCGTCCGCGCCGGTCGCCTCCGAATCGAACGTCCAGGAGGAATCACCATGCACGAAGTTGCCGAAACATCCCACAGGACGTCCCACCTCGGGTCCCTCCTGACCCGTGCCACGGTGCGCTCCGAGGTGCGCGTCCCGCTGAGCTTCGGGCCCGGCCCCCAGCTCGACGCACGGGTCATGACCTTCGACGGCCTGGCCGACGGCAAGGAGCACCTGGCCCTCGAACTCGGTGTCCGCCCGGCCGACGGCGTCCCCCTGGTCCGCCTCCACTCGGAGTGCCTGACCGGCGACGTCTTCGGATCCGCCCGGTGCGACTGCGGTCCGCAGCTGCACGAGGCCCTGCGGATGATCGACGGCGTCGGAGGCGTGCTGCTCTACCTGCGGCAGGAGGGGCGCGGCATCGGCCTCTACAACAAGCTCGACGCGTACCGGCTCCAGGACGACGGCCTGGACACGTACGAGGCCAACCGCGCCCTGGGCCTCGGCGACGACCTGCGGGACTACACGGCCGCGGCGCAGATGCTGCGGACGCTCGGGATCACCGAGGTCGATCTGCTCACGAACAACCCCGACAAGTCCGGCCAGTTGACCCGGTACGGCATCGCCGTGCGCAGCACCGTGCGGACCGGGGTGTTCGCCAACCCCCACAACATCTCGTACCTCACGGCCAAGGCCGACAAGACGCTGCACACCATCAGCCTCAAGGAGATGATCGCGTGATCAAGCACCAGGGACCGATCAGCGGGGTCGCCACCTTCGGTGACCGCTACGTGGCCACCGCCGGCTACGACAACCAGGTCATCCTCTGGGACGCCGCGGGGCACACGCCCCTGGCCCGCGGCGTGCACGACCATCTGGTCAACCAGGTGGCGTTCAGTCCGGACGGCTCGCTGCTCGTCACCTCCTCCAGCGACTACAGCGCACGCCTGTGGTCGGTCCCCGACCTGCGGCTGCGCGCGGTGCTGGGGGACCAGAAGGACGACGTGGAGATGTCCGTCTTCCACCCGGAGCAGGAGCTGGTCGCCACGGCCTCCCGTGACCACACGGTCCGCGTGTACGACTTCTCCGGCGCCGTCGTCCGCCGCTTCGAGGGCCACACCGCCGACGTGATCTCCGTCGAGTGGCTGCCCGCCACCGGCGAGCTGATCTCCTCCAGCGACGACGGGACGATCAAACGCTGGTCGCTCACCACCGGTGAGATGACCGCCGACATCGACCTCGACGGTGTCGAGACCGACACCATCGCGATCACGCGCGGCGGCGTGGTGTTCGCCGGGAACGACGACGGCGCCATCATCCGCATCGAGAACGGCGAGACCGAGTACTTCCCGGCCCACGACGCCGGCATCAAGCGCCTCGTCCTCAACTCCGCGACCGGCGCCCTCGTCAGCCTCAGCTACGACCGCTCCCTGCGGGTGTGGGACACGGCCGAGGGGCTGCGCCCGCTGCACACCGCCGAGTTCCCCGCGGAGATCTGGGCCCGGTCCTGCGCGTTCCTCGACGACCACACGCTCGCCTTCGCCACCTTCGGCTCCACGTACGCGACGTACGACACCGTGTCCGCGACCTGGAACCTGGACCTGGTGGAGGGCACGCGCTGCGTGAACGCCGTCACCACCCTGCCGGACGGGCGCACCTACACCGTCGGGGACGCGGGCGTCGTCCGCGTCGA
The DNA here is from genome assembly GCF_042752335.1 of Streptomyces sp. NPDC059355. NCBI lineage: Bacteria > Bacillati > Actinomycetota > Actinomycetes > Kitasatosporales > Streptomycetaceae > Streptomyces > Streptomyces sp. NPDC059355. Next base: position 57,659 of record NZ_JBHYXN010000015.1, on the reverse strand, counting down.
CGGGGTCGAGGGGGGACGTCCGGACAGCCTGTGCAACTTCCTGGTCCCCGTGGGCGGCCGGGTGCTCACCGGCGGGCAGCTGGGCCGGGTCTTCGACGCCGACACCGGCGAGACGCTCCACCAGCACCGCTCCCCGCTGAACTGCGCGGCCGCCTTCGAGCGCGACGGCGTACCGCACGTCGTCGTCGGCGCCTACACCGGTGAGGGTCTCGTCTTCGCCGTACGGGCGGACGGGGTGGTCGAGCAGGTGGCGACGCTCCCGCTGCTCGCCAACGCCGTGAAGGGCCTGGCCGTGTCCGGCGACACGATCTTCGCGGTGTGCGCGGACGCCTCGGCCAGCTGGTTCAGCACGCAGACCCTTCAGGAGACCGCCCGCGTGGAGGAGGCGCACACCCGGATCGCCAACGGCTGCGCACCGCTGCCCGGCGGCCGGTTCGCCAGCGTCAGCCGGGACCTGGTCCTGCGGCTGTGGGACGGCGACGGTGCTACGGCCGTGCCCACCCCGCACGACCACTCCGTCAAGTGCGTCGCGGCCTCCGCCGACGGCGCCCTGGTGGCCACCGGCTCGTACGGGGGCACGGTCGCCGTCTACGACACGCGCACCGGAGCCTGGCCGTACGTCGGCAAGCCGACCACCGCGGGCATCTCCAGCCTCCACTACGCGCCGGAGGCGGACACCTTCCTCGCGGCTTCGTACGACGGCTCGGTGTACCCGGTCCCGGCGGCCCGGGAGGTGAACGGCGTCTGACGCCGTGACCTGCTCGGCGAGTGCCGCCGTGCCGCTCCACCGCGGCACGGCGGCACGCTGCGTCGACGGGCCGTGTGCCCGTGGTCTGGCGGCGCCGATGCCGATGCCGACGGTGCCCGGTGGCTCGGTGGGCGCTCACGTTACGTCGGGGTGACTGATGCCTGCCGCGGGGCCGGCGGCATAGCGTCGGTGACGTCACCAAGCACCGGCACCAGGCACCGGACAACGAAAGCAGGACGTGTGCGCAAGCTCATCTATTACGTCGGCACCACCCTCGACGGATTCATCGCGGGCCCCGACGGCCAGTTCGACTTCTTCCCCTTCGAGGGCGACCTCGCCGCCGCACTGCTGGCGGAGTACCCCGAGACGATCCCGGCCCACGGACGGGGCCCGTCGGGCCTCGACGGGGTCGCCAACAAGCGCTTCGACACGGTCCTGATGGGCCGCGGCACCTACGAGGCCGGACTCGCGGCCGGAGTCACCAGCCCCTACCCGCATCTGAAGCAGTACGTCTTCTCCCGCACCCTCGCCCCCCTCGACCCCGCCGTGGAGGTCGTCTCCACGGACCCGGTCGCGTTCGTCCGCGACCTCAAGAGGCAGGACGGGCAGGACATCTGGCTGTGCGGCGGCGCGAGCCTGGCCGGGCAACTGCTGCACGAGATAGACGAGTTGGTCATCAAACGCCACCCGGTCGTCATCGGCTCCGGCATACCGCTCTTCGACGCGCCGTTCCGCCCGGACCGCTTCAAGCTGACCGACTCCCGGGTCTTCAACACCGGCGCCGCCATCACCACCTACGCGAAGGACACGAGCATCCCGACACTGCTGCGCCCCACCACCGAGGCCGACCTCGACCGCGTCACCGCCGTGACGGTCGACGAACCCGTCGGCTGGATCCCCGCCGACCGGTATCTGGAGGAACTCGAGGAGGGCATGTACCGCCCGGAGTGGACCTGGATCGCCGAACAGGACGGCCGGGTGGTGGCCCGGGCCCTGTGGTGGGGCCGGGCGACGAGCGAGCACCCGGTCGCGCTGGACTGCCTGTACGTCGACCCCTCGGTCGCCGACCGCGCGGCGCTCGGGGCCGCTCTGATCAGCGCGGGCCTGCGGGCCTTCGCCGAGCAGGGCGCGGCCAAGCCCCCGCTCTACAACCTGACCCTGCCGAACGGCTGGCGAGAAGACCCCGCGACGGCCGCCGCCGCCGACTGGCGGCGGGACGCCGCGCTGGCGGCCGGACTGACCGACGTGGTCGAGCGGCTGCGCCTGGAATGGACGCCCGAGGCAGGGCTCCCCGCCTCCAGCGGGCGCCTCGTCTTCACCGAGGGGACGGACGAGGAGTTCCTGGACGTCTTCCGGCGGATCGCGGTGGGCAGTCTGGACGGGGAGACCCGCCGGAACCTGGTGGTGATGGGGCCGGAAGCCACCGCCCGCGAGGAGGTCGACTTCTACCTCGGCTGCCCGGGGGAGCGCTCGTGGTGGCGCATCGCCCGCACCCCCGACGGCCGGGTCGCCGGGCTGGCCCTGCCCTCGGCGACGCCGTACAACCGCAACGTCGGCTACCTGGGCGTCGTCCCCGAACTGCGCGGACAGGGGTACGTCGACGACGTGCTCGCCGAGATCACCCGGGTGCAGGTGGAGGCGGGGGCCGAGCTGATCACCGCCACCACCGACACCGACAACGCGCCGATGGCCGCCGCGTTCACCCGGGCCGGCTACCGGACCGCCCAGACCCGGCTGATCTGGTCGGCTCCGGAGCCGGGTCCCGCCTCATGAGGCCAACAGGCCGGCGAGCTCGGTGCGCGAACTGACACCCAGCTTCGGGAAGGCGCGGTACAGGTGGTGCCCGACCGTGCGCGGGCTCAGGAACAACCGGGCGCCGATCTCCCGGTTGCTGGCACCGGCCGCGGCCAGTCGAACCACCTCGCGCTCCTGCGGACTCAGCAGGCTGATCGGCCCGTCCTCGCGAGCCGTCAGCCCGGTTTCCCCGCCCGCAGCGCCGAGTTCCGTCCGGGCCCGGTCGGCCCAGGGCCGCGCACCCAGCCGTTCGAAACCGTCGAGAGCGGAGCGCAACTGGTCCCGGGCGTCGATCTGGCGGCGCAGGCGACGCAGCCACTCCCCGTACAGCAGCGCCGTACGGGCCCGGTCGTAATCGCTGCCGCCCTCGTGCAGGGCCAGCGCCGCGACGAAGTGCTCCTCGGCCTCACCGTCGGGGCCGGTCAGCGCCAGGCAGCGGCGGGCCGCCGCGGCGAGTGCGGGCCGTCCCAGCGCGCCCGCCCACTCCCCGAGCGACCGGGCCGCGTCCGACGCCCGCTCCGGGCGGCCGGCGCGTACCGCGGCTTCGATCACATCCGGCAGCAACGGCAGGCGGAGCAGCGGATGGGCCAGCTCCGCGCCGGCCGCCTCCAACCGCTCCAAAGCCGCCTCCGCCCGACCCAGGCCGAGTTCGAGCACGCCCCGGGCCCACAGGGCGTCCGCCGTGCCCCGGCCCACCCCGCGCGGGCGGGTGTACTCCAGCGCTTCGCCGGTGAGCGTACGGACCCGCTCCTCCTCGCCCCGGACGGCGGCCGGCATCGCCAGAGCGGCCCGCAGGTGGGCGGCCCGGTGGGCCAGGTCGTAGTACTCGGCCAGCCGGAGCGCCTCGGCGGCCTGTACCGACGCCTCGTCATGGCGGCCCAGGGACAGCTCCGTCTGGACCAGCAGATGCAGCGCGGTGGGCAGCCAGCCGCCGACTCCCTGGTCGCGGCAGTGCTCCACGACTCCGGCAGCGGCCTCCCGGGCCGCCGGGTGATCGCCCGTCAACTGCAGGTAGATCCCGGTCATCAGGCGATCCATCACACCATCGGCGGGGGCGTCCGCGAGCGCGCGGAGCGCCTCCAGGGCGCCGGGCACGTCACCGCCGAACAGCCTTGCCGGTACGGCCAGCACCGGCAGGGCGGGGGAGCGGAGCGCGATCTCCTCGATCAGCGGGGCGTCCCCGGCGGAGAAAGCCGCGTGGACCGCATCGGTCAGCAGCGAGGCCTTCATGTCCGGTCGCTCGACGCCCGTCAGGTCCGCGCTGTCGAGCAGGATCCGCGCCGCCGTCCGCGGCCTGCGGTAGCCCAGCTCGACCACGGCCCGGGCACGCGCGAAGCTCGCCGCCACCCCCGGATCCTCCAGCGGGAGCGGCACCTGGTCGGCCAGTGCGCCACACCGCTCGTCCTGCCCGGCATCGGCGGCCCGCTGCGCCGCCGACACCAGCCGCCGCGCCCGCCCCTGCGGATCCGCGGTGAGCCGGGCGGCACGCTCGTAGGCGGCGGAGGCGGACGCCATCGCCTGCCGGCTGTCGGCCCACTCGGCGACGCGTTCCAGCTCCTCGGCGACCCTCTCGTCCGGGCCCGTCGAAGCGGCGGCCAGGTGCCAGGCCCGCCGGTGCGCCTGGCCGGCTTCGCCCAGGGCCTCCGCCAGCGCCCGGTGCGCGGCGATCCGCCGGGCGAGCGGGGCGCCCTGGTACGCGGCGTACCGCACCAGCGGGTGCCGAAAGCGCAGCGCCTCCCCGGAGAGCAGGACGAACCCGGCGCGCTCGGCCGGCTCCAGATCCTCTACCGCCGAACCGAGCCGCCCCGCCGCGCGCAACACGACGGTCAGGTCCCCCGTGTCGTCCGCGGCGGCCACCAGCAGCACCACCTGGGCGGCCTCGGGAAGCCGCCGGAGCTGTTCCAGGAAGCCCTCCTGGAGCCGGACCGGCAGCCCGGCGGCCGCGTCGGGCAGCGCGGACGGGCCCAGCCGCCCGGCACGTTGGGCCGGAGTGAGCGCGGCCGACAGCTCGATGAGGGCCAGCGGGTTGCCGCGGGCCTCCTCGATGACGCGGTCCGCGACGTACGGTGGCAGGCCCGGCACCAACTCGGCCGCATCCGCCCGGTCCAGGCCCTCGACCAGCAGCCGGGGCAGCCCCTTCACGGCGGCACCGGGAGCTCCGTCGCGGACCGCGAAGAGCATCACCACGCCCTCCGCCCGCAGCCGGCGCGCGGCGAAGGTCAGCATGTCCACCGACGGCTGGTCGAGCCACTGCGCATCGTCGACCAGGCACAGCAGCGGCCCGTCGGCCGCGGCCTCCGACAAAAGCGTGAGCACCGCGAGCCCGACACTGAAGCGGTCGCGTACGCCGTCACCACTCAGGCCGAAAACGGCTCGCAGCGCTGCCGCCTGGACCTCTGGGAGCGTATCGATCAGATCCATCACCGGGAGGAAGAGCTGGTGCAGCCCACCGAAGGCCATCTCCATCTCCGACTCGATGCCCTCGACGCGCAGCACCCGCGCATCGTGCGCCCGCCCGGCGGCATGGTCGAGCAGGGCGGTCTTCCCGATCCCGGCCTCTCCGTGCACCAGCAGGACACCACTCGCCCCCTGGCGGGCGTCCGCGAGCAACCGCTCGATCCGCTCCAGCTCCGCGTACCGCCCCCGCACGACCTGCTCCCGCCTCCCGTGTACGACCGCCGCGCCCGGCCCGACGGGTCCGCGTGACAGCCTCCGGAGACTACCTCGACGATCACCGCCCCACCTGCACCGGCATGTCCGGCCCTGCCGGGACCGCCGCCGGGGCCGTCGCCAGGACCGCCTGCGAGGGCACGCCGAAAGGTGACGTGTTCTGTCAGGTTTGGCATGAACGATGGATGACATGCACACAGACGACATGACCACCCAGCAGGTAGGCCACGACACCCGGGAGCGCGCGCTCGCCGGCCGGATCGCGCTCGTGGCCGGAGCCACCCGAGGCGCGGGACGCGCCCTCGCGGTCGAGCTCGGCCGCTCCGGGGCGACCGTGTACGTCACCGGTCGCACCACCCGGACCCGGGCCAGTGAGGTCGGCCGGACCGGCGAGACCATCGAGGAGACCGCGGAGCTGGTCACCGCGGCCGGCGGCGCGGGCATCGCGGTCCCCACCGACCACCTCGACGAGGACCAGGTACGGGCCCTCGTCGAGCGGATCGACGAGGAACAGGGCCGGCTCGACATTCTCGTCAACGACCTGTGGGGCGGCGAGCACCTCCTGGCCGCGTCCGTGTTCGGCAAGAAGAGCTGGGAGACCCCGCTGGCCGACGGCCTGCGGATCCTGGAGCTCGGCGCCCGCTCACACGTGATCACCGCGGCGCTGCTGCTGCCGCTGCTGATCCGGTCGGACGCGCCGCTGCACGTGGAAGTGACGGACGGTACCGCGCACTTCAACCGCCGCTACCGCGACAACATGTACTACGACCTGGCCAAGAACGCCCCGATCCGCCTCGCGTTCGGGCTGGGCCAGGAGCTGGCGGAGTACGGGGGCGCGGCGGTCGCGGTCACGCCGGGATTCCTGCGCTCGGAACAGATGCTCACCCACTTCGGCGTTGCCGAGGAGAACTGGCGCGACGCGATCGCCCTGGAGCCGACCTTCGCCATCGCCGAGTCCCCGCAGTACCTGGCCCGGACGGTCGCGGCGCTGGCGGCCGACCCGGAACGCGCCCGGCGGTGGAACGGCAGGTCCACCTCCAGCGGTGAACTCGCCGAGGTCTACGCGGTGACGGATGCGGACGGCAGCAGGCCGAACGCCTGGGCGTACTTCGAGGACGTCGTCTACGGCGGGAAGGAAGGATCCCCCGAGGACTACCGGTGACCCTCGGCGCCCTCGGCGTCCCCGGCGCCCTCGCCGTCCCCCGATCGCCGGTCGGCCCGGTAGAGGGCGGCCAGGGCGGCGGCGCGCTCGCGGAAGCGGGCGCGAAGGGAGGCCGGGGCGAGCACCTCCACGTCCGCGCCCAGCCGGGCCAGCTCGTCGAACGCGACTTCCTCGGACTCCGCGGGCAGTTCCAGGGTGATCAGACCGTCGGCGTCCGGGGCGCTCGCGGAGGCCAGCGCCTCCTCGATGGCGGCCCCGTCCACGACGGCGGGCAGCCGGCGCAGCCCCGGTCCGGTCAGCCGGACCGTGACGGCGGTGCGCAGCAGCGCGCGGGCGAAGGCGGCCGAGCGGGCCTGCCAGTGCGCGGCCAGATCGAAGGCCGCATCGCGTGCGAACGGCTCCTGCGCGCCGGGAGCGGGAGCGAGGGCCGTGACGCGGTCGACCCGGTAGGTACGCCAACCGCCGTCACGTTCCTCCCGTTCGCCGGGGACGCGGGCCACGACGTACCAGGTGCCGGCCTTCAGGACGAGCCCGTACGGCTCCACCACCCGCGACACCGTGGAAGGCCCGGAGCCGTCCCGGCCCGGCCGCGCGTAGGACAGTTCGACGGCCCGGTCGCCCCACACCGCGCGGGCCAGCTCCGGCAGGAGCTCCGGCGTGGACGCCTCCCGGAACCAGGCCGGGGCGTCGAGGTGGAAGCGGCGAACGGACGATTCCGCGGCCTCACGCACCGAAGGGAGCAGGGTCGCCGTCAGCTTCAGCCGGGCCGTGTCCGCCGCGTCCGACAGCCCCAGATCCCGCAGGGCCGACGGAAGCCCCGACAGGAACAGGGTCTCCGCCTCGCTCGGATGCAGGGTGGTGAGCCGGGTCCGGTAGCCCGGAGCCAGGAAGTAGCCGCCCACCCGGCCGCGCTCCGACCGGACCGGGATGCCGGCCTCCTGCAGTGCCTGGGCGTCGCGGATCACGGTCCGCTCGGAGATCTCCAGCGCGCGGGCGAGCGCCGCGGCGGTCAGACCGGGGTTCGACTGGATGAGGAGGGCCATACGGATCAGGCGGGCGGCACGCATCACCCCAGGATCGCCGACGAGGCGAACGAACGGACTCTCCCCCGCCCGTCCCCACCGGGCGGGGACCACGATGTCAGTGGGGCGTTGGACAATTCTGATCATGGTTCACACGTTCCCCATGACCCTGCCCGCTTCACTGGTGGAGGCCCACCGCGTCGACCTGGCCTCCAAGCCCTCCGACGGCTGGGGCTTCGAGGTGTTCGACGTCGCGACGGCCGCGTCCGGCGACTCGTACGTACTGAGCGGGACGCGGCGGTACCGGGCGCCGGAGCCCGTGCGGGACCCGGCCGAGGGGAACTTCACGTACGGGATGATCACCCGGCACGCGCCGGACGGGTCTCCCGTCGACGTGGCCCTGTTCGCACAGCCGCACCCGGACGGCTCCCCTTCGGCGATACCCGAGTTGGGGGAGATGACGCTCGCGGTGCTGCCCGACGGGCAGGTCGCCCTGAGCGGGAGGCCGGGCAGCACCTTCCTCCTCGCCGCCGACCTGAGCCGGGTCACGCGGTCCTGTCGGATGCCGTTCGGCTGGTCCGTGGAGGAAGCCGGGCCGGGCGACCCGTACGCGGCCTCCCTCTCGGTCACCCCGTCGGGCAGGCTGCTCGCCGTGACCTCCGAATACGGGCTGAGCAACTGGGCGGGGTCACGCCCCAACATCGTCGCCGTCTCGGAGCCGGGAAGCGCCTTCGCTCCCGGGACGAAGCCGCGGTTGGAGGCCATCGCCTCGCTCGACAACCGGGCCGGCCGCCAGACCGATGCCCACCTGCGCCCCTACCTCGGCTTCCGGGGCGCGCCGGTCGGCGGCTCGAACCGGCCGGCGCCGTCACTGACGGAACTCGTCTCCTCCTACCGGGGGCGGCCCCACGACTACCACGACTGCTGGCTCGGCCGGCCCGTGCCGCTCGGCGACGAACTCTTCGTCGTGCCGGTCTTCAGCCGCATCCACCGGTCCGGAAACCGGGGCGGGGAGTTCACCTTCGCCCTGCTGGACGACCAGGGCCGGCTGACGGGCCGCCTGGAGGGCCTGCACCTCTACGAGGACAGCCCCTTCACCGGCTTCTGCTTCGACCTCGCCGGCGACCCGCACCGGGGCCGCGCCTTCCACCTGAACCGCTACGGCCTCTACGCGTGGACCTCCGACGGACAGATGCGGGCCAGGCTCTCCACCGAGGACAAGCCGTTCAAGGCCCTGGTCCACTTCGCCCTCATGGGCTGCACCGGGGCCGGCGAGCTGCTCCTCAGGCACCGCAAGCAGAACCTGCTGCTGCGCGTGCCGGTACCGCAGGACCTGGGTGATCTCCCGGCGGCCCTGGAGGAGGCCCTGCGGACGTACGGCCCCCAGCGCACCGCACTGAAGAAGCGGTACGCCCCGGTCGACTGGCACTGGGCCGAATCCTCGGCGAGGGTGCACCGGCTCTGAGCCCACCACCGGACCGCTACGAGCGGAGCCGGCACGGTTCGATGAGCCGGTCCCGGCCGGGGGCCTGATCGGTGGTCGGGTACAGGCGCCGGAAGGCGGGATCCTCCAAGAGGACCTGCTTCGGCCGGGCCCACTGCGGCACCTGGCCGGGGTGCTGGGCCACGACGTCCACCGGCAGGAATGCCGATCGCCTCGGCGGCGGTGGCGGAGCTCGCCATCGCGGCTCCCACGGCGTCGGCGGCGCCGGTCCGCAGCGACCACGCGGCTGCCCAGCGCGTACTGGGCCGGGCCGTGGCTGGCGGGGGAGTGCCCGGCATTCCCGCCAGGATCCAGGACGGCCGTGACGCGTGGGTCGGCTCGGCAGGGGTGGCCGAGATCGTGCGGATCGGCGTCTCCCGCCCACCCGAGTGCGCACCCGGTGTCGACTGGGGTTACTCCAACACCCCAACTCCTCCTGGGGTCGGTGCCGCCTCGCAGAAGCTGTCGTGCGAAGTGGCGGTCCGGGGCATGGGAGGCGCCGTCAACGGCACCCGTATGGTCTCGGCCGACTCCAACGGAGACTGGAACTACCCGATCATCGCGTTCACCGATCTCCTCCAGGCCCAGTTCTGCCCGGGCACGACGGAATGATCCGGCGCGTGCGTCGGCGCGCCGACGGAACCGGCCGCGGAAGGGCGGAGCCGTCTCAGGGGCCGTCGATGAGCCGCTGGAGGCCGGGGGCGTAGAGGTCCGCCAGGCGCTCGGGGCCTGCGTGGGAGCCCGCGCCGTCGGGGCGGTGCAGGCTCAGGGTGGCGCCGAGGCCCAGCAGCTGGCCGGCGATCAGCTCGGCCCGCAGCTGTGCGTCCGGCCCGGTCAGGCCGGCGGCCAGCCGGTCGGTGACCTGCTCGCGGAAGCGTGCGCGCAGCAAGGTGCGCTCGTCCTCGATGCCCAGGGAGAACACCACCCGCAGCAGCGGGTCCCCGCGGAAGCGGTCCCGCAGCCCGACCATCGTCAGGACCAGGTGCCGGCCGAGGACCGCGGGCGCGGCGGCGAACAGCTCGTCGGCGGCCGACCGGAAGTCGGCGACCGTGTTGAACAGGGCTTCCTTGCTGCCGAAGCGTTTGACGATCAGCGACGGGCTCACCCCGGCGTCGGCCGCGATGCCGCGCATCGTGACCTCGGCGTACGGCCGCAGCGTGAACGCGCGGCGGGCGGCGCGGACGATGGCCTCGCGCCCGGTCTCGGCGCCCGCCTCCGTGCCTGCCTCACCGTCACCTTCCCCACCGGCCCCGTCATCGGATGTGACGGACGCGGTGGTGAGGGGTTCCTCGGTGCTGCTCATGCGCTCTCCCGGGCGGCGGTCACGGACGCTGACACCGTGACCGTACCGCCGACGCGGCCGCGCAGCGGACCACGGGCGCCTCCGGTGCGGTCCGACGGCAGGAACAGCGTGGCGACGAGGGCGGCGAGCGCGGTTCCTCCGGCGATCAGGAAGATGAGCAGGTAGGCGTGCAGGGTCGGCGCGGTGTGCCCGCCGACGACGAAGGTCACGTGGGCCAGGACGGCGGCGACCACGGCGCTGCAGCAGGCCTGGCCGACGGAGCGCATGAGGGTGTTGAGGCCGTTGGCCGCGGCCGTCTCGCTCACCGGTACGGCCCGCATGACGAGGGCGGGCAGCGCCGAGTACGCGATGGCGGTGCCGGAGGACACCACGGTGGCGCCGGCCACGATCATCCAGAGGCTGTGGCTGGTGAAGAAGCGGACCACGTAGCCGACGGCCATGACGACGGCGGCCAGCGCGAGTGCGGTGCGCGGTCCGTAGGCGGCCGAGATCCGCGCCGAGACGGGGGAGAGGGCCACCATGGCCAGGCCTCCGGGCAGCAGGCACAGGCCGCTCACCACGATGGACGCGCCGAGGCCGTACCCGGTGCTGGTGGGCTCCTGCACCATCTGTCCGGTGACCAGGGAGTTCGCGTAGAACGCGAAGCCGATCAGCAGGGCCGCCACGTTGGTGAGCAGGACGGCGGGCCGCGCGGAGACCCGCAGGTCGACCATGGGCGACGCGGTGCGCAGTTCGAACCAGCCCCACAGCAGGCCCACGGCCACGGAGGCGCCGAACAGGCCGAGCGTGCGCGGGGAGGTCCAGCCCCAGTCCGAACCCCGGGTGATGGCGAGGAGCAGTCCGACGAGGGTGGCGGCCAGTCCCAGGGTGCCGGGGAGGTCGAAGCGGCCGTGCGCACGCAGGGGCGACTCGGGGACGATCCACAGCACCAACAGCAGATCGAGGACACCGAGCGCCGCCGACGCCCAGAACATGGTGTGCCAGTCGAATTTCTCCATGACCACCGCGGCCACGGGCAAGCCGATCGCCGCACCGATGCCGAGCGTCGAGCTCATGAGCGCTATCGCGGAGAGCACCCGGTCGGCGGGCAGCTCGTCGCGGATGATGCTGATGCCCAGGGGGATCACCGCGAGCGCCGCTCCCTGGAGGGCGCGGCCGGTGATCAGGACGCCGATGTCGGAGCTGACCGCGCACAGCACGGAGCCGATGCTGAGCACGCCCAGTGAGGCCAGCAGGACACGCCGCTTTCCGTACATGTCGCCGACGCGGCCGAGTACGGGGGTGAAGACCGCGCCGGTCAGCAGCGTGATGGTGACCAGCCAGCCCGCGGCGCCGGGGCTCGCCCCCGTCAGGTCGGGGACGTGCGGCAGCAGCGGGACCACGAGGGTCTGCATGACGGCGACGACCATGCCGCAGAAGGCGAGTACGGGCATGACGAGCCCGGGGTGGCGGCTGCGGGGGGTGGCGGCGGCGTCGGGGGTCGGCGGACCGGGAGCGGGTATCGCGGGGGGCATGCTGCTCCAGGGGTGCGAAGGGTGCGAAGGGTGCGGGACGGCGGAACGGGCAGGGGTGCACAATCGTTCACCCGAGGGTAAACGATTGTGCACCCCCTTGTCCGCCGTGGAGTCACCTCTCCGGCCGGGTTATTGGTCCAGACCTATTGACGGGGCTTGTCGGTGCTCCTACGATCCGGTCCGGCGCAGCCCCACATGTCCCCCCACCTCACCCAGGCCGGGCGTCACGCCCCACGCATGGTCATGCCCATGACGCTCGGCGGGAAGGGAGCACACCGTGTTCCGTCGAAGGTCGCGTACCCCACGTGCCTCGGGCGAATTCCCCCCGCGTTCCGATCCCGGCCGGACCCGGCACGGACCGGCCGTCCTGAGGCGCGCTCTCGCCGCGGTCGGCGCGGCCGCCGTCATCGCCGCCGGCCTCGCGGTGGCCGGCTCCGTCACGGCCGGGGCCGCCACCGCCGACCTGGTGGTCAATGCCGGCTTCGAGAACGGGCTGGCCGACTGGACGTGCCCCGGCGGCGTCGCCGCGGCCGTCGCCGGTCCGGTCCGTTCCGGAGCCTCCGCGCTCAAGGCGACACCGACCGGTCAGGACACCGCCCAGTGCACCCAGACCATCAGCGTGCAGCCCAATTCCCCGTACGCACTGAGCGCGTACGTCCAGGGCAGCTACGTCTACCTGGGTGTCACCGGCACCGGCATCACCGGCACCCCGTCCACGTGGACGCCGAACAACCCGTCGTACGGCCGGCTCGGCGTCGGCTTCACCACCGGGCCGAGCACCACCTCGGTGACCGTCTACCTGCACGGCTGGTACGGGCAGCCCGCGTACTACGCGGACGACGTGTCGCTCACCGGCCCCGGCGGCCCCGGCCCCACACCGACCGCCACGCCGCCGACCACCGCCCCGCCTACCAGCGCGCCGCCGACCACCGCCCCGCCCACCACGGCCCCGCCGACCACCGCCCCGCCGGGTGACACCTGCCCCACGAAGCCCAGGCCTACGGGCAAAGTCCTCCAGGGCTACTGGGAGAACTGGGACGGCGCCTCCAACGGCGTCCACCCCGGTATGGGCTGGATCCCCATCACGGACAGCCGGATCGCCGCGCACGGGTACAACGTCATCAACGCCGCCTTCCCGGTGATCCTCTCGGACGGCACCGTCCTGTGGCAGGACGGTATGGACGCCGGGGTCAAGGTCTCGACCCCCGCCGAGATGTGCCAGGCCAAGGCGGCCGGGGCGACGCTCCTGATGTCGATCGGCGGCGCCGCCGCCGGAATCGACCTGAGCTCCGCCGCCGTCGCCGACAAGTTCGTGGCGACCGTCGTCCCGATCCTCAGGAAGTACAACTTCGACGGCATCGACATCGACATCGAGACCGGCCTGTCCGGCAGCGGCAACATCAACACCTTGTCCGCCTCCCAGTCCAACCTGATCCGCATCATCGACGGCGTCCTCGCGCAGATGCCGGCCGGCTTCGGGCTCACCATGGCCCCCGAAACCGCGTACGTCACCGGTGGAAGCGTCACCTACGGGTCGATCTGGGGCGCCTACCTGCCGATCATCAAGAAGTACGCCGACAACGGCCGCCTGTGGTGGCTGAACATGCAGTACTACAACGGCAGCATGTACGGCTGCTCCGGCGACTCCTACCAGGCCGGCACGGTCCAGGGCTTCACCGCGCAGACCACCTGCCTGAACAACGGCCTGACCATCCAGGGCACCACCGTCAAGGTGCCCTACGACAAGCAGGTGCCCGGTCTGCCCGCGCAGCCCGGCGCGGGCGGCGGCCACATGGCGCCGAGCCTGGTCAGCCAGTCGTGGAACGCCTACGGCGGGTCGTTGAAGGGGCTCATGACCTGGTCGATCAACTGGGACGGCTCGAAGGGCTGGACCTTCGGCGACAACGTCAAGTCCCTGCAGAACCGTTGATCTCCCGCTGACTGCACGCACCCGGACGCACCGCCTCGGGGCGTGCGGCCCGGTCAGGACCGGTGGGGCGCCTGCCTCGCCGGTCCCATCCGGTCGGGCCCGGTCAGCCACGGCCGCGGGTCGCCGGGTCTCGCCCCGCGGACGATACTGAAGGTCACGGTGCGTGGAGGCGACATGCGTGAACCGGAGCAGCGCGGCCCGGGGCCGGCCTCGGCTTCGGCCTCCGTCAGCGACACGGCAGCGGTCGTCCTTGACGACGCGGGCCTCGTCGTCGCCCGTTCGCGGCGGGCCGCGACGCTGCTGGATTGCTCGCCGGGCCGGACCTGTGCGCCCCTGCTGCGGATCCTGCCGCGAGCCGGAACGGATGCGGGGCCGGCCGGTCATCAGGTCACCCTTCCGGATGGAGATCATGCGGGGCACAAGGTTCCTCTGGCCTGCACGGTCGTCCCGCTCACGGCTCACGCTCCGGACGGTTCCGGCACCGGAGCGCAGTGGCTCGTCCTGATCACCCCGGCGGAAACGGCGGTGGAGGCGGCCGAGCGGGATGCGCGCAAACGCCGGGCGGGGCTCTCCCAGGCCGCCGCCGCGGGCATCGCCACCTCCCTGGACGTGATCGAGATGGCCCAGACCCTGGCCAATCTGCTCGTCCCCGATTTCGCCGACCTGGCGACCGTCGACATCGCCGAGAAGGTACTGGTGGGCGACGAGCCCCAGCACCTCGACACCAGCGGTGACGTGCGCCTGCGCCGGACCGCTGCCGCGCAGAGTCCGGAGATCTCCGCCGAGGAACTCCTGGCGGTGGGAGAGGCGCTTCCTCCCGTGACGGACAGTGCGTTGATGCGCCCCCTCATGAAGGGGCTGCCCGTGCTGGTACCGGACGTGGGCATCCTGCACGCGAAGCTCGGCATGGATCCGGACGCCCTGCCGCTGTTCGTGCCGGGCGGAGCTCACTCCTCCATAGCGATGCCGCTCTACGCACGAGGCCTGGTACTCGGCTGCGTCACCGTCTGGCGCAGTCAGTTGCCCACCGCGTTCGGTGAGGAGGACGCCGCGCTGCTGCAGGACGTCGTGTCCAGGGCAGCACTCGGCGTGGACAACGCGCGCCGTTACACCAAGGAACACCGGTCGGCCTTGGCGCTGCAGCGAAGCCTGCTGCCGCACTCCGCCCTGAACGTGGCGGCCGCGGACACGGCGGGGGTGTACCAGCCGGCGGGCGGTGGTGTGGGAGTCGGCGGGGACTGGTTCGATGTGATTCCCCTGCCGTCGTTGCGGGTGGCGTTCGTCGTCGGGGACGTCGTCGGACACGGACTCGAGGCGACCGCGGCCATGGCGCGGCTGCGGACCGCGGTACAGACCCTGGCCGACCTCGATCTGGATCCGGGTGAGCTGCTCACGCATCTCGATGACCTGGTGCTCGGCTTCTCCGACGAGCAGATGACCGGCGAGTCCCGCCCGGAGGGGCCCTCGGAGCGCTCGGAGCCGGCGGTGCTCGGAGCGACGTGCCTGTACGTCGTCCACGACCCGGTGACGGGGCGGTGCGCCGCTGCCGCCGCGGGACATCCGCCGCCGGTCCTTCTGCCTGCGGACGGCGAGCCGGTCTTCCTCGGCGTGACACCGGGACCTCCGCTGGGGGTGGGCGGAGTGCCGTTCGAGGTGGCGGAGTTCGGTGTCGAGCCCGGCAGCCTGCTCGCGCTCTTCACGGACGGACTCGTGGAGAGCCGCGGCGGCGACATCGAGGAGGGGATGGAGCGGCTGAGGAGTTCGCTCGCCGGAGCCGACCCGAGCCGGCCGCTCGACGAGATCAGCCAGAGCGTATTCGACGGAGTGCGGCCTCGAGAGCCCGTCGACGACGGTGCCTTGCTGCTCGCCCGTATCCGCGCGCTCTCCTCCGATCAGGTCGCCGAGTGGGAACTCGAACCCGATCTGTCCCTCGTCGCCCGTGCCCGCGAGCTGGTGGTGGGCCGGCTGTCCGACTGGCAGTTGGACGAACTCGGCTTCGTGACCGAACTTGTCACCAGCGAACTCGTCACGAACGCGATCCGCTACGCGGGCGGCCCGGTCGGGCTCCGGCTGATCCGCGACCGGCGGGTGCTCGTCTGCGAGGTGTCCGACCCCAGCACCACTCACCCGCGCCTGCGCCGTGCACGGGAGACGGACGAAGGCGGGCGGGGCCTGTTCCTCGTGGCCCAGCTCGCCGACCGCTGGGGATGCCGGTTCACCAGCACCGGAAAGACCATCTGGACGGAGCAGCCCATCAGCGGGTCCGCCGTCTAGATTTCCACCCCTTCGGCCGTGGCCCGGGTGCGTGCCCTCGCGTCAGGGCGCAGGGGTCAGCGCGGCGCGGGCGGCCTCCAGGATCTCGTCGGAGAGCGGGGTGTCCTTGGTGGCGCGGGCCAGTACGACCGCTCCGAGCATCGTGCACAGCCGGACGATGCCGTCCTCGTCGTCGGTGGCGAGCCAGTCGGCGAAGTCGGACACTCCGTCGGCGTAGGTGTGGTGCGCCCCGCGGTCCCCGGGGTCGCGGGCCATGTCGGTGGCCAGCCCGGCGGCGGGGCAGCCCGTGGCGGGGGAGTCCCGGTGCCGGGCGGACAGGTAGGTGTCGATCACCACCCGCTGGGCCGCGTTGCGCTCGCCGTCGTTGTCCTCCAGGGCGGCAGCGCGCCGCTCGGCCAGTTCGTCGAAGGCGTGCGAGACGGCCTCGTCGATGAGGGCTTCCTTGGAGGCGAACTGCTTGTAGAAGCCGCCGTGGGTCAGGCCGGCCGCCTTCATCAGGTCGGCGACGCTCACGCTCGTGCCCTGTTCGCGGAAGAGCCGCGAGGCCATCTCGACGACCCGCTTGCGGTTCTCCTGCGCCTGCGCCTGCGATACGCGGCCCATGGACACCTCCCAGTTTGGATGACGACTGGCATCTATCCTACTCCTGGTATAGATTGCAGATGTAATCTAAATGCGTGCCGGAGGGAGTGCATCCCGGTCCGGCCGCCCCACCCTCGGGAGATGTCATGGAACTGAAGGACGCCGTCGCCGTGGTCACCGGAGCCAACCGGGGCCTGGGCCGTCATCTCGCGGCCCAGCTCGCCGAGCGCGGGGCCAAGGTCTACGCCGCCGCCCGCCGCCCCGAGTCGGTGGACCTGCCCGGTGTCGTACCGCTCCACCTGGATCTGGCCGACCCGCGGTCGGTCCGGCAGGCCGCCCGCACCGCCCCGGACGCCACCCTGCTCGTCAACAACGCCGGGATCATGACCGGCACCCCGCTGGTCGCCGGTGACTGGGACTCGGTCCGGCTGGAGATCGACACGAACTTCTTCGGCCCCCTGGCCACCACCCGAGCGTTCGCCCCGGTCATCGAGGGCAACGGGGGCGGGGCCGTCCTCAACGTCCTGTCCGTCCTCTCCTGGTTCCACCCGGCCGGAGTCGGCGCCTACGCCGCCGCCAAGGCCGCCGGCTGGGCGATGACCGACGCGATCCGGGAGGAACTGGCCCCGCGGGGCATCACGGTCACCGCACTCCACGTCGCCTACATGGACACGGACATGGCCGCCCGGATTCCGGACGGGCAGAAGACCGACCCCGCCCTCGTCGCCGCCCTCGCTCTCGACGGTGTGGCCGCCGGGGCGCAGGAAGTACTCGCCGACGACCTCACCCGCAGTGTCAGGCAGGGGCTCGGCGGCGTCCCGTCCGCCGCCTGACGCACCCGGGGGGCTTGCCGATCGGGCCGCCCGCGGTCCGCCACCGCCGGACCGGACCAGGAAAAAGACACCCCATGGAAACCACCGTCACATCCGCCCCGCGCGTCCCCGCGCCCGCCGCAGCGGCCGCAACGGCCGGAACACCCGTCCCGCCCGTCCCCGAGACCCGCCGCCGCCCGCCCGTACGGGCCTGGCTCCAGCCGGCCGTGATCGCCCTGGTGCTGGCCGCGGCCTTCATCGGCTGTTACATCGGCCTGCAGCGCGACCCCCGGCCCCACCACGTCCCCATCGCCGTCAGCGGACAGGAACTCGCCGACCGGATGGGCCGAGCTCTGGGCGACGGCATCGAGGTGCACCGGGCCGCCGACGCCGACGCCGCCCGCCGAGCCCTGGAGCGGCACGAGGTCTCGGCCGCGCTCGGTGAAGGCCCCGGCGGCCGGCTGCGCCTGGAGGTCGCCGGAGCCTACGGCCCGTCCACCACCTCGGCGGTCAAGAGCCTCGTCGGCGCGTACGCCGAGGGCGCGGGCCGGCAGGTCACCACCCGGGACGTGGTGCCGCTGACCCGCTACGACGCGCGCGGCCTGGCCGGCTTCTACCTGGCCTTCGGAGTGACCCTGGCAGGGTTCGTCCTCGCCCAGAACGCCCTGGGCCTCGCCGGCCTGCTCCGCCTGCGCCACCGGTTCTGGCTGCTCACCGGCGTCTCCGCCGCCGTCGGGGCGGTGGCCGCCGTCCTCGCCGGGCCCGTCCTGGGCGCCGTACCCGCCCCGATCGTGCCGCTGGCCTTCACCCTCACCCTGCTGGCCGCCGCGGCCGCCTTCGCCACCAAGCTCCTGGGGACGTACCTGGGCCCCGTCGGGGTGCCCGCCGCGACGCTGCTGCTGCTCACCGTGGGCAACTCCACCAGTGGGGCCGCCATCAGCGCGGACCTCCTGCCGCCGGCCGCGCACGCCGTGTCCGCGCTCCTGCCGCCGGGGGCCGCCGTCCGTGCCATCACCGACCTGAGCTACTTCACGGCGCCCACGTCACGGGCCCGCTCGTCACCCTGGCCGCCTGGGCCGTGACCGCCGCGCTCCTGGTCGGCCTGCGCTCCCGCCTGCGCCGCACCGCCGCGACTTCCTGACGCCCCGGCCCCGGTGGGGACGGCTGCCGGCACCCGCCCGTCCCCGCATTCGGCCCGACCTGGAGAATGCCGCGGTATGAACTCTCAGTCACTGCGGGGTCCTTCGGGCAGAGCGCTCCGCGCCGTGCGGGGGTACCCGCGGCGTGCGCCGTTGACCCTCGCCTACGTCTGCCTGCTTCTGGCCGGCCACGTCTGGGTCAACCACGTGCTGTCCGCCGATCGGGCGGCTATGGTGTTGGGCCACCTCAGCACCAACCTGGACAACCTGCAAGATCATCCGGTTTCCGCGCTGCTCGGCAGCGTGCTGCTCTTCGACGGAACCCTCACGGATGTCACCTCGGTCGACTTCGTGGGCACCTTGATCACCTTCGGCCTCGGCGTCTGCTGCTTCCTGGCCTGGGCGGAGCACCGGTGGGGCAAGCCGCGCGCCGTGGCCGTGTTCCTCGGCGGGCATGTCGCGGCCACCCTGCTCACCGCCGTCGTCATCACCATTGCGCTAAGGCAGGGCTGGTACCCGACGGCCGTGCGGCAGGCCTTGGACTACGGAGTCAGTTACGGAGCCCAGACCGTGCTGGCGATCGGCACGCTCGCCCTGCCGCGCCGGGGCCGGCTCCCTTGGGCCGTCTTCGTTCTCGCATGGCCTCTCGGCGGTGCCGAGTGGACCGGGGGGCCGCTGCCGGACTTCACCACGATCGGCCATCTCGTGGCGGCGGCCCTCGGTTTCGGGCTGTTGGGCGTCCCGGCTTTCAGGCGGCAACGGGTCCGCGCCACCGGGTCGACCTCCGCCGCGGACGGCTCCGGGCCGCACCGGGCCACCATTGCGGAACCGACGTCACCGGCAGCCGGGGCGAAGACGCCCCCACCGGTCTGAGCTCCGGCGACGACGAGAGCGGAACCAGCGCGGCCCGCCGATCCGGAGCGTGACCGCGACGCCCTGCTCCCCGGGGAGGAGGGCGTCCCGCCGCGCAGGACCTCAGTGGCCGCGTCCCCGCTGGATCTCGAAGTGGTCGATCCGCCGGCCCGTCTCGGCCAGCGCGCTGACCTTCAGCTTCGGGGAGCGGCCCGTCTCGACCTCGACCGCGAGGAAGGAGTAGTCGGTGTACCGCACCCGCGACCACTCCACCGTCTCGGTCGCCTTCGAACCGCCCTTGACCCACCGGTAGGACTCGACGCTGTCGCGGTCCGCGACGTGGCCCTCGTACGAGTCCGGCACCGGGAAGCTGTACAGCGAACGCCCTGCCGCGCCGGCCGTGACGTACACGATCCCGTCCCGCGTGGGGTCGGTGCGCTCGCCGATGGGGACCTTCCGGCCGACCTTGTCGCCCTTGATCGCGTCGGTGCGTTCGTACACGTGGTTGTGGCCGTTGATGACCAGGTCCACCTGGTGCTTCTCGAACAGCGGCACCCACACGTCGCGCACCCCGCCCTCGGAGGCGTGCGCGCTGGTGGTCGAGAACGCGCAGTGGTGGAAGAACACCACGATGAAGTCCACGTCGCGGTGGTGGCGCAGTTCGCCCAGCCGCCGGTCCAGCCACGCGGTCTGCTTTCCGCCGCTGATCCCGAAGTTGGCGGGGATCTCGTACGAGACGTCGTTCGCGTCGAGCGCCACGACTCCGACGTTGCCGTGCACGAACGAGTACACGCCGGGCTGGTTGACCGGGTCCGGGCCGTTGCCGGGCAGGGACCAGCGGGCGTTCTGGCCGCCGTAGCCCTGGGGCGAGTACCAGGCCTCCATGTCGTGGTTGCCGGTCGTCACCATCCACGGGACGGTCTTGGCCACCGTCTCCCTCTGGGCCAGGAACTGGTCCCAGGTCCGCGCGTCGTAGGTGTCGCCTGCGGTGCCCGAACCGGAGGAGTCGGCGTAGCAGATGTCCCCCGCGTGCAGGTGGAAGGCCGGGTTCTGGGCCAGCAGCACCGCGTCGTTGCCGAGCGCGTGGTAGCTCACGCCCTGGTCGCCGAAGGCGGTGAAGGTGAAGTTCTCGGCGCGCGAGGGGGCGGTGGTGAAGGTGCCGAGCGTGCCCAGGTTGCGGTGGTCGGCGGGGTCGAAGCCGTCGTGTCCGACTCCGTAGTAGTAGGTCTGACCGGGCTTCAGCCGGTCCAGGCCCACGTGCAGGTAGAACTGCTCGGCCGCGGCGATCTTGCCGCCGTTCAGTACTGGGGTGCTCAGGTGCCGGACCTCGGCGTCGATCTTCACGCTCAGCGCCCAGGGGCTGGTGCCCACGCGCAGGTACGGCTTCTTCACCGCGAACGGCACCTGCCAGGACACCCGCATCTGCGTCTTCGGGTCGGCGCCGTACTGCAAGTGCCGTGCGAACGGCGCGGCCAGCGCACCGTCGACCCCGCGCCGCTCGGTGGAGGCCAGCACGGCCGGAGCCGCGTACGCGGGCGAAGCCGCGCCGACGGCCAGGCCGGCACCGGCGACTGCCGCCGTCACCGCACCCGCGCGCAGCGCGCCGCGCCGGGTGAACTTCGCACGCAGGTAGTCGTGCTGTTCGGCCATGCTCATCCGGGAGGCGAGCTTCTGGGGGATACCGAAATCGGGAAGGTCCATGGCAGCAAACCTCATCGTCCGAGACGACGCACAGTTCGCCGCGAGGTGAACGGACGGGGGCGGAACTCCCATGAGAATCCCCGGAATCACCCATCTTCGCGCCATCCCGGACCGAGGGCCGGGGCAGGCGGTCGTCCTGTCCGGGAGACGTGCGCGGGCTCGCGGCGGAGTTTCTGCCGGTCGAAGCCGGGGGAGGCCCGACCATCGTCGTTCTCGCCGCCGGGGGATCCACAGGGCGGACGAGCGCGTCCGGTTCCGTGGCGTGGACCGGACCGGGCTGCCGCCGGTCGGGGACCGGCGCAGGCGATGAACGACGCCGGGGACGTCGTGGGACTCTCGCTGGACGGGAGCCGCAACGGCCATCTCGTGCGGTGGGGCGCCGATGGCTCCCTCACCCGTCTGCAGGCCATCGAAGGCGGGTCGGGCGGTCAGGCGGTCAAGGCGGCCGAGGACGGCACCGTGGCCGGCTACACCGACACACCGGACGGCGTACGGCACGCCGCCGATGGAACGCGTCAGGTGCCCTCACCCGGCTGGAGGAGCCGTCGGGCTACGTCGCAGGCGAGGTCCAGGACGTCAACAGCGCGCACGTGGCGGTGGGCAGCCTCTCGACGGACAGCCGTACGCGCCCCGTGCGCTGGGGCGCGGACGGCCGGGCGACCGTACTGCGCCTGCCCCCGAAGGCGGACGGGGGCGTGGCCACCGCGATCAACGAGCCGGGGGAGATCGCCGGCTACGCGTTCCTGCCGGGGGAGAAGACCCGGGCCGTACGCTGGGACTTCGCGGGCCGCGTCAGCGATC
Organism: Streptomyces sp. NPDC059355; assembly: GCF_042752335.1. Lineage (NCBI taxonomy): Bacteria > Bacillati > Actinomycetota > Actinomycetes > Kitasatosporales > Streptomycetaceae > Streptomyces > Streptomyces sp. NPDC059355. The sequence continues at coordinate 35,872 of NZ_JBHYXN010000015.1, read as the reverse complement.
TCGGCTCGCTCGAAGGCTCGTACGGCGAGCCGACCGCGATCAACGACCGCGGCACGGTGGTCGGTCAGGCGACCGGCGCGTACGGGGCGTGGCGGGGCGTGCGTGCCGCACGCGGGAAGAAGTTCGAGGCCCTGCCCTCCCAAGGGGCCGGGGCGCGCTCCGTGAGTCTGAACAACGCCGACGTCGTGGTCGGCAACGTCAAGGACCACGCCGGCCGGTGGGACGGACGCCACCACGGAACTCGAGCTGCTGCCCGGCACGGGCCGGGTCTTCGTCAACGGCGTCAACGACGCGGGAACCGGCGTCGGCACCTCGGACGAGCCCGCCGTGACCTGGGACGCGCGGGAACGGGTGACCGCCCTGCCGCTCCCCGCAGGCGTCGACACGACCCACCCGGTCGCGATCGTTGCGACCGGCGGCGTGGCGGGCGGCGTGGGCAACTCCCGGACCTGGCCGCTTCGCTGGCGCGCGGTCGTCCGGAAGTAGCGGCTGCCCCGCCCGGGTCAGCTCGCGCGGTGCGGTCCGAGGCCGTGGAGGACGGCCGCCAGGTCCTGCGCGGTCAGAGCCGGGGCGGGCAGCCGGGTGGCGGGGCGGGTCCCCGACCGCAGGGCGTCGAGGAACAGGGACAGCTGCCGGCGCCAGGCGTGCGGGGGCCCGGCGGCCGCCAGGGAGGGGACGGCGCGGCCGAGCGTGGCCAGGCTCAGGAGCAGGTCCTCGACGGTCACGTCGGCGCGCATCGTGCCCTCGCGCTGCGCGCGGTCCATCAGCAGCGCGACCGTCTCGTGGTTGTGGGTGTGGACGGCGTCCAGCGAGGTGACGCCCTCGATGGCCGTGGTCATCAGGTCGTTGGCGCCGCGGTCGGTGGCCAGCACCGTGAAGACCGCCTCCAGGTACTCGGCCAGTCCCGTCCAGGCGTCCGCCGCGCCGCGGGCCTCCTCTCCCGCGTCGACGGTCCCCTGGAGGGAGTCCTGGAACACGGCGTCGATCAGTGCGGCCCGGGTGGGGAAGTGCCGGTAGAGGGTGGCGTTCCCGACGCCGGCACGGCGGGCGATCTCGTCGAGCGGGGCCTCCAGCCCCTGGGCCGCGAAGGCCTTGCGCGCGGCGGCCAGGAGCAGCTCGCGGTTGCGTCGCGCGTCACGCCGTACCGGCGCGGGCCGTTCCGTGGCCGGGGTCAATGTCCGCTCCTGGCGTTGCCGGTGACGTGCGTACGGGAGGTACGCGCATCCGTACCGGGGATCCTTGTCCGGTACGGATGCTAGCGCCACCGGGGGCGGTGTCACGCGGGCAGGTGCCGCGACCACCTCACGGGCAGCGCGGCCACGCCCCTGAGCATGGCGCCCGGGCGGCGTGCGAGGGACTCGGGCGCGACGTCCAGGGCGAAGTCCGGCAGCCGCCGCAGGAGCGTCTGCAGGGCGGTCCGCCCTTCGAGGCGGGCGAGCGGGGCGCCGAGGCAGTGGTGGATCCCGTGGCCGAACGCGAGGTGTCCCTGGGCGGGGCGCCGGACGTCGAAGCGGTCGGGGTCGGGGAAGTGCCCGGGGTCGCGGGAGGCTGCGGCCAGGGAGAGCATCACGCTGTCGCCCGCGGGGATGCGCACTCCGGCGATCTCCACGGGTTCGGCGGCGTGCCGGAAGGCCGCGGCGGTGACGGGGCCGTCGTAGCGGAGCGCCTCCTCGACGGCGCCGTCGATCAGGCGCGGGTCGGCGCGCAGCGCGGCGAGCTGGTCCGGGTGGCGCAGCAGGGCCAGGACCGCGCTGGAGATGAGGTTGACGGTGGTCTCGTGTCCCGCGACGAGCAGGAGGAAGGCCATGCCGAGGAGTTCCTCGGGGGAGAGCCCGTCCTGCTCGGTGGAGGCCTGGACCAGGGCGCTCATCAGGTCCGTGCCGGGCTCACCGGCCTTGGCGGCGATGAGGGCCGCGAAGTACGCGCTCATCTCGCCGGCGGCGGTGCCCGCCGCGGCGGGTGAGGACGGCGCCACGAGCTCGGTCGACCAGGCGTGGAAGTGGTGCTGGTCCGCGAGGGGGACACCGAGCAGTTCGCAGATGACGGTGAGCGGCAGCGGAAGGGCGTAGCCGGCGACCAGATCGGCGGCGCCGGCCGGCGGGAGGGCGTCGAGGAGTCCGTCGGCGATCCGCTGGACGCGGGGCCGCATCGCCTCGACGCGTCCGGCGGTGAACTCGCGTGCGACCAGGCCGCGCAGACGCGTGTGCCGGGGGGCGTCGGTCTGCAGCATGTTCAGCCCGATTGCGTTGCCGCCGTCGCTGTCCCACGTCGCGGAGTGCCGTATGTCGTTGCACAGCCGGGGGTCCGTCAGGGCGGCGCGCACCTCGTCGCGTCCGAGGACGAGCCAGACGTCTCCGCTCCCGGGCAGGTGGACGCGGTGGACGAGTCCCTTCTCGCGCAGGGCGGCGTAGACGGGGTACGGGTCGGCGGCGAAGTCGGCACCCTCGGGGGCGAGTTCGTCGAGCGTCGGGGCGGGCATGGCGGTTCCCTTCCTCCTCGGATGAAACGGGGACCAGTCCCCGTTTCCTCGTCGGGAACGTTACCCCACGGAGCGGGGATCCGGACGTCCGCGTCGGATCGGCCCGCGGACAGCCTGAGGAAATGACGACCGACCGGTTGGCGCAGCAGGGCTGTGCCCACTGCGGACACCGGCGTGAGCACCACTCGTCCGTCCTCGGCGGCACATGCAAGGGCGGCCTCGCCAGCGACTGCCGTCGGAGCCGGGCGGGCATGCCCGAACCGCCTCCGGCCGCCCGCAGCCCCGTCTCGCCCCGGCGGGGCGGTGGGGGGGCGGGCGGCCGATCGGTCCGGCGGGGGTGGGTGGTCAGGGGGTGAGGTTGTCGCCTCCCTGGTTCTCCCATGCCTGGACGCGGTCGCCCTGGATGACGAGGTGGTCGGCCCGGTTGTCGCCGGTGACGTCTTCCGGGCGGACGTCCTCGCGGGTCCAGCCGAGACCGATCCCGCTCTCACCGCCCGGCTTCTTCGTGCCGTGGCAGTACGGGAACACCCGGCCCTGCGCCTCCCCGTGGATCCTCCCGTCGCTGCCCGGCCGGCTGAGGAACGACCACAGGGAGCCCTTGGCGCCCAGGATCAGGTAGTCGTCCAGGTCGTCGCGCCGCGGTGGCTCTGAGGGAGGGTGCGCGGCGGGTCGGCGGCGGCGGCCGCGGCGGGCGGGGCCGGGAGGACGGCGAGGCCCAGCGCCAAGAGCAAGGCGAGAACGGCGCCGCCGACGGCGCCGCCGACGGTGCCGGCGAGCCCTCCGCCCGGACCGCGGTCCTCGGCGAGACAAAGGATCACGCACTCAGCACTCAGCACTCAGCGCGACGGCGTCGGGCCGCGCGGGGGGCTTCACCAGGTGACGTACAGGGCCCGCGGTGAGCGGTGGATGAGCGTGGGCTGCATCTGCGGCCGTGGACGGCCGCGGTCCGGTCGCAGCTCCGGCATGCGACGGAGGAACAGATCGAGTGTCAGGCGCAGCTGTTCGCGGGCCAGTCGGGACCCGGGGCAGCCGTGGGGGCCGTACCCGAAGGCGAGGTGCTGCCGGCTCCCGGGCCGGGCGATGTCGAACTCCCCTGCCCGCTCGTACCGTTCCTCGTCGCGGTTGGCCGAGCCGTACGCCACCATCACGTCGGCCCCCGCGGGCAGTTCCGTCCCGGCGAGGGTGACCGGCCGGGTGGTGGTCCGCCGGAATGCCTGGATGGCGGTGTCGTGGCGGGCGGCCTCCTCCACCGCCGCCGGGACCAGGGACGGATCGGCGCGCAGCATCCGCCACTGCCGCCCGTCGTCGCCGAGCAGGTGCATCAGCGCCGTGCCGATGAGGGCGCTCGTGGTGAGGAATCCGGCGATCAGCAGGTTCTGCAGGCTCGTCACCAGTTCGTGGCGCTGCTCGAGGGTGAGCTCGGCGTCGCCGGGGGCCAGGGCGGCCACCATGGCCGAGCACATGTCGTCCCGGGGCCGGGCGCGCCGGTCGCGGACGTACTCGTCCAGCAGGTGCTGGAGCGCGACCACGTCCTCGGCGGCGGCCGCCTGCCCCTCGGGCGACAGCGGGCGGAACAGCAGCTCCTCGGCCCGGTAGCCGCCGTGCACGGCGGCGGGAACGTCGGCGGGGTCCAGCCCGATCAGCCGTCCGACCACCATCCCGGGCAACCGCCGGGCGTACGCCTCCACGAGCTCGGCGGACCCGTCCGCCGCGAAGCCGTCCACCAACTCCCCCGCACACGCACGGGCGTACGGCAGCAGCGCCGCCACCCGGGCGGCGGACAGCCCCCGGTTCAGCGGGGCCCGGAGCCGCCTGTGGGCCTCGGCATCCGCGGACACGACGGTGGGGCGGGGCCCGAACCCCCGGGGCAGGACGCCGAGCGCCGCTTCCGAGAGCGGGATGTCCGGCAGCAGGGAGTTGGCCGAGGAGAAGTCCGCCGCGCGCAGCAGTACTTCCCGTACGTCCCGGTCGCGCGCCACGAGCCATGCGTCGAACTCGGGTACGTACAGCAGCCCCTCGGCCCGGCGGGCGCGGTCGTAGAGCGGATAGGGGTCGCGGTACAGCTCGTCACGCCGCGCCTGGTCGTCCTGCCGTTCCACTGGGACCTCCGGATCGCGGTCGGGACCGGGCGGGGGTCACGGCCGCGGGTGACCTCCGGTGCGCCGGGTCATCCTGCCCGAAACGGGACCGGCCCGGTAGAGCGCGCGAGAGGGCGGCAAACGACAAAGGCAAGGAGAGTCCTCTCCTTGCCACTCTCAACATATAGCGCACCGGGGGGCTTGCCGCAAGACCCCGGTCACGGCGCAGAATCGTCGGTCGGTGGCCCGAGACGCCGGCCCTGCCTGCGGAAACGTGGGGGCCGTGCCGGGACAGAGGTTCGAAGAATTGGGAGGCGCCGGTGATCCGGTCGCTCGACGCAGTGCAACGGAGCAGGGCTGCCTCGGAGGTGTCGCGGTGATGGAGCAGTACGTGTCGGGCCTTCAAGACGTCGACGAGACGCAGCTCGCGGTCGTCGGCGGCAAGGGCGCGCATCTGGGCGGGCTGTCGCGGATCGAAGGCGTCCGGGTCCCGGGAGGTTTCTGCGTGACGACGGACGCCTTCCGGCGGATCATGGCGCAGGCGCCGTCGATCGGCGATCTGCTCGATGAACTGTCCCGCGTGGACCCGGACGACCGGGAGGCGGTCCGCACGCTCAGCGCGCGGATCCGGCGGACCATCGAAGGGACTCCCGTCCCGGGTGACCTCGCGTCGGCGATCACCGGAGCGCTCGGCAGGTTCGGCGAGCAGGCCGCCTACGCCGTCCGGTCCAGCGCGACGGCGGAAGACCTGCCGACGGCCTCCTTCGCCGGCCAGCAGGACACGTACCTGAACGTCGTGGGCCCGACTGAGGTTCTGCGGCACGTCAGCCGGTGCTGGGCCTCGCTGTTCACCGAGCGGGCCGTGACGTACCGCCGGAGGAACGGCATCGACCACCGTACGGTCCACATGGCGGTGGTCGTGCAGAAGATGGCGTTCCCGCAGACCTCCGGCATCCTGTTCACGGCCGACCCCGTCACGGGCAACCGGAAGGTCGCCACCGTGGACGCCGGATTCGGCCTCGGCGAGGCGCTGGTCTCCGGCCTGGTGAACCCGGACGTCTTCACGGTGCAGGACGGCGAGGTCGTCGCCAAGACGATCGCCGCCAAAGAACGCGCGGTGACCGCCGTGGCGGCCGGCGGTACGCGGGAGGTGGCGATCGACCCGCAGATGCGGGAGCAGCCGTCGCTGACGGATGCGCAGGCCGTGCGGCTCGTACGGCTCGGGCGGCGGATCGAAGCGCACTTCGGCCGCCCGCAGGACATCGAATGGTGCCTGGTCGACGACGACTTCCAGATCGTTCAGAGCCGGCCGATCACGACGCTGTTCCCCATCCCGGAGATCGGCGACCGGGAGAACCACGTCTACGTCTCCGTCGGCCACGGGCAGATGATGACCGACCCCATGAAGCCCCTGGGGTACTCCATGTGGCAGCTGACGGCCATGGTGGCGATGCACGAGGCGGGCGGACGGCTGTTCGTCGACGTCACCCGGCGCCTGGCCTCGCCCGCGAGCCGGGCCGGGCTCCTGGACGCCATGGGGAAGGGCGACCCGCTGATCAAGGACGCCCTGGAGACCGTCCTCGAGCGCGACGACTTCGTCCCGCTGCTCCCGGACGAGGCTCCCGGCGGGCCGCCGGCCGGCGGTGCGCCCGTCCCGATCGAGACCGATCCCGCGATCGTCACCGGGCTGATCGAGCGCAGCCGGAGGTCCGTCGCCGCCCTGGAGCGCGAGATCCGGACGAAGAGCGGACCGGCGCTGTTCGACTTCCTGCGGGAGGCCTTCGAGGAGCACAGGCAAGTGCTCGGTGATCCGCTGAGCATTCAGGCGATCATGGCGGGGATGGAGGCCACGTGGTGGCTCAACGACAAGCTGCAGGAGTGGCTGGGCGAGAAGAACGCGGCTGACACGCTGACGCTGTCCGCCCCCGACAACATCACGTCCGAGATGGGACTGGCGCTGCTCGACGTCGCGGACGTGATCCGCCCGCGGCCGGAGGTGGTGGCGTTCCTGCAGGGCGTCGGCGACGAGGACTTCCTGGAGGGGCTGGCGAAGCTCCCGGGCGGCGCCGAAGCGCGCGATGCCATCGAGGCCTACCTCGAGCGGTACGGCATGCGCTGCGTCGGCGAGATCGACATCACGCGGCCGCGTTGGCGCGAGCGGCCGAGCACGATCGTGCCCGTGATCCTCGACAACGTGAGGAACTTCGAGCCGGGCGCCGCCGGGCGGCGCTTCGAGCAGGGGCGGCAGAAGGCGCAGCAGAAGGAGCAGGAGGTGCTGTCACGCTTGCGGGCCCTGCCGGACGGGGAACGGAAGGCGGACGAGGCCAAGCGGATGATCGACCGGGTCAGAACCTTCATCGGGTACCGGGAGTACCCGAAGTACGGCATCGTCAGCCGCTACTTCCTCTACAAGCGGGCCCTGATGGAGGAGGCCGGGCGCCTCGTGCGGGCGGGCGTGATCCCGGAGGAGGAGGACGTCTTCTACCTCACCTTCCAGGAACTCCACGAGGTCGTGCGCGCCAACCGGGTGGACGACCCACACATCGTCCAACGGCGCAAGGACGCGTTCAGGGCACACCACGCGCTCACACCGCCCCGGGTGCTCACCTCGGACGGTGAAGCCCTCACCGGGTCGTACCGGCGCGACGACGCGCCGGCCGGGGCCCTGATCGGCGTACCGGTCTCCGCCGGGACCGTCGAGGGACGGGCCCGCGTCATCCTCGACATGGCGGACGCCGATCTCGAAGAGGGCGACATCCTGGTCACGCCCTTCACGGACCCCAGTTGGTCGCCCCTGTTCGTCGGGATCGCGGGCCTGGTGACGGAGGTGGGCGGCCTGATGACCCACGGCGCGGTGATCGCCCGGGAGTACGGGCTGCCGGCCGTCGTGGGCGTGGAGCAGGCCACCCGGCTGATCCGGGACGGGCAGCGGATCCGTGTCCACGGAACCGGCGGGTACATCGAACTCCTGCCGTGACCGACGAGATCCGGGTGCGAGGGCCGAACGGCCCGGATCGCAGGGCCGGTCGGCCCTGGGGCGGCGACGGGAGTGTTCCCAGGCTCAGACCATGATCATTACGAAGAGCGCACGCTTACCCTCCTCGCTGCTCACGGGCGGTGCCTGCCTGGCCCTCGCAGGCTCGTCCCTCCTCTTCCCGACCGCCGCGCACGCCGCGGCGGTCGGTACGTCCGTCTCCCCGGCCGGGCACCGCTTCTCGGCGACCGCGTCGGGGTCCGTGGTCTTGGAGGCAGGCCCCATCGTCGTCACCTGCGCCGCCTCCTCCACCGGCGACAACGCGATCCCCGCCGCACCGGGGAACGTCAATGCAGGCGGCGCCGTGGCGCTGCGCATCAAGGCTCCCGCCTTCAAGGACTGCACCACGGACGCCCGGGCCTGCGGGTGGCCGTCGAGACCAACGAGGAGAGCGGTCCCTGGCAGGTGCTGCTCCAGCACGGTGAGCCGAATACGGCCCGACTGCCCATCCCCGCCCGCGGATTCGTCCTCAAGACGAGGGGTCTCCTCGCCTGCACCGCGACCGCCGCCCCCGGCGGCCCCGCCACCGCCCGCGGGCATTGGCAGGCAGGCGCCGACCCGGTCGTCGCCCTGGACACGGCGGCGATCCCGGTGAAGCTGGAGGGCTCGTTCTTCTGCGCGACCTCGATCACGAGCGCGACGATCTCCGCCCGGTACACGGTGCACGACACGGCGGACCCGAACCGCGTCATCACCGTCGACCCGGCCTGACGCGACGCCGCCGCCGGCACGGCCGGTCCGCCGCCATCCGGAGGGCCGGGATCCGACACGCCGCCGGCGGCCACGCGCGCGGACGTACGCGTTCCTACACTCGGCGGCCATGAGCTCAAGGACACGGCTGTTGTGCGCCGCGGCGATCCTGGTGTGTACGGCGACGGCGGGGGTGGCCTCCGCGACGGGTGGTGGAGGCCTGGACCCCCGCTTCGGCCGGAACGGGGTGGTGGTGTCGGCGACCGCTCCGGATGCCGGGAGCGACTTCGCCAACGGTCTGGTCGTCGACGGCCGGCGGCGGATCGTGGTGTCCGGCTCGTCCGACCTCGGAGGGGCGGGCGGGGTGCGGTGGCGGCTGCAGCGCTTCACCCCCGACGGCGCTGTGGACGGCACCTTCGGCAAGCACGGCACGGTACTGACGCCCATGTCCGCGGCCGGGGGCGACGACGAGAACATCTGGCGGCTCGCCCTCCAGCCCGACGGGAAGATCGTCGCCGTGGGGCACGCGATCACCGCGACCGGGGGTGAGGACTTCGCGCTCGCCCGCTATCTGCCCGACGGCCGGCTCGACAAGGGCTTCGGTACCGGCGGCAAGGTGTTCACCAAGGTCGCGCCGGGCACGGGGGACGACGAGGCGCAGGCGGTGCAGGTGCAGCGCGACGGCCGGATCGTCGTCGCGGGCTTCACCGGCACCGGGACGGGAACCGAAGGCCGGGACCTGGCGCTGGTCCGCTACCTTCCCGACGGGAGCCCGGACCGGAGCTTCGGTGCCGACGGCATCGTCGTCCGCGATGTCGCGGGCGGGCGGGACCAGTTCAAGGACATGACGCTGGACGGGCACGGGCGCATCGTGGCCGTCGGCTCCGCCGACCTCGGGACCGGGCGGGGCGGTACCAGCTTCGCGGTGGCCCGCTACCGGTCGGACGGCCGGCCCGACCCGGGTTTCGGCCCGGACGGCCTCGTGGTGACGCCGATGGCGGCGGGCGACGGGCTGGATCTCGCCGAGGCCGTCGCGATCGACGGCAAGGGCCGGCTCACGGTCGGCGGATCGGCGGACGTCGGCGGGCCCTTCGACCTGGCGCTGGCCCGGTACCTGTCCGACGGGCGGCTGGACGCCCGCTTCGGCGAAGGCGGCCGGGTACTGACGAACGTCGGTCCGGGCGCGACGGACGAGGACCTCGAAGGCCTTGTGGTCCAGGGCGACGGGACGATCCTGGTGGGCGGTTCGACCGCCCCGACCGCGTTCCTCCTCGACAGCGACTTCCTGGTGGGGCGCTACCGCCCCGACGGCAGTCTCGACCGGCGTTTCGGGACGGACGGGTTCGCCGTGACCCACGTCGCCCCCGGGACGGCGGACGACGAGATCTACGACATCGCGCCGCAGGGCCCCGGCCTCCTGGTGGCCGCGGGCGAATGCGACCGGCCCACGACCGGCCGGGACGTCTGCCTGGCCCGCTACCTCGTAGGAGGCCAGGAGCACCCGCGCACCCTCTAGAGGGTGGCTTGCCGATCGGGCCGGGCCGGTCGCCCGCTCCGGGCTATTCGCGGGCGAGCATGGCCTGGGCCTCGGTTTCGAGGTCGATGTACGGGTCGCCGCTGACGTCGACGGCGACGCGGTGGAGGGTGGCGCCCGTGAAGGCCCAGGGGCTGGTGCCCGGGTAGCGGTCGGTGACGGCTTCGCCGCCGTCGCGGCCGATGTTGAGGCCTTCGCCGGCGAGGGTGAACCGGCCGGGCTGGGTCTTGATGCGGCCCTCGCCGACCTTGTGGTCGCCGTGGTAGAGGCTCAGGATGCCGGTGGCGACGCCGGGGGAGACCTCGCCGTCCTTGTCGAAGGCCGCGGCGAGGATGAGCTGCTCGCCGACCGGGAGGTCCTGGGTGGCGGTGATCAGCTGGTGGTCGGTGCCGAGGAAGTTGTAGACGTAGTGCAGTCGGTCGTCGCGGACGAAGAGGGCGTGACCGCCGAAGCGGCCGCCGTGGGCGAACAGCACGCCGGAGGCTCCGGGGCCGGGTACGTCCACGAGGGCGCCGATCACGTAGGAGCGGTTGCGGATGTTGACCGCGACCGCCTCGGGGACCTCGGATCCGCCGGGCCGGTAGACGTAGCGGTTGCGGGGCGGCGTGAGCTGCGGGCGGGGCGTGGAGAGGATCTCCAGCGCGGAGCGGTCGTCCAGCGGCAGGGCCTGGTTGACGCCCGCCTCGTAGAACCAGAGGCCGATCATCTCGGTGAGGCGCTGCGGTTCCTGGCGGGCGAGGTCGTGGAGTTCGGAGCGGTCCTCGTCGGTGTGGTACAGCTCCCAGGTGTCCTGGCCGTAGTTGCCCCAGCCGCTGATCGCGGGGTGGGTGGTGACGGCCTTCCAGCCGCGGTGCCAGATGCCGCGGGTGCCGAGCATCGAGTAGAACTGCGTCGTACGGGCGGACGGTACGGCGGCCGCGTCGAACGAGTAGCGCATGCTGACGCCCTGCAGGGGGACCTGCACGTGTCCGCGGACGGCCTCGGGCATGTCCACGCCGATGCAGTCCAGGACGGTGGGGACGATGTCGATGGCGTGGTGGTACTGGCTGCGGATCTCGCCCCGTGAGGCGATGCCGGCCGGCCAGGAGATGATGCACGGGTCGCAGGTGCCGCCGTTGAAGGAGTACCGCTTCCACATCTTGAACGGCGTGTTGAAGGCCATCGCCCAGCCGTTCGGGTAGTGGCCGTACGTCTCGACGCCGCCGATCTTGTCGATCATGGCCATGTTGTCGTCGATGTCGTCGGCCACGTTGTTGAAGAACTTGTTCTCGTTGACCGAGCCGTTCGGGCCGCCCTCGCCGGACGCGCCGTTGTCGGACACCACGACGAAGATGGTGTTGTCGAGCTGGCCGATGTCCTCCAGGTAGGCGATCAGCCGGCCGACCTGGTCGTCACAGTGCGACAGGAACCCGGCGTAGGCCTCGGCCATCCGGGCGAAGAGGCGCCGCTCGTCCGCACTCAGCTCCGCCCACGGCCGGGTGAAGTCCAGGGCGGGGAAGGGCGCGCCGGCGGGCCCGGTGCGGGTGTCCGGGGTGCCGATCGGGTTCAGCGGGGGGAGCTCGGTGTCGGCAGGCACCAGGCCGAGTTCCTTCTGCCGGGCCAGGATCTCCTCGCGCATCGCCTCGTACCCCGCGTCGAAGCGGCCCCGGTAGCGGTCGATCCACTCCGGTGGTGCCTGGTGCGGAGCGTGCGCGCAGCCCGGCGCGTAGTAGAGGAAGACGGGCCGTTCGGGTGCGATGGCCTTGACGTCGTCGAAGTACTGGATGGCCTTGTCGGTGATGTCGGTGCCGAAGTGGTAGCCCTGCTCGGGGGTGGCGGGCTGTTCGACGGGGTGGTTGTCGTGGACGAGGTCCGGGTACCACTGGCTGGTCTCGGCGCCGAGGAAGCCGTAGAAGCGTTCGAAGCCCCGGCCGAGGGGCCAGCTCCGGCGGGTGGAGGCGAGGTTCGTCTCGTTCTCCGGGCACAGGTGCCACTTGCCGGTGATCGCGGTGCTGTAGCCGCGTTCGACCAGGACCTCGGCCAGGGTCGCGCACTCCGGAGGGATGCGGCTGTTGGCGTTCGGGAAGCCGATCGCGGCCTCGCTGATGCACGCCATGCCGTTGGTGGTGTGATTGCGGCCGGTCAGCAGCGCGGAGCGGGTCGGCGAGCACAGAGCGGTGGTGTGCCACTGCGAGTAGCGCAGGCCCTGCGCGGCCAGCCGGTCGATGTGCGGGGTCTCGATCGGCCCGCCGTAGCAGCTCATGGCCCCGAAGCCGACGTCGTCGAGCACGACGTACACGACGTTCGGCGCTCTCTCGGGGGCCTTCGGCTGCTCGTAGGAGGACCAGTCCGGCACCGAGTCACGCACGTCGAGGTTCACCACACCGCGGAATGTCGAAGCCACGGGTCCCGCCTTCCGTCAGCACGCCCCGAGCCGCGAACCGGCACGGGCTTCCTCCGGCCATGCTTGACCGGTACGCGGTGGCGGGCAGGGCGGCACGCAGGGTGCGTGAGCCGACCGGGTGGACGGCCGAGGTGGGCGTGCGCCGGCCGGCTGATGAACGGTTTAACGCACGACGCAGCGGAATCCCAGGTGGCAGGTCGCGGTGTCCTCGCTCTGCCCCTGACGGGCCGCTGGGCGGTAGCGCAGGCAGTAGTCCGGTGCGCACAGGTGCGAACCGCCCTTGATCACCCGCCGTGGGAACCGCTCCGCGGGCGGGGCGCCGGGGCCGCGCGGGGCGGGGGTGTCGACGCGGGGGTTGCGCGGCGCGCAGCAGGCCTTCGGTGCCGGATCGGGATGGCGGGCGGTGTAGTGGTCCACGGTCCACTCCCATACGTTGCCGGCCATGTCGTACAGGCCGTGGCCGTTGGCCGGGTAGGACCCGACCGGGGTGGTGCCGGGGGCGGGGTTGGTCTTCCCCGCCGGCAGGTACTCCCAGGGGAAGCGGCCGTGCCAGGTGTTCGCCATCCTGCGGCCCTTCGGCGCGAAGTCGTCGCCCCACGGGAAGACCGCGGAGTCCAGGCCGCCGCGGGCCGCGTATTCCCACTCCGCTTCGGTCGGCAGATCCTTGCCCGCCCAAGCCGCGTAGGCGAGGGCGTCCTCGTAGGCCACCTGCGTGACCGGGTGCCGCTCGCGCCCGTTCATGCCGCTGCCCGGACGGAGCGGGTGGCGCCAGGACGCACCCGGGACGTAGCTCCACCACCGGTGCCAGTCGTCGAGGTCCACGGGACCGGCCGTCATCCGGAAGACCAGCGCACCGGGCACCAGGCCGTCCGGGTCCGCCCCGGGGTAGTCCGCCGGGTCCAAGGGACGCTCGGCCACCGTCACGTACCCCGTCGACTTCACGAAGCGGCGGAACGCGGCGACGGTGACCGGATGCTCGTCCATCCACATCGCGTCCACCGTGACCGGGTGCACCGGCCGCTCCTCCGGATAGAAGCCGTCCGAGCCCATCGGAAAGGAACCGCCCGGGATCCACACCATCCCGCGGGCCGGAGCCGGGAGCCGGCGCTGCGCAGTCGTCGTCACCGGACCGACGGTGCACCACCCACCACCGGGCCACCCCGCCGACACGCGGGTGCCCGCACCGGCTCCGCCGGCCGGCAGAGTCGGTGCGGGCGGCCGGCGGCTACCGGCTGAGCGACTTGAGCGCCGCCGGGTCGTACGGCTTCAGCTCGTCGAAGCGGTTGCCCAGGACCTTCGCCGCCCACTGCGGGTCCTGGAGCAGCGCCCGGCCGACGGCGACCATGTCGAACTCGTCGCGTTCCATGCGGTCCAGGAGGTTGTCGATGTCGCCGAGCGCCGCACCCTCGCCGGCGAAGGCGCGGAGGAAGTCGCCGTCGAGGCCGACCGAGCCGACGGTGATGGCCGGCCGGCCGGTGAGCTTCTTGGTCCAGCCCGCCAGGTTCAGGTCCGAGCCCTCGAACTCCGGGAGCCAGTAGCGCCGGGTGGAGGCGTGGAACGCGTCGACGCCCGCCGCCGCCAGCGGGGCCAGGATCGCCTCCAGTTCCTGCGGGGTCTGCGCGAGCCGGGCGTCGTAGGCCTCCTGCTTCCACTGCGAGTAGCGGAAGATCACCGGGAAGTCGGCCGCGACGCGTTCGCGGACCGCGGCCACGATCTCCGCGGCGAACTTCGTACGGGCCACCGCGTCGCCGCCGTAGGTGTCGGTGCGGCGGTTGGTCCGCTCCCACAGGAACTGGTCGAGCAGGTAGCCGTGGGCGCCGTGCAGCTCGACGCCGTCGAAGCCGATCCGCTCGGCCTGCTCGGCGGCGTCGGCGAACGCGCCGATGACCTCGTCGAGGTCGGCCCGGGTCATCGCCTTGCCGGTCCCCTCGGTGCCGTCGACGCGGATGCCGGAGGGGCCGACGGCGGGCGCGTCGGCGTACGGCGCCTCGCCCTGCTTGCGCACCATGCCTATGTGCCACAGCTGGGGCACGATCGTGCCGCCCGCCTCGTGCACGGCCGCGGCGACCTTCGCCCACCCCGCCAGCTGGTCCTCGCCGTGGAACCGCGGCACCCGGTCGCTCTGCCCGGCGGACTCGTGGCCGACGTAGGTGCCCTCGGTGACGATCAGGCCCACGCCCGCGGCGGCCCGGCTGGCGTAGTACGCCTGCACGTCCTCACCGGGCACGCCGCCGGGGGAGAACATCCGCGTCATCGGAGCCATCGCGATGCGGTTGGGGACGGTGAGGCCGTTCAGCGTGACGGGCCGGGACAGGATCGCGGCCGCGCGGGAGGCGGTGGACGTGGTGAGGGTCATGCGGGTCCTCCGGGTTGAGGCTGTGGCTCGTCGGGGAGAGAACGAGAAGTGCATAGTACACATCCTATGTATCATGCATATTGCCGCGGCCGGCCCTCGCCTGAGGCCGTCCGCAATAATGGGAGCGCCGGAAGGAGCGGGAGGCGCAGTGTTGGAGAAACTGGAGCGGGAGCTGATGCTGCTCTCGCGGCACCAGGTGCTCGCCCGGCGTGAGCGCGACCCCGAACGCCTGGAGCGGTCGGCGTACCTGCTGCTCTGCCGGATCGACACACAAGGCCCCATGTCCATCGGGCAGTTGGCGGAGGCCTTCGGGCTCGACACCTCGACCGTGAACCGGCAGACGGCCGCACTGCTGCGCTGCGGACTGGCCGAGCGCGTCTCGGACCCGGACGGCGGCATGGCCCGCAAGCTGCGCATCACCGCCGAAGGCGGGCGCCGGCTCGCCGGGGACCGTGAGGTCAACCGGTCCTGCCTGGCCAGGGTCGTCGCCGGCTGGTCCCCCGAGGAGGTGCAGGAGCTGGAGGACGTCCTGGTCCGGCTCAACCGCAGCGCCGAGGCCCTCGAAGGGCGGTACTGGCCGCGCACGGAAGAGGACGACGGCAGCCGCGCCGCATGCCACCCGCCGGTCCCGCGGGAAGCCGCGCCGCGCGCCACGTAGGACCCAACGGAAATCGGCGTGCTTCCCGGTCGGCCCGTCCTGCATCATCACGGGATGATCGGCAACCGGATCACCCATCGCACGGCGGACGGCGTCCGCGTACCAGGCACGTGGCGGCACGCGTTCATATGCAACGGCGGCTCCTACTTCCTCACCGACCTCTTCATCTATGCCGACGGCCTCGTCGACTGCTGGGAACTGGTCACACTCGACGAGTTCGAGGAGAAGCTCCGCACCGGCTGGGTGGCCACCGCCCTTCCGGACGGCGGACGCGCGTCCGCACACGGGCTGGCCTCGTGGACCTTCGGCGGACCGCACACCTGGTCGACGCCGGAGCTCCTGCTCGCCGAGGTCCGCGACACCATCGACGAGCTGAACGGTCGCCCCGACTCGACCGGCCGCTGCCTCGCGGCGGTGGACGTCTTCATGGGCGACCGGACCGAGGGCAACCGGGCTGCTGCCCTGGCCGCCTACCTGGCCATCCCCGAGACGGTGCGCCTTTACGCGCTCGGCGACATGGACCGCAAGGACCACCCCCTGCGGGTACTGGTGGCCGGTCCCGGCGGGAGGGCGCCGGACCGGCCCGAGGAACCGGTGACGCAGGAGGAGTACGACGAGGCGATCGCGTACTTCGAGCAGCGGGCACGGTGGCTCACGGAGGCCCCTTCACGCGTGCCGGCCGACGGGGCGGCCGACTCCGTCGCGCACCTACCCCTCGGTGGCGCACGCCTACTGGGCCCTGTCCGTCGCCGAACCGCAGGCGCGTGCCGCGGTGGCGACGGCCGGGACGGGGGCGAAGGCCCGCACCCTCGCCGCCGCGGCTCCGCGGTGCGAAGGCTGGGACCGGGCACGGACCGCGGTCATGGCCCGATTGCTGCGCGCCAAGTACGAACAGCACCCCGGCCTTGCCGAGATCTTGTTGTCCACGGGTGACGCGACGGTGCTCTACGACGACGCGGACTCGGGCTTCTGGGGCGACAACGGAGGCCGGGGCCGCAACTGGACGGGGCGCCTCCTGGAGCTCGTCCGGTCCGAGCTGGCGGTCCGGCAGGCCCCCATCGGCTGACTGCCCGGAGGGGCTTCCCGGAGGGAGCTCACAGCATGACGTGTTTGGCCTGCGTGTAGTCGAGCAGGCCGGACAAGGAGAGGTCGGTGCCGTAGCCGGAGTGTTTGACACCGCCGTGGGGCATCTCGGAGACGGTGGTGCCGTGGGTGTTCACCCAGACGATGCCCGTGTGCAGGATCCGGGTCGCACGCATGGCGCGGTCGTGGTCCGAGGTCCAGACGCCGGCGGCGAGGCCGAAACGTACGTCGTTGGCCAGGCGAAGGGCCTGCGCCTCGTCGGTGAACGGCTGGACCGTCACGACGGGGCCGAAGGTCTCCTCCTGCACTATCTCGTCGTCCTGGCGCACGCCCGCCACGACGGTGGGTTCGACGAAGAAGCCCGGTCGGGCGAGCCGCGCGCCGCCGGTGACGATCTCGGCATGGGCCGGGAGGCGGTCGAGCTTGGCCCGTACCGAGGCGAGCTGGGCCGCGTTGTTGAGGGGCCCGAAGTCGGCGTCCGGGTCGCTCGGCGGGCCCGTGCGCAGCTTTCGCGCCGACGCCGCGAAGGCCGCGAGGAACGCGTCGTGCACCCGGTGGTGGACCAGGAGCCGGGTGGGCGCGGTGCAGTCCTGGCCGGCGTTGTAGTAGGCGACGGCGGCCAGGGCC
This sequence comes from Streptomyces sp. NPDC059355, assembly GCF_042752335.1. Lineage (NCBI taxonomy): Bacteria > Bacillati > Actinomycetota > Actinomycetes > Kitasatosporales > Streptomycetaceae > Streptomyces > Streptomyces sp. NPDC059355. The sequence goes on along the minus strand of NZ_JBHYXN010000015.1, from coordinate 18,950 downwards.
GCGGCCGTCGCCTCGACGTCCACGTCGTCGTGGACGATGACGGGGGAGTTCCCGCCCAGCTCCAGGTGGACGCGTTTGAGGTCGGCCGCCGCGGCCGCCGCGATCTCCCGGCCCGCCCGCACACTGCCCGTGACCGCGATCAGGGCCACGTCGCGGTGGGCGGTGAGCGCCCGCCCGGTGTCGCGATCGCCGCAGACCACGTTGAGGACGCCCGGTGGCAGGTGTGCGGAGGCGATCCGCGCGAGCAGTGCGGAAGAGGACGGGGTGGTGTCGGCGGGCTTGAGCACGGTCGTGTTGCCGGCGGCGATCGCCGGGGCGATCTTCCACGCCGCCATCATCAGCGGGTAGTTCCACGGGGTGATCTGGGCGCAGACTCCGACCGGTTCGCGGCGCAGCAGGGAGGTACGGCCCTGGGTGTACTCCGCCGCGGCCGCGCCCGGGAGGTTCCGGGCCGCCCCGGCGAAGTAGCGCACCGTGTCGACGATCGCGGGCAGCTCCTCGTCCCTGAACTGCCGCACCGATTTGCCGGTGTCCGCGGTTTCCGCGGCCGTCAGGGCGTCCGCGTGCGCCTCCATCGCGTCGGCGAGGCAGAGCAGGGCGCGCTGGCGGACGGCCGGGGTGGTCGTGGACCAGTGCTCGTACGCGGCCGACGCCGCCGAGACGGCGGCGTCGGTGTCGGCCGCACCGGAGCGCGGGGCGCGGGCGTGCGCCCGGCCGGTGGCGGGGCCGGTCAGTTCCATCGTCTCGCCGGAGGCGGCCGGCCGGTCCACGCCGCCGATGTGATTGAGCACGGTGACGGTCGGGGTGTCAGCCACGGCGCAGCACCTCCTCGGCGGTGTCGCGCCCGGTGCGCACGGCGCCCTCCATGTAGCCGGCCACCCACTGGTCGGACCCGCAGACGTAGAAGGGCGGTTCATGGGTGCCGTGCCGTGGACCGACGGCCATGACGTCACCGGGGGTCCACTGGGTGACGTACCCCCGGGTCCACGGGTCGGTGCCCCACATACGCAGATACGTGGCGAGCGGGCGGTGCGCCTCGTCGCCGTAGAGGCGGGCGATCTCGCCGAGCAGCTCGGATTCCCGCAGGTGGGCGGGTGTGCCCAGGAGTACGCCGAACCGTTCGGGCGGGACGAGGGAGGAGAGGATGCCCTCGCTCTGCGGCCAGGTGCTGCCGAGGACCCCTTCGCATTCGGAGAGGCCGCTCAGGCCGTGGTCGCGCCAGAAGGGCCTGTCGTAGGCGGCGGTGAACTTGGCGGCGAGGGCGTGCCGTTGGCGGTGCAGGGAGGCGAGGCGGTCGTCGCTCACCCCGGTGACGGCGACCGAGCGGAGAGGGCCGACGGGGAGGGCGCTGACGAGGGCTGCCGCGGTCAGGGTCTCGCCGCCGGCCAGGCGTACGGAGCAGCGGCCGGGGGACACCGTGACCGCCTCGGCCGCGGAGCCGGTCCGTATCCGCCCGTCGAGGGCGTCGGCCATGCGCAGGGCCACGGTCGCCGAGCCCTCGGCCACCCGCAGGCCCTCCCACGCCTCGTACTCGTAGTGGCCGATGCCGGGGACGGCGGCGTGTTTGCGCAAGGAAGCGAGCAGGGAGGTGCGTTCGCAGGAGCCGTCGGCGAGGGCGAGCTGTCCGATCTCCCAGAGGCGTACGACGGCCGGGGCCGCGCCCTCGGCGCGCAGCCAGTCGCCGACGGACAGCCGGTCCAGGGAGATGGCGCCGGGGTGGGACCACGGGTCGTCCGGGTCGACGGTGCGGGCGAGAGCGGCGAAGGCGGCGGTGACCTTTCGGTGGCAGGCGTCGTCGCCGGGCCCGAACCAGTGGGGCGGCTCGGTGGCGGAGACCCCTTCGGGGGTGGCGCGGACGAGGGCGCCGGGCTCGGCGACGTAGCTGGGGACCAGGGTGAGGCCCAGTTCGGCGACGAGGTCCGTGTAGGCGGTGTGGGACCGGCCGACCACCTCTCCGCCGAGTTGGACGAGGCGGCCGTCGGGGAGGCGGGTCTGCTCGACGCGCCCGCCGACCCGGTCTCGGGCCTCGACGACGAGGACGTCGGCGCCGCCCTCGGCCAGGTCGCGTGCGGCGGCGAGACCTGCGAGGCCCGCGCCGAGCACGATGACGTCGTGGTTCATGGGGGTGTTCCTTCGCTGGGTGCGGGAAGGCTGCTGGGAAGGCGGCCGGAGCGGCGGCCCGGAGGGGTCAGGCGAGGACCAGGCAGTGTTCGGGCTTCCAGCCGATCTCGACGCGCTCGCCGCCGCTCCAGCGGTCCTCCATGCGCGAGCGCATGGTGTTCTGCTCCAGAACGGACACCGTCACGCCAGGCGCCAGTTCGATGAGGTAGGTGGTGGTCGCACCGCCGTAGACGGTCTCCCGCACGACTCCGCCGACCCGGGCCATGCCCGGTTCGAAGTCGGAGAGCCAGATCTTCTCCGGCCGGATCGAGAGGCTGACCGCGGCGCCGTCGGGTACCGCGGACCGCAGGCCGACGGGCAGCGCGGGGCCCTGCTCCAGGACGACCTCGCCGGAGCGGTAGGTCCCGGGGACGAGGTTGGAGGTGCCCATGAAAGAGGCCGTGAAGGTGCTGGTGGGGCGCTCGTACACGTCCTCCGGCGTGCCGCACTGCTCGATGCGGCCCTCGTTCATGACGGCGATGCGGTCCGACATGGTCAGCGCCTCGTCCTGGTCGTGGGTGACGAAGACGAAGGTGATGCCGACCTCGCGCTGGATCTGCTTGAGTTCGACCTGCATCCGGCGGCGCAGTTTCAGATCGAGGGCGGCCAGCGGCTCGTCCAGCAGCAGTACTTGGGGGCGGTTGACCAGGGCGCGGGCGAGGGCCACGCGCTGGCGCTGGCCGCCGGAGAGCGTGGGCGGCTTGCGGGCGGCCAGGTGCCCGAGCTGTACGAGGTCGAGCATGCCGGCGACCCGCTCGCGGATCTCGGCGCGGGGCACGCCCTTGCGCTTGAGGCCGAAGGCCACGTTGTCGGCGAGGGAGAGGTGGTCGAAGAGGGCGTAGCTCTGGAAGACGGTGTTGACGTTGCGCTTGTCGGGCGGAAGCCCGGTGACGTCCTCGCCGTCGAGCAGGACGCTGCCCTCCGTGGGATCGGCGAAGCCGCCGATCATCCGCAGCAGGGTGGTCTTTCCGCAGCCGGAGGGGCCGAGGAGGGAGAAGAACTCGCCCGGGGCGATGTCGAGGGTCACGTCGCGGACGGCGTACGCGTCGGCGCTGCCGGCGTACTGCTTGCAGACCCGGTCGAGCCGGACTGCGGGGTGCGGGCGCGGGAGCGGGGGACGGGGAGGGTGCTGCATGGGGTCACTTCCCGGAGAGCAGATCGAGGCCGCCGCGACGGCCGAACAGGCGCGGGATGGCGAGGGCGAGGACGATGAGCGCCACGGAGCCGAGGAGCATCAGGGTGCCGACGGCGTTGATGGTGGGCTGCACGCCGAACCTGATCGCCGAGTAGATGCGTACGGACAGCGGCTGCGGATCGACGCCCGTGGTGAAGTAGGCGAGGACGAAGTCGTCGAAGACGAGGGCGAAGACCAGGACGGCCGAGGCCAGGATGCTGGGGAGCAGCGCGGGCAGGGTCACCAGGCGCAACGCCTGCCGGCGGGTGGCGCCGAGGTCCATCGCCGCCTCTTCCACCTCGGGGTTCAGGGCGGCGATGCGGGAGCGCAGGATGACCGTCACGTACGAGATGGAGAAGGTGATCTCGGCGAGCATCACGGTGCCGGTGGACAGCGTGATGCCCGTGCCCTTGAAGAGGAGCATCGCCGCGACGCCGGTGACGATCTCCGGGGTGATCAGCGGGACGAGCATGACCAGGCCCGCGAAGGAGCCGAGCCGACTGCGCGCGCGTACCAGCCCGAGCGCGAGGGCCACGCCGAGGACGAGCGAGCCGGCCATGGCGACCAGGGAGATGCGCAGGCTCATGCCGAGCGAGTCGAGCAGTACGTCGTCGTGGAAGAAGGCCTCGTACCAGCGCAGGCTCAGCCCCTCGAAGACGGTCAGGGACTTCTGCGCGTTGAAGGAGAACAGGACGACGACGCCCACCGGGAGGTAGAGGAGCACGAAGAAGAGCACGGTGACCGCGATCGCGAAGCGGGGCCGTCGCTCGGCGCGTCGTCTCATCGGGCCGCCTCCGCCTCGTCCTTGCGGGTGCGCCGCAGGTAGCCGAGCATCCCGAGGAACAGGACCGCCATCAGCAGCATGGTCAGGGCCGAGCCGAGCGGCCAGTTCTGGCCCTGGAAGAACTTGTCCTGGATCAGGTTGCCGATCATGATCTGGTCGGGTCCTCCCATGAGCTGGGCGCTGACGAAGTCGCCCATGGCGGGCAGGAAGACGAGGACGCAGCCGGCGGCGGCGCCCTGCCGGGTGGCGGGCACGGTGACGAAGAAGAAGGTCCTCAAGGGGCCCCCGTAGAGATCGCGTCCGGCCTCGATGAGCGAGGTGTCCATGCGTTCCAGGGCCGCGTACAGCGGGATGATCATGAACACGATGAAGCCGTAGACGAGTCCGGCGACGACGCCCGCGCCGGTCTGGAGGATCTTGGTGTCGTCGCCGGCGATACCGACCGCCCGCAGGGCCCGCAGCAGCGGTCCGTCGTCGGAGAGGACGACGGACCAGCCGTACATCCGCACCAGGTAGTTGGCGAAGAACGGGACCACGATGGCGGCGATCAGCGCGTTCTTGAAGCGCCCGCCGTGCAGCGCGATGGTGTAGGCGACCGGATAGGCCACGGCCAGGCAGATGGCACAGGTCAGGAGTGCGTAGCCGAGGGAACGCAGGAGGACCGTGCTGTACGCCGGGTCGGCCAACGTGGCGATGTTGTCGAAGTTGAGCCCGAAGCGCGGGTTTCCCAGCGGATCGGTGGTGCCGAACGCCAGGGTGGCCACCAGGACGAGTGAGGCGAGCAGGAAGCCGGTCATCCACAGGGTGCCGGGGAGCATGAGCCAGGTCCAAAGCCGTGCCCCCGACGCGGACGGCCCCCGGCCCGGACGGGTCGCCCCGGATGGTGTGCGTCGTGTCATGTCAGCCGGCCTTCACGTCGGTCCAGGCGGCGTCGCGGGCCCGCTCGCCCGCCGCGGTGCCGTTGCGGAAGAAGAGGTCGGCCCCCAGGTCTTCGGCGGTCACCAGACACTGCGGGAACGGCTCCACGAGCGCGGCGTAGGTGTCCTCGGTGCCGCGCACCGGCATCGGGTAGCCGATGTACTCGATGTTCTTCTTCACGTTCTCCGGGCGGAGCATGTAGTCGATGAAGAGCATCGCCGTGCCCGGGTGCCGGGCGTTGGCGGGTATGGCGTAGCAGTCGGAGTTGACGGGAGCGCCCTCCCGGGCGACCTCGAAGCCGAAGACGGCCGGGTCCTCTGCCTGGGCGAGCATGGAGGCCATGTCCCCGCTCCAGGCCTGCGTCATGTCGGCGTTGCCGTTGAGGAGGTTGTTGTAGCTGTCGCTGGAGAAGCCGCGCAGCCGGGGGCGGAGCGAGCGCAGGGCGTCGCCGACGCGGTCGAGCTCGGCGGGGTCGCCGGTGGAGAGGCCGAGTCCGAGCTTGAGCGCGCCCATGCCGAGCACCTCGTCCCGGTCGTCGAGTACGAAGACCTTGCCCTTGGCCTGCTCGTTCCACAGGTCGCTCCAGGAGCCGGTGAGGTCCCCGAGGCGGTCGCGGCGCCATCCGATGCCGGTCTTGTACATGGTGAAGGGGACGGTGTGCGCGGAGCCGGGGTCGTACCAGGGGTCGGCGAAGTAGCCGTAGCCGCCGAACACCGCCTCGGCGTTCCTCAGCCGGCCGTGGTCGATCGTGCGCAGCCTGCCGCCCGCGGCGAGGCGCTGGGCCCACTTCGCGGTGGGGAAGATGATGTCGTAGCGGTTGCCGGCGTTGAGCTTGGCTGCCATGCCCTCCATGGAGTCGAAGTTCGACTGGACGACCTTGACCCCGTACTCCTTCTGGAAGCCTTCGAAGACGGCCGGATCGACGAAGTCGGCCCAGTTGAAGTAGACGAGGTCGCCGTCGACCTTGACGTCGATCGGGGTGTGCGCGGCCGCTGCTCCGGCCGGGTCGCCGTCGGATGCGAACCCGCAGCCGGCCGCCGTGAGGGCGAGGGCCGCGGTGGTGCCTGCGCGGAGGAAGGAGCGTCTGGTCAGGGGAAGTGCCTCGGGGGACATCGGGGTCCTCTCCGTAGGGGCCCGCTGCCGTGGGGGGACGGCGGGAGGGGAACAGCGGCGGGGGTGGTGGTACGGGGGTGGTCGTACGGGGCGCGGTCGTACGGGGCGGGGCGGCGCGGGCCGCGGTGGTGCCCGGTGTGCCCGCGCGGACGACGCGCTTCAGCGGGAGCGGCTCGCGGCTCTCACGGCTCGGCTCACGGTCAGGCGGCGTCGAGGTCGGCCCGGATGCGTCCGGCGAACCAGCCGACCGCCGACTCGCGGCGCGACAGGGGTCCGGGCTCGAACCCGGGGGTGGAGAGCCCCTTCTGGACGCGGGCGACCAGCTCGGCGTCCTCGTCGTTGGTGATCCAGCCGATGTGGATGTTCAGGCGCCGGGCCAGCCGGGTGCGCAGGCTGGTGCCGCGGCGGGTGTAGAACGCGCCGGGTACGGCCACCCGGTCCACCGCCGTCGGGATCGCGGTCCACGCGAGGACGTGGTCGGGGTAGAAGTCGATGAGGGTGTTCGGGTAGATCACCGCGTACCGCCAGACCCTGCGGTCGGCCTCGGCGAGGCCCGGCATCGGGGCGGCGATGCGCTGGTAGAGGCGTTCGGGCCAGTTGGAGGAGGGCTTGTCCCGCAGCGGCGAGGTGAACAGGGCGTAGGACTCCTCGATGTCGCAGGTGTAGCCCTGGTAGTCGAGCAGCCGCATCAGCCCGGGGTGGGCCACCGGGACGTGGTAGCCCTCCAGGTAGTTGTCGACCGCCACCTTCCAGTTGGCTTCCTGCACCTCGGCGCCCGCCAGGTCGTGGATACGGGCGCGGCCGACGGGGACGAGATCGGCTCCGGCGTAGTGGCCGACCGCCTCGGCCAGGCCCGCGCAGCTCTTCGCCAGCGGTACGGCGTCGGGGTCGAGGTTGACGAAGACGAAGCCGAGGAAGGACTCGACGCGGGCCGGGAACAGGCTGAGGTTCGGCTTGTCGAGGCAGGGGATCTGCCGTGCCTCCGGGGCGCCGACCAGGCTTCCGTCGAGTCGGTACGTCCAGCCGTGGTACGGGCAGCGGATCGCCTTGCCGTCCGGTTCCGGGGCGGTCACCAGGCGGGTTCCGCGGTGGCGGCACACGTTGAGGTGGGCGGCCAGGGCGCCGTCCTCGGTACGGACGACCAGTACCTCGCGGTCCGCGACCGTGGCGGCGAGCCGGGCTCCGGGGCCCGGGAGGTCGGACTCGTGGCAGACGACCTGCCAGGACTTGCCGAAGACGTGCCGCATCTCCGCGGCGCCCGTCTCGGGATCGGTGTAGTAGCGCGCTGACAGGGCGGGCCCGGGGGAGTCCTGGCCGGGCGGGCCGATCGGTGTTCGGGGGGCTCTGTGCTGCATCGGGTGACTCCTTGCCGTACGTGCGGCGATCGGTGTCGGCGATCGGAGCGAGCGAGCGATCGGAGTGAGCGATCGTGTCGAGGCGACCCAGCTGCGGGCAGGGGGAGGTACGGCGGACGCCGCGACCTCGCTGACCGATTGGACAGCCAGATTGCTGGCTCATTTCCGCCGGGTCAAGACTTGTGGGCTGACCGATCGGTCAGCTAGCGTGATTGCTATCGCTGACCGATCGGTCAGTCAACGTGTCACCCGTCGCTGCTCCGGCGCCACCGTGCATCCGCCCTGTTCCCCGCGCCGGAAGCAGCCTTGCCCGCCCCGGCATCCGCCCGGGCCCGCACCCCCGCACCCCCCGTTGCGCCGCACGATCCGGCGTCCCCCTCGGCGAACCCCGGGCTTCCCCTCACGCCCGGGCCCCGCCGGCGCCGGCCGTCCCGGCACCCCACCCCTCCCGGAGGCACGTATGAGCGGTCGTCGGCGTCTGGACTGGCTCGGCCTCACCCCCGAACCGGAGCGGGAACTGCCCCTGGCGGTCGCCGCCCTGCGCGCCCCGCCCCCGGCTTCGCCGTCACTCCCGCCGGAGGCCCCTGCTCCGGCCGGGGAACCGGCGGCCGAGGACCCGGCAGCCGCGGATCCGGCAGCCGCCGAGCGGCGGCGCGTGGAGCGCCTGGTCCTGCGGGGCAGCCGGCACGGCTGGCTCCGCTACCTGGCCGAGGTCACCGAGCTGGTGACCTCCGTGGCCGAGGGCTCACGACCGGGCGACCGTGCGGCCGCCCTGCTCGCCGCGGAGGTGGTCCTCGACCACCACCGCATGCTCATCGGCCTCCCGGGCACCGGGTACGGCCGCACCGCCGAGGACCGTACCGCGCTGGAGAACGCCGTACGGACCCTGCGGACCCCCACCCGGACAGGAGGCAGCCGATGACCGCGATCCGACTCCCGACGGCGCAGCCGCCGGACTCCGTGTTCGGAGCGCGACCGGACGTGACGGAGAGCGCCGGGGCGTACCGCGCCGGCGGCGGCTACCGGAGCGCCGTCGGCCCCGACGAACTGCTGCACCACCTCGACGCCTCCGGCCTGCGGGGCCGCGGCGGGGCCGGATTCCCGGTCGCCGTCAAACTGCGAGCCGTCCGAGAGGCCGGCATGCGAGAGGGCGCTGTACGAGAGGGCGCCGTACGAGAGGGCGGCGGCGTCCCGGTCGTGGTCGCCAACGGCGAGGAGGGCGAGCCGGGTTCCGTCAAGGACCGCTGGCTGCTCCGGGCCCGGCCCCACCTGGTGCTCGACGGCCTCGCCCACGCCGCAGCGATGACCGGGGCCGCACGCGGCTACGTCTACCTCTCCGACGCGGAAGCGGGCGCCCGCGTACGCCGGGCCCTCGCCGAGCACCCGCCGCCCCTGCCCATCGAGGTCGTCGAGACCGACCGCACCTACGTGGCCGGCGAGGAGTCCGCGGTGGTCCGCAGGATCGACGGCGGCCCGGCCCTGCCCACCGCCAAACCGCCCCGCCCCTTCGAACGCGGCGTCGGCGGCGCGCCCACCCTGGTCTCCAACGTCGAGACGCTGGCCCGCATCGCCCTGACCGCCGCCCGGCCCGGACTGCGGCTGCGGATCGCCCGCTCCACCCTGGTGACGCTGTCCGGCGGGAGCGGCACACCGCTGCTCACCGAGATCCCGTACGGCGTCCCGCTGCGCACCCTGGCAGCCGCCCACGGCACCCCGGACGCGGCCGGGGCCCTGATGGGCGGGCTGTTCGGGGGACTCGTCGGCGCCCGGGGCCTGGACCTTCCCCTCGAGCCCGGCGCGCTCGCCGCGGCGGGCACCGCACTGGGCTGCGGAGCGATCCGCCTCCTGGCCGCCGGCGCCTGCCCGGTGACCGTCGCCACCGCGGCCGTCGGCCACCTCGCGGCCGAGAGCGCACGGCAGTGCGGGGTCTGCGTCACGGGCACCGCGGCCGTGCACGACGCCCTGCGGGCCCTCGCCGCGGGCACCGCCGGGCCGCAGACCCTGGCGAACCTGACCCGGTGGTCGCGCGCCCTGCCCGGCCGCGGCGCCTGCGGGCTGCTCGACGCCGCCGCGGGCACCGCCGGCAGCCTGCTGCGCGCCTTCCCCGAACGCATCCCCTTCCACCTCGGCGCGGCCTGCCCCGCCTGCGCCGCCGGCCTGCCCGCGGACGGCCCCGGACGCCTCGCCGTCGCCGTACCGGAGGTCGCCGACGCGCCCTCCGCCCATATCGCGCCGCCCGCGCTGCCCCCGCTGCCCGCGCTGAAAGGAACGCCGTGAAACTCCTGCTGGACTCCACCCGCTGCCAGGGCTACGGACTGTGCCAGGAGCACGCCCCCGAGCTCGTCGAACTCGACGAATGGGGCTACGCGAACCTCATCGCCCTCGCCGTCGAGCCCGCCGCGGAGGAAGCCGCGCGCGCCTGCGCCGACAGCTGCCCCAACGCCGCCCTCCGAGTGGAGAAGTGACATGGGACGCGACCTGACCGCACTGTTCGACCCCGGTTCGGTCGCCGTGGTCGGCGCCAGCGACGACCCGGCGAAGTACGGCCACGCCGTGGCCTCGCAGGCACTGCGGGCCCCGGGCCGCAGGCCCGTCCACCTGGTCAACCGGCGCGGCGGCACCGTCCTCGGCCGTACCGCGGCCACCTCGCTCGCCGCGATCGGCGAACCCGTCGAGCTGGTGGTGATCTCCGTTCCCGGAGCCGGCTTCGAGGCCGCCGTCGACGACGCCCTGGCCTGCGGGGCGAGGGCGATCGTAGGCATCACCGCCGGCTTCGCCGAGGCGGGGCCCGAGGGTCTGGCCCGCCAGCAGGCGGTCGCCGAGCGCGTCCGCGCCGCCGGAGCCGTCCTGGTAGGCCCCAACTGCCTCGGCATCGCCGACAACACGACCGAGCTGTACCTCGCCTCCGACCGCTTCGCACCCGGCGGCGTGGCCCTGCTGAGCCAGAGCGGCAACCTCGCCCTCGAACTCCAGCTCCGCGCCGCCCCGCACGGCCTGGGCTTCTCCCGCTTCGTCTCCCTCGGCAACCAGGCCGACGTCACCCTCGTCGACCTCGTCGAGGACTGCGCCCGCCACGAGGCCACCTCGGCCATCGCCGTCTACGCCGAGGACTTCGGCGACGGCAGGGCCTTCGCCCGGGCCGCCGCGGCGGCCGGCAAGCCGGTCGTGCTGCTCACCGCGGGCCGGGGCGCCGCCTCCGCGCGCAGCGCCCAGTCCCACACCGGGGCGCTCACCACCTCGGCCGACGTGGTGGCCGCGGCCTGCCGCGACGCGGGGGTGGAACTCGTGCACACGCCGCGGGAGATGACGGTCGTACTCGCGGCCCTGGCCGCCGGGCCGGGGACACGTGCGAACGGCCGCAGGACCGCCGTCTTCACCGACGGCGGCGGCCACGGCGCCATCGCGGCCGACGCCGCCGAGGACGCCGGGCTCGACGTGCCGGAACTCGGCGCGCGGGCACAGGAGCGGCTGCGGACCGTGCTCTGGGAGCAGTCCGCGGTCGGCAACCCGGTCGACCTGGCCGGGATGGGCGAGCAGAACCCCCTCTCGTACGCCGGTACGGTCGCGGAACTGCTCGCCGCCGACGAGGTCGACGCCGTCCTGATGACCGGCTATTTCGGCGGGTACGCCGCCTCCGACGGAGGCCTGGGCGGCGGCTCGACCGGCGGCGCGGACGGGGGCCCGGACGGCGGCTCCGTCCTCGCGCAGGGCGAGCAGCGGGCCGCCCGCGCGATCGTCAGGCACCTCGCGGCCGCGCCGAAGCCCCTGGTCGTGCAGTCGATGTACCCGCAGTCGCCGAGCTGCCGGGTCCTGGCCCGGGCCGGGGTGCCGGTGTTCGCCGCGACCGAGGACGCCGCCCGCGCACTGGCGGCGATGACCGCCCGGGGGGCCGCCGGCGCGCCCGGGCTCCCCGACCTGCCGGCGCCCGCCGCGCCGCTGCGGGACACGGGGTACCACGGGGTACGGGCCCTGCTCGACTCCGCCGGCGTGCCGTTCCCGCCCGCCCGCGAGATCACCGACGAGGCCGGACTGCTGGCCGCGGCCGAGGAGTTCAAGGGCCCGTACGTGCTCAAGGCCCTGCACGTCCTGCACAAGTCCGACGCGGGCGGCGTCGCGCTGCGGCTGGCCGACCGGGAGGCGCTCCTCGCCGCCCACCGGGACATGCACGCCCGGCTCGGCGCGCCCTCGTACTCGGTCGAGGCGATGGCCGACCTGACGGACGGCATCGAGCTGATCGTGGGCGTGAACCGCGATCCGCGGTTCGGTCCGGTGGCGCTCGTCGGGCTCGGCGGGGTGCTCACCGAGACCCTGCGCGACGTCGCCTTCGCGCTCGCGCCCGTACCGGCCCGGCGGGCCGGTGAACTGCTCCGCGGCCTGCGGACCGCCGCCCTGCTGAAGGGCGTACGCGGCCGGCCGGCCGTGGACGTGGCCGCGGCGGCCGCCGTCATCGAGCGCGTCACCACGGTCGCCGCCGCGCATCCGGAGATCGCCGAGCTGGAGGTCAACCCGCTCCTGGTGCGCCCCGACGGGGCTCTCGCCCTGGACGCGCGGGCCGTCCTGCTCTGAACCCCGCACCCCCTCCCGCCCCTTCACGCCCCGGAGAACACCATGGACTTCCGCTACACACCCGAGCAGGCCGACCTCAAGGCCCGCGCCGCCGCCTACACGCGGCTCCTGATGAGGTACGAGGACCAGTCCGAGGAGGCCGGCGGTCCGCTGCCCGCCGACACCGTCCGCGAGTTGACCCGAGCCGCCATCGAGGCGGGCGTCTACGCCATCAACATGCCCGCCGAGTGGGGCGGGGCCGGGCTCTCCCTGCTGGACCAGGTCATCGTCGAGGAGGAGTTCGGCAAGGTCACCAACTGCCTGTGGGACATCCCCTGGCGACCCGCGAACGTCCTGGCCCACGGAACCGGGGCGCAGCGGGAGAAGTACCTGCTCCCCGTCATCCGGGGTGAGCGCTTCGACGCGTTCGCCGTGACCGAGCCCGGCGCGGGCTCCGACCCGGGCTCGTGCACCAGTACGGCGGCCCGTACCGACGGCGGCTGGCTGCTGAGCGGCGAGAAGTGGTTCGTGACCTGCGGCGACATCGCCGACTTCCTGCTGGTGCAGGCCGACGCCGGGCCCGAGCGGGCGGCGACCCTGTTCTTCGTGGACAAGGAGGCAGCGGGCGTGGAGATGACCCGCGTCCCCCGGTTCATGCACTCCGCGGTGAACGGGCACCCCGAGTTCACCTTCACCGACGTCTTCGTCCCCGACGAGGACGTGCTCGGCGGCGTCGGAAACGGCTACGAGCTGACCAAGGAGTGGTTCACCGACGAGCGGCTGATGATCGCCGCCCGGACCGTCGGGGCGGCCGAGCGGGCGCTGGAGCTCGCCCGGGACTGGGCGGTGGAGCGCCGTCAGTTCGGTTCGCCCATCGCGGACTTCCAGCTGATCCAGGGGATGCTCGCCGACTGCGCGGTCGACATCGCCGTCAACCGGGCCTACACCCACCAGGTCGCCTGGGAGGCCGATCAGCCGCACACCGACCGCAAGACCCTGCACGCCAAGGCGTCGACGGCGAAGCTCGCGGCGAGCGAGGCCGCAGGGCGGGTCATCGACCGCTGCGTACAGATCTTCGGCGGCCGCGGCTACGACCGCTCCTACCCCGTCGAGCGCATGTACCGCGAGCTGCGCGTCGACCGGATCTGGGAGGGCACCTCCGAGATCCAGCGCCTGATCATCGCCAACGAGCTCGTCAAGCGCGGCACCCGGGCCCTCGCGCTGCCCGGCGCCTGACCCCCGTACCGCACCCCGTACCGAACCCCCGTACCGCACCGCCGTTCAACGATCGAAGAGGAGTGACATGGACTTCCGCCTCACCGTCCGTCAGGAAGAGCTCAAGGGCTCGGCGCGCGCGCTCACCGACTTCATCATGAAGTACGAGGCCGACTGCGAGGAGAACAACGGCCTGCCCCCGCACGCCCACACCGAGATCCGCGACGCCGTCCTCGACAGCGGCCTGCAGGCCGTCAACATGCCGGCGGAATGGGGCGGCGCCGGGCTCACCATCCTGGAACAGGTCACCGTCCAGGCCGAGCTCGGGCGGCTGACCGGCGCCCTGTGGGACATGGTGTGGCGCCCGGCCAACGCCCTGTCCTTCTGCACGCCCGAGCAGCGGGAGCGCTACCTCGTCCCCGTCATCCGGGGGCAGCGGCGCGACTGCTACGCGGTGAGCGAGCCCGAGGCCGGCTCGGACCCGCAGAGCCTGCGGACCACGGCGACGCGGACCGAAGGCGGCTGGGTGCTGAACGGCGAGAAGTGGTTCGTCACCGTCGGCGACCACGCGGACTTCATGATCGTGCTCGCCGCCGCGGGGGAGGAGGGCGCCCCGACCCTGTTCCTCGTGGACAAGGAGACCCCGGGCATCGAGATGACCCGGGTGCCTCGCTGGATGCACACCTTCGTCTACGAGCACCCCGAGTTCACCTTCACCGACGTGCGCGTCCCCGAGGACGCCGTGCTGGGGGAGGTCGGCAACGGCTACGACATCACGCGCTCCTGGTTCACCGAGGAACGGCTGATGATCGCCGCCCGGACGATCGGGGCGGCCGAGCGGGCGCTGGAGCTCGCCCGGGACTGGGCGGTGGAGCGCCGTCAGTTCGGGTCGCCCATCGCGGACTTCCAGCTGATCCAGGGGATGCTCGCCGACTGCGCGGTCGACATCGCCGTCAACCGGGCCTACACCCACCAGGTCGCCTGGGAGGTCGACGAGGGCCGGATCGACCGCAAGACGCTGCATGCCAAGGCGGCCATCGCCAAGCTGGCGGCGAGCGAGGCCTCCGGCCGCGTCATCGACCGCTGCCTGCAGATCTTCGGAGGCCGCGGCTACGACCGCTCGTACCCCGTCGAACGGCTCTACCGCGAACTGCGCGTCGACCGCATCTGGGAGGGCACCTCCGAGATCCAGCGCCTGATCATCGCGGGTGAACTCGTCAAGCGCGGCACGGGCGTGCTGCACATGCCTTCCTCCGTGTGACCGCAAGGCGGTCCGGGGCCCGGTCCGGGCTCCGGTGCGGGGCCCGGACCGCCGCCGCGCACGGCACCAATCCTGCACGTGAAGGGAGAACCGATGACCGATGTGGAACGGGTCGGGATCGTGGGCTGCGGCCTGATGGGATCCGGCATCGCCGAGATCTGCGCCCGCGCAGGCCGCGGCGTCGTGGTGGTGGAGACGAACGGGACGGCCGCGGACGCCGGCCTGAAGCGGATCACGCGCTCCCTGGCGCGCGCCGCGGACACCGGGAAACTCACCACGGCCGAACGGGACGCCGCGGCCGGCCGGATCACCATGACCACGGACATGGCCCTGATGGCGGACCGGGACCTCGTGGTCGAGGCCGTGGCGGAGGACGAGAGGGCGAAGCTGGAGGTGTTCGCCCGGCTCGACGAAGTGGTGGAGCGCCGGGACGCCGTGCTGGCCACGAACACCTCCTCCATACCCGTCATCCGGCTGGCGGCCGCCACCTCGCGCCCCGGCCAGGTGGTGGGCCTCCACTTCTTCAATCCCGTCCCGGTGCTCCCCCTGGTCGAACTCGTGCCCTCGCTGCTCACCGACGAGGGGACCGCCCGGCGCGCGC
Organism: Streptomyces sp. NPDC059355; assembly: GCF_042752335.1. Taxonomy (NCBI): domain Bacteria; kingdom Bacillati; phylum Actinomycetota; class Actinomycetes; order Kitasatosporales; family Streptomycetaceae; genus Streptomyces; species Streptomyces sp. NPDC059355. Next base: position 3,824 of record NZ_JBHYXN010000015.1, on the reverse strand, counting down.
ACGCCTTCGCCTCCGAGGTCCTGGGCAAGCAGGTCGTCCGCGCCCAGGACCGGGCGGGATTCGTCGTGAACGCGCTTCTCGTGCCGTACCTGCTGGCCGCGGTCCGGATGGCGGAGGCCCGGGCCGCCTCCGCCGAGGACATCGACCGGGGCATGACCCTCGGCTGCGCCCACCCGCTCGGGCCGCTCGCGCTGGCCGACCTCATCGGGCTGGACACCGTAGAGGCCATCGCACGGTCGATGTACGCGGAGTACCGGGAGCCGCTGTACGCCCCGCCGCCGCTGCTGGCCCGGATGGTGGACGCGGGCCTGCTCGGCCGCAAGACGGGCCGGGGCTTCCACACCTACCCCTGACCGGCGTGCCCCGACGGCCGGTACCAGGGGGCGTGATGAGCGAGGATGGGGGTCCGGCGGCCGGCAGCCGGACCCGACCACCCACCCGCCCTGCGGGCGCCGACACGGGGAGTAGCCAACGTGACCAAGGCCGAGCGTGCACTGGAGACGCGCGAGCGCATCCTCAAGGCCGCGTGCGAAGTCATCGCCGACATCGGCTTCGAGAACGTCAGCATGCGCAAGGTCGCCGAACACGCCGGGGTTTCGAAGGCGCTGCTGCACTACCACTTCGACACCCGCGAGAAGCTCTTCGCCGAAGCCATGACGCACTCGTTCGCCCAGACCGGCACGGATGCCGAGGACGGAGGGGACACCACCCCGGCCGCGGTCGTCCTGGCCCGCATCCTGCGCAGCATGCTCCCCAGCGACGCGGATCTGCGCCAGGACTGGAAGCTGTGGCAGGAGCTGTGGGTGCGCGCACAGCGTGACCAGACGGCCCGTCACCTCGCCGTGGACCTGTACGACCAGCTCCACGCCTGGGTCGGCGGAGCCGTGCAACGGGGCATCGAATCGGGCGAGTTCACCGAGTGCGACGTCGCCGCGGTCAGCACGCTCGTCCTGGCCCTCTGCGACGGCCTCGGCATCCGCCTGATGCTGGACGACCCCCGGGTCGACCTCGCCACGGCCCGGTCGACGATCTGGCGGACCGTCGCCCCCGCCCTCGGGATCGCCCCGGTCTTTCCGGAGGTGTGACACCCCTTCCGGGAGGTGTCACACCTCACGCGGGGGGCGCGACCTCCACGCTGTAGACGAGGAACCGGTGGTCGGAGAGGTTCTTCTGGCCTTCCGGGGCCGTCGGCTCCACGAAGCAGGACCGCGGCTTCAGGTTGCTGAAGAGGTAGTCGAGCTTGGTGTTGCTGGAGTGGGTGGCGGTGCCGGTGCGGCCCGGGAAGTTCTTCTGGTCGCACTCCTTGTACGCGGAGTACAGGTCCGCGGGCTTCCACACCTTGGCGTACTTCGCGCCGGCGTCGGGCGGCAGAGTGTTGAAGTCGCCGCCGAACACCACCTCGGGGGAGTCCTCGACGATGTCGGAGACCGCGAGCTGGTAGTCGTCGCGGTAGTCGAGGCCGGGGTAGTCCGGATCCTCCTCGCTCAGCTCGCGCGGGCTGTGCACGGCGCACAGCCGGACCTCGAAGTAGTCGGCGGTCGCACAGTGGAAGGGCGGGACCAGTGCCGTACTCGGCTGCACCATCGGGTACTTGAGCGGGGCCGACAGGCCCGCCTTGACCACGATTGCGGTGCCGACGTCGTCGTTCGGGTCCAGCGGCTCGCTGGTGCCCGGCTTGGTCTCGCACGGGCTGACCGTGGTGATGACACCCTTCTGCGACCAGTGGTACGGCTGGAAGCTGGCGCTCCACGCCGGGCCGAGCTCGGCGGTCAGCTTCCGCAGGGTGCTCTGGCGGACCTCCTGCAGCAGCATGGCCTGCACGTACCGCTGCTGGACCTGCTGCTTCAGCAGCGCGACCTTCGCGTCGGTCTGCCGCTCCGTGCATCCGCCCCACCGCACGACGTCGCACATGTTCCAGCTCAGCACCTGCAGGTTGGTCCCGGCCGGCGGGGTCGCCGCCACACTCGCCCCGGGCCCCACCCCGAGCACCACCAGCGCGGCCCCCGCCGCCAACCCCAAGAACTTGCGCATGACCGCTCTCCCCGTAACCCGGCCTGTCGGGCCGATCCCACCGACGAAGATCGAAACTCTACGCAACGCGTCCCGCGCGCGGCCTCGCCGGCCGCTGCCCGGCTCGGGTGGGCCCTGTCCGCCCGCTGGACCGTCACGGTCGGCCAGATCCGCGTCCACCCCGGCGTGCGCCGGCCCACCGGTGTCCGGTGGCAGACGTATCGTCCGGCATCGTCTACAGTGCCGTAGACGAAAGGGCAGCCTTGCCTAACCGAGGGTCTGCCGTGGCTTTGCCGTTCCGCCATGCCTGGGAGTGCCCATGTCTTCATCCGCCCGCTCGGCGCTTCTTGCGGCCGCCGGTCTCGCGATAGTCACCGCCACGGCCACGGGGTGCGCCCAGAAGGACGATGGCGGCTCGGCCGGCGCCCTTCAGGTGACCGCGTCGGACCGTGCCTGCGAGGTCTCCAAGACCGAGTTCCCGGCGGGCAAGGTGACCATCCAGGTGGAGAACAAGGGCTCCAAGGTCACCGAGCTGTACGTGCTCTTCCCCGATGACCGGATCGTCGCCGAGCGCGAGAACATCGGCCCGGGCACCAAGGCCACCGTCACCGCCGAGATCAAGGCGGGCGACTACGAGTTCGCCTGCAAGCCCGGCATGAAGGGCGACGGCATCCGCACCAAGGTCAAGGCCACCGGCAGCGGCGGCGACAAGCGCAGCCCCGAGCTGGACGCAGCCGTCGCGGCGTACCGCGGCTACGTGCTCGCGCAGGCCGAGGAGTCCCTCCCCGCGGTCAAGACGTTCACCGACGCCGTCCGCGCCGGGGACGTGGAGGCCGCGAAGCGGGCCTTCGCCTCCTCGCGGCGTGGCTGGGAGCGCACCGAGCCGGTCGCAGAGTCCTTCGGCGACATCGACCCGAAGACCGACGTCCGCGAGGACGGCCTGGAGCCCGGTCAGAACTGGACCGGCTGGCACCGGCTGGAGAAGTCCCTGTGGGCCGACAACAGGATCGGCGACGAGGAGAAGGCCCTCGCGTCCCGGTTGGACACCGACATCGCGGAGTGGCACAAGCGCGTCGGCACGGCGGAGATCACCCCCACCTCCATGGCCAACGGCGCCAAGGAACTGTTGGACGAGGTCTCCCGCAACAAGGTGACCGGCGAGGAAGACCGCTACAGCCACACCGACCTGGCCGACTTCAAGGCCAATGTCGAGGGCGCCGAGAAGGTCTATGAGCTGCTGAAGCCCGTCACCGTGAAGAACGACGCGGAGCTGGCCAAGACCCTGGAAGCCCGGTTCACCGCGATCAACACGCTGCTGGACAAGTACCGGGCGGACGAGACCGGCTACGACTTCACCGTGTACGACAAGGTCGCCGAGGAGCAGCGCAAGGAGCTCTCGGACGGCGTCAACGCGCTCGCCGAACCGCTCTCCAAGCTCGCGGCGGCCGTCGCCAAGTAGCCCGGATACAGCAAGCAGACCAGAAGCAGGCAAGGGAGCAGTGATGTCCGAACCGGACCCGGAGTCCGGTCAGAGCGGCAGCGGCGCGACCACGGACGTGGCCGGCGACGGCACCTCGAGGCGGGCGCTGCTCGCCTGGGGCGGGGCCGGGCTTGCGCTCGGCGCCGCCGCGGCCGGCGCCGCCGTGGCGGTCGTGCGCCGGAACTCCGAGCCCGCAGTCCCCGGCACCCTGGGGACGGCGGTGCCGTTCCACGGCGAGTACCAGGCCGGTATCGCCTCCGCCGTCCAGGACCGGCTGCACTTCGCCGCGTTCGACGTGAAGACGAAGGACCGCGCCGAGCTCGTCCAGCTCCTG